>JABCPJ020000012.1 GCA_013333135.2 Candidatus Saccharimonadota bacterium
ATGTGCAATTAATTATAATTTTGGTGCGAGCTAAGAGACTCTAACTCTCGACCTCTTCCTTGGCAAGGAAGCGCTCTAAACAACTGAGCTAAGCTCGCATACTGTTTTAATTTTACCGAAATATGACATAAAGTCAAGTATTTAGGAAAAATTTGTTGGTGCCCGAAATGGGACTTGAACCCATATGGATTTCTCCATTCGATTTTAAGTCGAACGCGTATACCAATTCCGCCATTCGGGCTTAGAGATATTATACTACCAAAGTCGTGGCTTTTTCTAAAAAATTGCCGCATCTACTTCGATAAATTGGAGGCACCGACCGGAATTGAACCGGTGTACACGGTTTTGCAGACCGCTGCGTAACCACTCCGCCACAGTGCCATAGAGATATTTTAGCATAGACTAATAAAAAATACACCAAACTCCCGAGGTGTATTTTATTTACAATATAGACATTAACTTCACACTCAACCTCCGAGGTGTTTTGTCTTCGAATTCAGACGTCTCTCAACTTCGCCCGAATTCTTATTTCTATGATATCATGCTTTTGCTTGTCGTCAACATTGACTTTTGAGATTTTTAATGTTTTTAGCATTGACATTTTCTAATTGCAAAAATGGTATTTTATATTTTAATTTATTTTAACATACGGGGTTTTGATGTTCGGTTTTCTGTATTCGTGTTCGGTTTTAGAATTTTGTTCGGTTTTACCTCTGTTATTTGTTATGTGTTTTTAGAAAAATAATACGCGCCTTTATTTTAATCTAGTTTTTAGTTTTAGTTTCTTTATATAAAAAATAGCCGCTGGAGTGACTATTTTTTTGAAGATTTTTAATTTAATTTAAAATTTTCTAGTTTAGTTCGAAAGTTTTTTGTTCACCAGTAGTGAGGTTTTTTACTTGATAAGTACGGTTCTCGACTTCGTTTTCGCCAATAATGATCACATTTTCAGCGACCTTGGAAGCGTACTTAATTTTGTCACCTAATTTCTTATCGAGTAGACAGAGGTCCACGCTGGCGCCTTGGTTAATCAGCTGAGCGACTACTTGGTAGGCGTAGGCGATTTCCGCATCCGAGATAGGAACTACGCAATACTCGACTGGAGCGGACTGGTAGGATTCGAGTAAATTATTGGTTGAAAGACAATAAAATAGGCGAGTCAAACCAATAGAAATACCGACCCCTGGGAATTTTTCCTCAGTATAATTCAAGGCAAGATTATCATAACGGCCACCAGAACAGATGGAACCGAGATTCTTATATTCTGGAAGCAATGTTTCGAAAACGGTGCCAGTATAATAATCGAGTCCACGAATAATTAACATATCCGCAATTACAGATTGACCAATTCCCTGGGCTTCGAGAAGATCAAGTATTAAAAGTAATTCATTCACACCGGTGGCGAAAGTTTCATTCTCAATGCCGAGAGCAGTCAATTTTTCGGCCACTTCAGCACGCGGACCACGAATTTGCACGAATTGCAGCAAGGTTTGGACTTTGGATTCATCAGCGACTTGTTCACGTAGTTTAGTCTCGGTGACTTCGGCCGGAACTTTTTCGGCATGATCTATAATACCGTAGATTTCGGAACTTTTTTCCGTAAGAGCGAGAGCTTCGAGAAGACCGGCCAAAATTTTACGATTCGAAAGACGTACTAAAATCGGAGTCTTCACGAATTGCGAAAGTGTATGAAATGCGGTAGCGACAACTTCGGCATCGTAACCGATTGGTAAAGTATTACGGCCAATGATATCCGCATCCATTTGATAAAATTCACGGAAGCGGCCTTTTTGCGCACGCTCACCACGAAAATTGCGACCAAATTGCGAAACACGAAATGGAAAAGCTAAATCATTTTGATGCTCAACTACGTAACGAGCGAGTGGCACCGTGTGATCAAAGCGCAAAGCCTGATCCGCGTCGTCAGAAGTTTCGGCAGTTTTTACTACTTTGTAGATTTGCTTTTCAGTGTCACCGCCCGCCTTAGCGAGGAGAATTTCCGTACGGTCAATCATCGGGGTTTCGATATGATTGAAGCCGTGGAGATGATAAACCTGCATAATTTGCGATTTTATTTGATCAAAAATGGCTTGCTCGCGAGGTAAAAGCTCTTGCATGCCAGAAATTGGGGCAGTATTTATCTTTTTCATACTTTAATTATACCACGCACTATGCTATAATTTAGGGAAGTGGTTCTGTAGCTCAGTTGGTAGAGCAGAGGCCTGAAGAGCCTTGTGTCACTGGTTCAAGTCCAGTCGGAACCACCATTTTTTATGCCCACGAGTTATAATATCCGTCAGATTGACATAACTTCTTTAATTTGATAATATAAAAGCAATGAAGTTCCAGCACGGGGCAGTATGCTCCTGCCGCAGGAACTTCCTTTTTATATACAAAAATACTCATATTTTACAGAATCATCATAAAAACTGTAAAATAGTACTAATATAATAACTATGAATGCAAATAATATTCTAGACTACCTCAGGGAAAATCAGAAACGGATCTCAAAAAATACTGAGATAACCGAGCTGGACGAGCTGGCTTTTGCGCGAATCTCTTATTTGCCATTTCATAAAATTAAAAAGCAGCTTGATTTAACTAAACGAAATTTTAAAATCTCCGAAATTGCCGAAGCGATGAAGCGTCTGAAAACTTCCGATTTTGCTTGGCCGGATGACGAGAAATTTGTTCAGCTGCTGGGAGAAAGTCCGCGCTTTCAGAATTTGAAAGTGGGATTTTTCGTGCGAAAAAATAATAAACAGCTGGAAAAACAGTTTTCTGCGGTGACGATTCAAATTAATTTCTTCACCATGTATGTTTCATTTTTTGGTACGGATGGGACACTCTTTGGCTGGAAAGAAGATTTTAATATGTCGTTTCTGCCAGAGATCCCAGCCCAAAAGGAAGCGCTAGAATACTTAAAAAATATTTCGCACCGCTATTTTTATAAGAATTTTTACCTCGGCGGACACTCGAAAGGTGGTAATTTATCAGTTTATTCAGCAATTATGGCGCCAGATCGACTGCAAAAAAGAATTTTGAAGGTTCTAAATTATGATGGGCCAGGACTAAGAGAGGAGTTACTTAATAGAGACACGGGCGCGATTAGGGTTCTACCAAAAATCGTAAGCTATATTCCAGAGGGGTCGGTGATTGGGCGACTTTTAACCCACAAAGAAAAAGTCGTGGTGGTCAAAAGCCAGGCAAAAAATCTCTATCAGCATGATATTTATACTTGGGAAATTAAAGACGATCATTTCTGCCGCGCCAAAAACACCAAACTAAGCGACATCCTAAATAAGACGGTAGATGATTTTCTCGCCTCTGCCTCGCCGGAAGAATTAAGGTTTTTCATGGATGGGATTTTCGAAGTTTTTGAAAAATCTGATGTAGAAGAGCCGGTGAGTTTGATGCGAAATTGGCAAAAATATGCACCAAAACTCATGAAAAATTACCGTGAATTACCGAAGGAACGTCGTCAAAAAATCAACGAAGTTTGGTTGCTTTTCGGCAACTCCCTAGTGAAGAATTATTTCGCGGAAAACGAAATTTTGAAGAAGGCGCGTCAAATTCTAGGAGGCAAAAATGCCTAGTCGTAATCACCTACTAGACCAACATTTCCTCAAAAACGTCCGACTAGCTCTAATGTTAATTGGGCACAGCAATCTGAAGCGCCGCGATACAGTGGTAGAGATTGGGGCAGGAAGCGGCGTGATTACAGTCGCACTTTCAAAAAAATGTGGGGAAGTTTACGCCATCGAAAAAGATTCGGAAACTTTTAGGAAATTACAAAATAATTTGAAGGACCAGAATCTCGATAACGTGAAGCTAGTGCATGGAGATTTTCGCGAAGTGAATTTCGATTTCACAAATTATAAGGTCTTTTCTAATCCACCTTTTTCCCTATCGGCAGAAGTGTTTTATAAACTACTAAATCTCGAAAACCAAAACGGACAAATTATCGAGAAAGGATTAAAAAATCCCCCGAAAGCCATTTACTTGATCTTACAAAAACAATTGGCCTTAAAATTAATTCTATCCGACCGCCACTATACGAGTCAATTGGGATATATTTTGAATAAATATTACACGACAAAAATTCGCTATCCACTGAGATCAACAGATTTTACACCGCCACCGAAGGTGCCGATTGTCTTATTCGAGGCCAAAATCAGGCCAGAATATGAAGCAGAGTTTTTTGGCGAAAAATAGACCACATAATGTTAGACTGGCGAACCTTGGTGGATAATTAAATACATAACAAAAGATAGCTCTTAATAAATGCCGTCACAAATAAAAAGAGACCCGAAGGTCTCTTTTTATTTTACCTCTTTTTATTTTAGAGATCTGAAATTTTGACGCGAGTTTGAGCCATAGTGTCGCGATTACGCACAGTCACAGTGTCGTCTTCAAGGGTATCGAAGTCGACAACCACACATTTTGGCGTACCGATTTCATCCTGCTTGTGATAACGCTTACCGATATTACCAGAATCATCCCAAGTGACATTGCCATACTTCTCACGAAGTTTAGCATAGACAGACTTAGCTTTTTCCACTAGTTCTGGCTTATTCTTAAGCAAAGGCGAAACGCAGAAACGATATGGGGCAAGATGTTCTGGGAGCTGCAAAACGATACGCTTTTCGCCACTAGTTTCGTCTTCGTGATAAGCACTCGAAAGTACAGCCATAATCAAACGTTCGACACCAAAAGATGGCTCGATGACGTGAGGCACAAAAGTTTCACCAGTGCGTTTGTCACGGTAAACCATGCTTTTCTTCGATTCACGCTCAATATTGCCAAGATCAAAATCGGTACGATAAGCAATACCCATCAATTCTTCGCAGCCGATTGGATAATCAAATTCTAGATCGATAGTACGCTTAGAATAGTGAGCACGGTCAGCGGCTGGAACGTCGTATTCGTGGATTTTCTCAGCTGGAAGTTTCACCACGTTCTCCAGGAAGTCATGTACATCGGCGAGAAGTTCATCAAAGATACGCTCCCAATCTTTTGGATTGACGAAATATTCAATTTCCATCTGTTCGAGCTCGCGGCAACGGAAAATAAAGTCACGTGGCGAAATTTCATTACGAAAAGCTTTACCCTGTTGAGCTAGACCAAATGGCATATCTGGATAAATCGTATCGACCACATTCTTGTAATTTGTGAAGATACCCTGAGCGGTCTCTGGACGAAGATAAGCGATGGAACTATTGTCAGCCACTGCCCCGACGTGAGTCTGGAACATCATATTGAATGGTTTGACTTCACCCCATTCGATTTTGCCACAGGTAGGACATTTTATACGAGCCTTAATGAGTTCTTCGCCAGTAATTTCCGTAGAAAGGTCGTGACCTTCGGCGGTCTTGGCTAATTTATCGGCACGAAAACGACCGTGGCAGGATTTACATTCAACTAATGGGTCGGAAAAAGTGGCGGCGTGACCAGAGGCGACCCAGGTACGTGGATTCATGATGATAGCAGCATCGACGCCGTACATATCATTACGATTTTCCACCCAATATTGCCACCAAAGATCTTTGAGTTTTTTCTTTAAACTAACGCCGAGTGGACCAAAATCCCAAGTACCAGCCATACCGCCGTAGACATCGGAGCCTTGGAAAATAAATCCTCTACGTTTACATAAGCTGACAATATCTTCTAATTTTGCCATAAACACTCCTGGTTAGTTTTTCCTTATTATACCACAAAAATAGCGTGGTGACCTCTGGTAGTTAAAACATTTCACGAAGAGTGCGCAGAATAATATTTAATGCACTGAGATGGGTGTGGATGTTTTTAATTTTCAAAATAGAGGTAATTGGCATTGAGGTCATGAGGCGAAGAATTTTAATAGTATCAGCGTTAAATTCACCAACGTCAGTTGTCACTGGAATAAAGCATCGGTCAAAACTATGCCAATTATAGGAGCCGTCAAGCGTGAGGCGGTCGCCATTCGAGTCGGTAGCGAGATTGATCATTTCGCCAGAAATAAAAGCTAAATTAAGATAAAAATGTGTCTCAACGAGCGGAATTTGGTATTTTTCTGCTGTATTTAGTGCCGAAAGGGCATTTTTTAGAAGTTGAAAATATTCCTTAGAATCGGCGTCGTTGGTTAGGCGATTAATTACTTTAAGAAAATTCGAAGCAATAGTTAAAGTATCGAGGTCAGTAATGATATTTTGATAAAACTTCAGCATGGTAGCAGAAGTCAGAATTGCGAGGCTACCCGAATCGGTGTTTTGCGATTTAAAATGTAGCACTACATCAGAAACCGTGAAAGGTTCAATACTACCTGCCAACTTGGAGCGCTCTTTGCGAACGCCACGTGCGATGGCCGAGAAACGACCTTCAGGAGTGAGCAGTGTGAGAATGCGATCGGACTCTTGATATTTGACACGCGAGAGCACAATCGCCTCAGCACGCAGATCAGGCATGACGCCCCTCCAAGCCGCGCATCACCAAATCATCATTTTGAGCTGATAAGTTATTGGTTAATTTTAGAATGTCTTGAACTTTATTAACAAAATCCACTGGCGTGAAAGTTTCTTTATTTAGAATGGCACGGACATTATAAGCCTGCAATGACATTTGACCGAGGTTTAATGACGAAATCAAAAGCACCGGAATTTGACTGGTTTCCGGATATGAGAGGAGCTCATTTAGTAAAGTAAAACCATCTGGGCCAGTAAGCAAAACATCCAAAATAATCAAAGACGGCAGTTCTTCCTCGCTAAGTTCTGAAAAGGCCGCGTTTGCCTCGATCGCATTATAGAAAATCTGCAGCGGAATTTCTGGAAAATTACGCTTTAGATGTTTTTGATAAATTTCTGCAAAATCTGGGTCGTCCTCGATGATAAAAATCGGTCGTACAATTTCCGATGGTGAGAGCTCCGATGGCGAAATTTCCAGAGGCGAAATTTCCGATGGTGAGACTATGGATAATGATTTTTTAGATTGCTGGTTCATTTCCCCCCTAATCAAACATCGGTAAAATTGCCTGGTGTGAGACCGGTAAAATTACCTGAAAACTCGTACCGTCGCGGTGGCGCACGGCGGAGACTTCCGCATTGAGATATTTAGCAAATTTCGAAGCGATGTAAAGTCCCAAACCAGAACTTCCAGGGCGCATCGAAATACTAGTGGGAGCAGTGAGACCAGCTTTGATTTGACGCCAAACTGAGGTAGGGAGACTCGGTCCGAAATCCCTGACATCGACCACAATCTTGTCTTTTTTGTCGGAAATAATTAGGCAAGATTCGGTTTCGACCGTGGAATAGTACATCGCATTGGCGCAAAAATTATAAATTACACTAAAAATTAGGTCATAATTACCAATCACCAAGCGAGCTTTGTTGCGGTACTCGAAACGAAGTTTGCGCTGATTGAGGGCGAAAAGTTGTTCAAGCTCAGAAATTACATCGTCGCAGACGGCACGAATGGAAACTGGCTCTAAGGTAAATAAACCTTCTTCGAGGCGGGCGATTTTAGTGAGGTCGTTAACCTGACGCATGGCACGTTCGGAAATGCGAATAATTTTATTACGAGATTTTTCGAGTTCGGCGGTGCTATCTTTTTGAAAATCCATCGCGAGAGCCATTTGGCGCATAAGAGTAAGCGGACTTTTCAAGTCATGTGCAACCACGAAAATACCATTTACCTCACTATTCATAAATTAATTATAGCACCCATTTTTCAGGCAAAATGCTTGAACAATCCCCCGCAAAATGGTGCGGGGGTTGCAGATTTTTCGGATAAATTTAGCTATTAAATTTGACGGTTTTGAGAATACGGTAGAAGTCATCACTGAAGACACTGGTGGAATCGGTTTGAAGCATGACAGTCTTGTCGCGAAGCTTGAAGACGCAAATGATTCCCTGATATTCATTATCTAATTTACCAGTGTAAACGTTGACATTATTGCCATTAACTACGGTAGTTGAAAGTGTCATATCACCAGAACGGACTTTTTCGGCAAAATCACTAATCGCCTGATCGAAGAGGGTACCCTTAATACTGACGCGGAGTGCCATCACGGTATCATCTTGGACCACATTAACCTGACCTGGATTCAGATAGGCGGCATAGTCACCACCGCGGTTGGCACTACTTTGAACGTAGAGACTCCAAGTTTTTGGATATTCGAAGCTGAGTTCACCAAGGTCAGTAGGACCCGTAAAGACTTTATATGGGTATTTTTCTTTCTCTTCAAATTCGGATTCGAGCTTGGCCTGAAGTTCATTTTTAGCTTCCGCTACAGCGACATCGACCTTACCCTTCACATTAGTACTGGCGTCATTCCACTTCACCCACATCCAAATAAAGAGGCCGATGAAAAGCACTGCAAGAAGAGACACCACGATGAGTCCAACGGTTTTCATAAGATCAATGCGGTTTTTAGCCTTGGCGATGCGACTAGCTTCTTTACGTTCTTCACCAGTCATATCGGCATAATTTTTGTTAAGAGGATTCGCGGCTGGCATACCAGGAGTGAATGGACTCTGGTAGAGATTCTGATAAATGTCGCCAGAATTCGCAGAGGTCACTGGAGCTTCAGAAGTCACTGGATTAGCAGGGGTTGAATTATTCATCGAAGAGACTGGGTTAGCCTGAGCGAATGGGTTACTTCCTGAGGGATTATTAGCACCGAAATTAGCTGGAGTTTGGCCAGATTGATTAAATTGATTCGATGCTAAAAAAGGATTGTTGTTTGTATTATCCATAACTATATTTTACTAGGAATTAGGTTTTTTACAAGTTAGCTTAAGGATTTTGATGACTGATCTTAAAAGTTTTACTCGATGCTAAAATCTTTAGAAATAACCTCAATTTGATTCTTCAAAGTTTCGAGCTCTTTTTCGATATCCTTAGCCAACTCGGCGGCCTCTTGGTATTTCTTGGCAGCGTCTTCGAGCTTAAAATCATCGCCATAGAACCATTCGAGATTTTGGTTAAGTTGTTCAATTTTAGCGCCAACGGATTTTTTAGTCATGAGTTTTCCTTTCTTTAGATTTAATTTTTGTAACACGAGCGGAGATTTCAGAATCGAGAGTTTCTAGCGAAATTTCGGAATCAATTTTTAACTCACCTTTGAGGATGGCATAGCCTTTTTTCAGAATGGTTTCGGGATTGAGGTTTTCGATGACTTTTTGGGTAGATTTTAACTGATTTAATTCACGAAGAATTTGATTTAAAATCTGCTGTTTAACACGAAGAAGGTTGCGCTTATTTTCAAGTCTTGGCGTATCGAAGCTACGTTCGATTTGAAACTTAGCGCGAGAGAGCAGACGATAGAGATTGGCAATTTCGAGTTTCTTATCTTTTGATAACATTTCGGCGGTATTACTGGGCGTAGAAGCCACAATATCGGCCGCGAGATCCGCTAGCGAAGTGTCAATTTCGTGACCGATCCCGGTAATCACAGGAATTTTACTTGCCGCAATGGCGCGAACCAGTTTTTCATCATCAAAACAAGCGAGGTCTTCTTTCGAGCCACCACCACGAATAATCGCGATAATCTGCACTTTATTTTCTTGATTAAAAAATTCGAGAGCACGAATCACCTGATCGGCCGCGCCGAGACCCTGGACCTTAGTATTGGCTACACGAATTTCTAGACCACCCCAGCGAGCATTAATAATTTTAATAAAATCCGCATAACCAGCCGCTTGGGCAGAAGAAATCACCCCGATACGTTCGAGATTAGTTGGGATGCCTCGTTTTCTAGCAGGATCAAAGAGACCTTCTTTGGTAAGTTTGGCTTTGAGAAGCTCGTAGGCTTTTTTGATATTGCCCTCGCCGATCAAAGCATATTGCTTAATAGTGAGAGTAAAACGACCAGAGCGATTAAAAATCTTCGGGGTGGCCTGGACGGCAATTTTCATGCCGTTCTCGATAGGGGTGCGGAGACTCGAGGCGACCATAAAACAACTGATTACGGATTCTTGATCTTTGAGATCGAAGAAAATCCAACGATTTTGACTGACATTAAAATTCGCCACCTCGCCATAGACTACACAATCCGGAAAAGTATAATCTAAGGCGTGGTTGGCGACAGCAATAAAATCAGAGACGGAATATTTTGGCGATTCGGCCATTACTCCGCAGATTCCCCTTCGAAGATTTTTTGCTTCTCTTCTTTACCAATCTTGGAGATGGCATTTTGATAGAAGCCATAGCCAGAAACGATAGTATTAAGCAAGACAATCATACGAGTGACAAGGACTGTGGTGCTGGCAACCGCGAGATCGCTACCAAGTACGGTCATCACGGCAACCATCGAGCCTTCATAACCACCGACACCACCAGGGGTAGGAAGAACCGCACCGACGACCGAACCGAGAGCTTCTGCGACCATGATTTGTGGGAAGATTTCTGGGTGACCAATAGCGATGGCTACGATTTCATAGGTGGCAATTTCGAGGAAGTTATAGAGGAAGCCCCAAAGTACTGGACCAACCAAAATCTTTTTATCACGCTTCGCGGTAAGGAAGTCTTCATGAAGATCCAAGAAATATTTTTGTACCTTTTTGGTCTCAATGATTTGCTTTTTCTTACCAAAAGTAACCGTGCGAACCAATCCGTTAATGATGGCGGCCACCTTCTTGGCGGTAAAGTCGATAAGTTTACGATTCGAGACAATCACAATCATCAAGACGATACCAAGAATCACCCCGACACTCATAGCGGCTACAGCCCCGACCATCCAAAGTGCGTTATTTGGCACACTATTAGTGACCAGTAAGAAAATAATCGCCAAGATAGTTTGAGTTTGGTTAGCAAGAATAGTAATCACGTAGCGCAAGAGATACATGAAGCTAACCTGACCAGCGGTAGCGCCAAACTTCTTTAAGCGCCAAGTAATGTAACCGAGGCCAGAGACACCGCCAGAAGGAATGGCGTGATTGACGAAGTTTAATTCGAAGGAGATACGCGCAAGTTGCCAAGTGGTGAGCTTTTCGAAAGCTTTTGCGTCAGCATCAGTATCAGCATCGGTCTTTCCAGATTTAGCTTTCTCAGATTTGGTAGATTTACCAGCCGAAATCCTGGTGATATTTTTCTGAGATTTAGCCTTCCCGGCCATATAGGAGAAGAAAATTTTACCGGCACTGTAATACATGAAGAGCTGTTCTGGAATCAAAAGCAGAACGATCCAGAAATTAATGGAGAAGTGCGAACCGTCCATACATTGGCCACCAAAAATACATTGGAAGGCCGAAACAATTTCATTACGAGCGCCATATACGACAACACCGACTAATAATAACGTGACAATACTGAGAATCTTTTTAAACATAGCTTTTTCATTATACATGATAAAATAAGATTATGAAATACATTGCAGTGCTGGGACGACTTCCGAAAATATCTTTGGCGGAAATCCAAGCGATTTACGACCAAAACGCCAAACTGATTGGACCAGAACTTGCGGTTTTTGAAACCAATAAGGCCGTCTCGATTGATAGGCTGGGTGGCTCGATTAAGCTGGGTCAAATTTTTTCTGGTAATTTCCGGGAACTTGCCGAGGCGATTAATTCAAAAAAACCTGAGGGCAAAATCACCATCGGAGTTTCGAGCTACGCCCTGAATTCGAATCACAAAAATAAAAAGTCTGCGGTAGAAAATCTGGTACGTCGCAAGGCAATGGAGCTGAAGAGTTTATTAAAAAAACTCGGACGCAATGTACGCGTGGTAGAAGCTAGAGGACCTGAAATTTCTTCGGCTACAGCCTTTCATAATAATTTAGGCGAGAAACCGGGTGCCGAAGAAGTGATTTTGGTGGGTTCGGAAACCTATCTGAGCCTGGGTGTACAAAATATCGATAAATATCGTGAACGCGATCAGATGCGCCCAGCGAGAGATGCCAAGGTGGGAATGTTACCACCGAAACTCGCACAGATTTTGATTAATTTGGGTGGTGAGATTGATGAATCGAAAAAAGTGCTCGATCCATTTTGTGGTACTGGTGTAGTCTTACAAGAAGCGCTGATTCTCGGCCAGCCAGTAGTCGGTAGCGACTTAAATCCACGCATGATGGAATACACCCAGAAGAATTTAGATTGGTTGCTCGAGAAAAAAGCTCACTTCTTTAAGATTAAACCAGAACTTATCGAGCAGAAAAATCAATTCCTAAACTCTATTTATACTGGTGATGCGACAGATTTTGTCTGGCCAAAGGCTTCGGAAATTGGCCTAGTGGCGTGTGAATGTTTCCTCGGCTCGCCAATGTCAAAACCACCAGTCGAAATTAAATTAAAAGATGAAAAACAGAAATGTAAACGCATTATTCTCGGCTTTTTAAAGAACCTCGCCAAGCAGATTGAGGATGATACCCCTGTGGTGATTGCGGTGCCGGCCTGGTTACGTGAAGATAGTCACTACTCAAGGCTTTCAATTATTGACGAAATTACAGATATGGGTTATAATTTAGCAAAGTTTCAAGGCTTGAGTCAGTCTGACATGATTTATTATCGTGAAGGGCAGATTGTGGCTCGAGAAATAATAGTATTAAGAAAGAGTAAGGCAAAAAATGTCACATGTTAAAGCCGGTGGTACCGCGAAAAATATCCACAACAATGCTGGTCAACGTCTTGGCGTGAAGCGTTTTGGTGGCCAAAAAGTCCGCAACGGTGAAGTTTTAGTTCGCCAAACCGGAAGCACCAAAATTGCTGGTGAAGGTACTTACATGTCCCGCAATTTCACCATTCATGCTGCAAAAGATGGTGTTGTCACTTTTGTGAAAACCAAGAAAACTCACTTCTCTGGTCGCTCATTACCACGCGTCCGCGTAGAAGTTCGCTAAAAAAGACCCCGAACGGGGTCTTTTTTTGTTATGCTCTTTACTGTTCTATTCAGCGTCAGTAGATTCTTTAGATTCTGCATTAGCTTCAGCTTCAGCAGATTCCTCAGCTTCTTCAGAAGCTACAGTCTCAGCTTCGGATTCATTTTCCTGTAAGGCAGAAAGTAAAGAATCTTCCACGTTGGCGCGCTTTTTCTTCTTTGGGGCTTCGGCGAGCTCAATATCGAGTTCGATACCAGTAAGCATAGAAGCGAGACGGACGTTTTGACCTTGGCGACCAATGGCGACAGATTGCTGATCTTCGGTGACATAAACCTTGGCGCGCTTATCTTCGATTTCGACACGAGTGATTTCGGCTGGACTCAAAGCTTCACGGATGAACTCAGAGAGATTTTCGCTCCAGTTGATAATGTCGATTTTTTCACGATCACCAATTTCATTCATCACAGCCTGGACGCGTACGCCACGACCACCGACGAAGGTACCGACTGGATCGACACCTGGAACGGTGCTAGTGACAGCAATCTTAGTACGGCGACCAGCCTCACGGGCGATGGCACGAATTTCGACCACACCAGTTTCGATTTCAGGGACTTCCTGAACAAAGAGCTGCTTAATGAAATCAGCAGAGCTGCGGCTAACCAGAAGCTGAGCACCACGTTCGTTGCGCTCGATAGTCTTGATCAAAACCTTGATACGGGAACCAACTTGGTAATACTCACCGTCGATTTGGTCAGATTTGAGCATAATACCAGTGGTACGTCCAAAATCAATACGCACGATATTACGTTCGACACGAGCCACCATACCGGTCATGATGCTACCGATTTTATCTTCAAAGATGGAAAGGATGGCTTCATGTTCAGCTTCGCGGAGACGTTGCATAATTACCTGCTTGGCAGTCATAGAAGCGACGCGACCAAATTTAGTAACTGGGTGAGATTCTTCAAAAGTTTCACCGATAGCCTTACCTTCAGCTTCACCTTCTGGAATTTCGGTGGCTGGATTATACGCCAAACCATCTTCGATTACTTCCTTAGCGATAAAGACGGTAGCACCACCAGTTTCGCGGTTAAGTACGGCGCGAACATTCATGTCCTTTTCACCTTCTTCTTTACGCCAAGCGGCGGCAATGGCAGTTTCGATAATATTCAAAACAGTTTCTTCTGGGAGATTCTTCTCTTCGGCGATAATTTTCACCATCTGAGACATCTGTTTAAGGTCTAAACCTTCCATATTTTCCTTTCTTTTAGTCTAAAATATCCGACCTTGCGGCCGGATATTAAAAGTATATATTTCTATTATAGCGAAGAAAATGAGATTGTCAAATTACTTGGCGGTAAAATAACCTGGCTGGGCAGCACCACGGTCGATGCGAAGCCAAGAGAGATCAGCATAGGCTGGATTTGGCGTATAAGAACCATTACCACCGCGGAGCAATAATTGATCGCTAAAGATTTGTGAATTAATATTTTGGGCGTAGTTAGTGGGAGCGGCTTTCGAGGTATTAAAGTCCTTACCGGCTTCGACATAAATACGCTGAAGCTTGGATGGGGCAGTCGTATGTAAATAATAGGTAAACATGCCAAAGAAGTTCGTCACATTCGAGGTGTCAAAGTCGGCCTGCGAGAGGTCAATTTCCTGAATATTCATCAGGTTAGCGAACATACCTTGCATATTTTGCACCTGACCGGTATTAAATTTCTTACTGAATTTAAGATTAGTAAGCGTTTTCATCATGTTAAACATGTCAAACATGGTGGTAACTTTAGAAGTATCAAAAGAGGATAAATCGAGATTAGTAAGCTTCTCCGCTTAAAAGAACATTTGTGACATATCGGTGACGTTTCGGGTGTCAAACTTGGAAAGATCAAGAGTTGGTAAGTTTTTCACACCCCAGAACATGCCGGTCATATTGGTAACTTTAGAAGTATTGATGCGTGAGAGATTTAATGAAGTGAGGCTACTCATATTGGTAAACATATAATGCATGTCCGTAACTTTACTAGTATTTAGCGGAGTGAGATCGAGGTTTGTGAGATTTTTTACATCATAGAACATACCAGCCATATCGGTGACGTTTTCAGTATCAAAACTAGAAAGATCTAAGCTAGTGAGGCCAGTATTCCTAAACATACCCTGCATATTGATAACCGAACGAGTGTCAAATCCAGAGAGGTCAATATCAGCTAGATTAATAAAGTCGAGGAACATATAAGAGCTATCACCATTCAGTTCTACTTTATCGGCAAGGCTATAATAATAAAAAGTTTCAACAGCTGGGTCAAACCAACCGAGTATTTCGGTATCCGAAGTACCATCATCCTCAAGATGTACTGGATTATCGCCGGCGGTTGGTGGCGTCACGCTACGAGCAAAATGTTTAATTTTATCAAACCCACCAGCGGCGTCTTTCATAGCATTACGCCAATAGAGACTTGGGAGAGCTAATGCTCTAGGTGGATAATCATGCGTAACTACGGAAACCACAAGACTATTGGTGTATTGGCCACTAGTAAGGTTAGAAGCTAACTTCAAACCTACGTTCGCCTGATAGAAGTCCGTATTGGTTACTGATTTGGACCCCAACAGGGCAAGCGTCATTGGCGTGGAAGCTGAAGGAATAGGAACAAAATCGCCATAATCCCCCAATCTGATGCCCCAGGTATTGGTCGGAAAATTTGCTAGTGGCGTATTCTGGCTAATAGATTCGATACGATCAGTATTAGTAACACTAGTCATAGCAGTTTCATTATCTTCTGTACTTATAGTCGCTTGATAACCAGTAAGATTATCAGAGTATACTGTAACAGCCACTAAATATTCCGCTGTCTGAGTAGTAGAATTAATAATCGCAGTACCATTAATTCGTGGAGTTGAACTAAAAGAAACCGCGAGCCCCGGTACACGCAAGGCTTCCGTATTTTTTGCGAAAAAGAAAGCATTAAAAGTCAACGCCACAAGAAAAGTTAAAAGTGCGGTGTGGATAATTTGAGTTTTAGATTTTTCAATAATTTTTCTAAACATAAACTTTATCCATTTTAGCATAAGTTTTTTGAGTTTTAATTAGTTTATAAGTAATTATGGAGTCTTCAAAGTGAAGTAACCCTTGCGTCCTGGCTGATCGATGCGCAAACCATCGAGGTTAGCATCGGCTGGGTTGGTCCAGTAGCCACCATTTCCACCACGTAGCAAGGTTTGATTGGTGAAAATATATTTATTATAAGCCGGGTTGAAGGCCACAGAAGGATCTGTCGTGGCGGTAATGTCAAAATCCTCTTCGACATAAATTTTTTCTAGTGCAGGCGTTGTACATCGAGTGTTTTCAAACATAAAATCGAAGTGACCGACCTTGGATGTCTTAAAGTTGGCAGTAGTGAGATCAAGTTCTTTGTAAGCGCACATACTACCGAACATATATTGCATATCCACTACATTTGAGGTATCAAATTTCTTACTGAAAATAATTTTCGAAAGCTTTTTATTGTCATTAAACATCGATCGCATCAAGGTGACGTTTCTGGTATCGAAGTTAGAGAGATCGAGCTCAGAAATAGCATTAATACTGCGGAACATACGGGTCATATTCTTGACTTTTCGAGTATCAAAATTTGACAAATTGAGATGTTCGACAGATTCCATACCATAGAACATCGCCTGCATATCTTCTACATTACTGGTGTCAAAATTTGAAACATCCAGATCACGTACATTACTAACGTTATAGAACATTGAACCCATCTTCGTCACATTGCTGGTACGGAAATGACTTACATTAAGCTCTTCAAGGGCATTCATTTCATAAAACATGCTATCCATATTCGTGACATTCGAAGTGTCAAAGTGTGAAATATCAAGATGCGGCAGTGCGTACATCATATAGAACATACTATTCATGTCTTTAGCCTTCGGGGTATACCAGTTACTAATATTTAGATTAGTCATTGCAGCGTTACCGGCAAACATAAAATCAAAATTTTCCCCACTGCTCACATCAAAATGCGTAAGGTCAAGCGATTCCAGAGCATCCATCGAACCAAACATTGACTCAAAGCGAGTAACTTTACCGGTTTTGAAATTTGGAATTTTCAGATCGGAAACTTGGCTACACAAGAAGAACATTTGATAGAAATTAGTAGCGGAATCGGTATGAAAACTAGTTAAGTCTAGAGAAGTGAGTGATGAATTACTATAGAACATCCCCTGAAAATCCTTAACTTTGCGCACATCGAAATGCGAAACATCAACAGAAGCAAGACTTTCAGCATTCATTAGGAAGTCAGCAAGAGTTTCCACTTCGCGAGAATCAAAATGAGACAAATCAATCGAAGTCATCTTTGTTAGATTATTAAACATCTCAGAGCTGTCTTTATTGAGATAAACATTAATCACAGCTGGGGTGGACTGAAAAATCATGGACTTAGTAGCCTGGTCGTAATAGAGATAAATCGGATCATAGGTGTCATCGAGCGAGACATTTTTATAGCCAAAATCTTCATAGGTTGGCTTGGCCGGAGTGAGAGTCGGTAAGGATGCAGGACCCTGCCATTTGACAGAGGTAACTTCTTCGAGATGACCATTAGTTAATTCACTCATGGCGGCCTGAATATTTGGGCCAGGAGCGAGGCGGGTAATATTATCAAGCGGATTAGTAATTACGGAAACGACTAGTTGGTTTTGATAGACCCCCTGGCTGAAGAGCACCAGAAAGCTTCAACCCAACAGAAAGATTAATATTGTCACCCTGCTTGGCATGAGTATCGGATTCCTTTAGCTTGTATGGATTTGAGGCTGGAGAAACCGGTAAGTAGCTACCGGTGGTACCGAGAGCGGAGATACCCCATTCGTTATCCTGGAAATTGCCCAGTGATTCGGATTGACCGATGGAATTAATGCGAAGACCACCAGATTTTAGCGCGGTATTTTCATCCTTGGCGGAAATAAAAACTTTGTAGCCAGTACGGTTATTAGTATTTACATTGATCGAAAATGGCACACTGGAACTACGACCTGGATTCGAGCCGAAGATAATATCGGTACCATCGATGTTAGAAATTTGAGTTTGGTCGATTGAAACACTGAGTCTTGGGGTAAAAGCAGAAGTATTTTGCGTAATCATCAACAAATTAAAAGCCAAGCCAAGGCAGAGGGCCGCGCAGAATTTCTGAATGATTTTTTGACGCGACACCAGAAAAATATCTGGGAAGAGATTTGTGATGATTGGCATAACAATTTTATTTTAGCACAAACTTTTTTGGCGTGAAATAGTAATTATGCTTAATGTGTTATAATTAGGAAAAGTAAACGAGATTTTTATGAATATTCCACATGGCCTGAAGAATGAAAACGAAATGCCGGAAACGCTTCTCGCGCTAGATATTGGTACCGAATATATCAAGGCGGTAATCGCTGAGCGTCAAGAAGGTGATAAGTTAATTATTCGTGGTGTCGGTAAAGAACATCAGGCGATGGGCAACATGTATGCGGGGGCGATTGCGGATATTCCAGCGGTGATTACTGCCTGCGAAAAGGCTTTGTCACGCGCAGAAAATATGGCTGGCGTGGTAGCCAGAACCTGTTCAGTGGGTATCGCCGGTGAATTAATCAAAGGCAATACCAAGACAGTAAGGTATCGTCGCAAAGACGGCAATAAGCCAATTTCTGATCAGGAAATGCAATTAATTATTAAACGCGTACAAGATAAGGCTGAAGAGCAAGCTCGTGAAGAGGTTGCACTAGAAACTGACAACCCAGACGTGGAAGTCCGCTTGATTAACTCAGCGATCGTTTCCCTTTCGATTGACGGATATAAAGTTAGTAATCCGATTGGTTTTAAAGGTTCAGAATTGGTCTTGCAATTTTACACCGCGTTTTCGCCATTAGTGCATATTTCGGCAATTGAAAAAGTCTGCGCGGAACTAAATCTTGATCTTGTCGCCGTAGCGGTAGAGCCGTTTGCGGTTTGTCGAGCTTGTCTTGGTAATAATCTGGACTCTAATCTCTCGGCCATCGTGATGGATATCGGTGGTGGTACGACAGATATTGCCGTGGTGGATAATGGTGGAGTAGAGGGGACTAAGATGTTTGGCATCGGTGGTCGTAGCTTTACGCATCAGGTAGCTAGTCGGGTGGGACTCGATTTTGATACGGCAGAATTAATGAAAATTCAATATAGCGGATTACTATCCAATGATTTACACACCTTGAAGACCTTGACGGTTTCTGATGCAGAGCGCATGAATGAAGTGCAAAATATTTTGAACGTGCCGGACCGTATGAAGAAGGTAGAAAAAGCCATCGCGGATAATACCGAAGTTTGGGTTTCTGGTGTAGGTTTGGCATTATCTGATTTTTCCCTGCTTGAAGCTTTGCCAAATAAAATTTTACTTTGTGGTGGTGGAGCTGGACTTTCGACCTTACAAGAAGCACTAGCCACTTCAGATTGGTACGAAGATTTACCTTTCGCCAGACGCCCAGTGATTCATCTGCTGGACGACGTAGATATTCCAGACATTCAGAACACGACGGAAATTGATTTAGATTATTCTTTTATTACGGCTTTTGGACTTCTACGTGTGACGGTGGATACCCTGAATAGTGAAGAGGAAGATACAGGACTTCGCGCAAAACTGGCCAAGCTGTTGCAAAACTAGCAGGAAGAATATCGCATGCCTTTTTTCGGACCGCTCAAGAGGAAGAGGATACCGCATACCCCATTCCGGAGACGCTCTAGGCCGCTCGGCCAAGCTTATGCTCCGTCAGAGGTAAGCGGTATCCTCTTTTTTAAGCATATAAAAAGGTAAGACGGTATTCTTTTTTGGAAGTTACAAAAATGGGGAGCGGTGTTCTCTTTTTACAAACCCAAAAAGTCTAATTATGGTTTTCTAGTGAAGTAGCCTGGACGGCCGTTGGTCGGGTCGTCTATACGAAGCCAGGTTTTATCGGCAGTGGATGGATCAGTTAAATATGAGCCAGCACCGCCACGAAGCTTCTTGCGATTTTTAAACATTCTTGAAAAGTCTGTAAGTTTAGCAGTATTAAAATCATTATTTACGTATATTTTTTCTAGTTTATCCTTAAGCATATCTTCATCTTTAAGGTAAAACATACCATACATGCTCGTCACCTGGGAAGTATTAAAGTTGGAGATATCAAGGGTGATGAGATTAGGCATACCAGAAAACATGAAGTCCATATCCGTCACCTTAGAGGTATCAAAATTAGAGAGATTGAGGGTGGTAAGATTAGATACGCCATTAAACATAGAGCTCATATCCGTCACCTGTGAGACATCAAAACTGGAGAGATTAAGGGCGGTGAGATTAGACATACCAGAAAACATATCCCTCATATTCGTTACCTTAGAGGTATCAAAGTTGGAGAGATCAAGAGTAGTGAGTTTAGACATGTAATAAAACATGGAGCTCATATTCGTCACCTTAGAGGTATCAAAGTTGGAGAGATTGAGGGTGGTAAGTTCAGGCATGTAATAGAACATAGAGCCCATATTCGTCACCTTGGAAGTATCAAAGTTGGATAGATCAAGACTAGTGAGTTTAAACATATAGGAGAATATATAACTCATATCAGTCACCTGTGAGGTATTAAAACTGGATAGATTAATGGCGGTGAGATTAGACATACCAGAAAACATATATCTCATATTTGTCACATTGGAGGTGTTGAAACTAGAGAGGTTAAGAGTGGTAAGATTAGATATATCAAAAAACATATAATGCATATTCGTTACATTGGAGGTATCGAAATTGGAGAGATCTAACTCTAAAAATTTTTTTATTTTTTCACTACCATATCCTGAATAGAACATCTGACTACTATCTGTGTTTAAATAAACCTTCTCTGGTTCAGTATAATAATATACTGATTCAGTATTAGGATCTGTCCAAAGTTTAATTTCACATTCAGAATCTTCATTCTCAATATTAGCAACGTTGGTAGTCGATGCCGGCGCAGTCAAACTCCTCCTAAAATATTTCATCTCAACAAATTCATTTTCCAGTAATGACTGAAGCTTTTTGTTAAAGTCTGGACCTTCGGTCATGATGGCTTTTGGTATATATGGATTTGAAACCACTGAGACAATAAGCCTGTTTTCATAATTACCAGGTTTAAGGCTACTATTTAATTTCATACCAAGTTTGATATTATGATTCTCCTCCTCAGTGGATTTTTCGGTAGTCTTAATCAAATTTACTGGAGCAGATTGTGCCGGAATTGGACTAAAATCAACATTATCATCAAACCTATACCCCCAAGTATTTGCTGGAAAATTAGCAAGAGAATAAGTGGAAGTAATTGAATTAATTTTAGTATTTATAGCTGGATTAGTATTTAATAAAGCCGTTTCTTCGGTCTTAGAACTAATTGTGGCGGTATAGCCAGTCTTATTCGTCGTATTTATTTTAAGATTTATTTCGTGTTCAGCAGTCTCATCGCTAGATTCAATAATTTCGGTACCATCTATCGAAGCGGTAGATTCACTAATAGAAGCCGAAAGAGTAGCTTTATACTCAGCAAATGAATTCTGGCTAAACGCAAAATTTAACGTAAGTGATAATAAACCTATAAAAATTCCAAAAATAATCTTATCTAAAAAGATATTCAAAATATCAAACTTTTTTCTCTCCATGACAACTCTATTTTACCATAAGAATCTTCAGAAAAACCAAAAGCTTTATTTATTTACTATAGTAAATTTAAGACTTCCTAGTAAAATATCCCTGCACCCCCGGGCGATCCACGCGGAGCCAAGTCAAATCTGCGGTATTTGGATCCGTCAAGAATGAGCCATTACCGCCACGGAGCCTTTTGCGGTAATTAAAAATTCCCTGACTAGCCACTACATTATTAGTCGTAAATCTATCACTTGCGTATATTGTTGTCAAATTATCAGACTCATAATTGTTAATCGCAAAGATATACCCCATATCCGTCACATTTTGTGTATTAAAGGTAGAAATGTCTAAGATTTTTAAGCTTAGCATACTAGAAAACATTCCATTCATTGTCGTTACATTACTTGTATCAAAAGAGGTTAAGCTTAAGTTTTCAATAGCATTCATTCCTCCAAACATATGAGCCATATTAGTTACATTTTTAGTATTAAACTTAGACAGATTTAACCCTACCAGAACTGGTGTATTAGTAAACATCCTTCCCATATTTGTCACCTTTTCTGTATTAAAATTATCTCCAAATTTAATTTCCTTTAACCTACTGGTTGCCTCGAACATACTATACATGTTTATAACATTTGAGGTGTTAAAATTTGAAAGATCTAATTTCTGTACATATGTACCATGAAACATATAGCTCATTTGTGTAACGCTCGAGGTATCAAAGCTAAATAGATCTAATTCAGTCAAGGAAAATGTGCAGCCGAACATTGCGGTCATATCAGTGACATTGCTAGTATTAAAATTACCAAAATTAATTGTTTTAAGATTTTGCATCCAATAAAACATACCGTGCATTGTATTTACCTCACTGGTATCTATATTGGAAAAGTCCAAGCTCTCAATTTTCGTAAACCATTGAAACATACCCCTAGAATTAGGGTTTAGATAGGTCACGGCCACCGGTGCATAATAATATACTGATTGGTCCGCCGCATTATACCAAGCTTTAATTTCGTAGTCTGACAGATCTGGGTCTTCAATATTAATCGTCGATACTGAACTAACTGGGGCTACGGTACTTCGTTTAAAACCCTTAATGCTTGGCTTAGTTAGCGGAGAATCAGGGCCAGAATAATAAGCTGGATTCGGGTCAAGATTCCCTACCCTAGTATTAAAATCCGGGCCATTCGTCATCATGGCGCGCATTATATACGGATTCGAAACAAAAGACAGAATTAGTTTATTCGTATAATTCCCAGATTCGAGATTATCAGATAATTTCATGCCGATACTCAGCTGATTCGATTCATTACCATTAGTCTTCCCTGCGGTTTGGATAATTTGCGCTGGTGTAGAAAGAGCTGGAATCGGCGCATAGTTCGAAGTCCCACCAAACTTATAACCCCAAGTATTATTCGGCAGATTATTAAGCGTCAAGTTCGTACTTATAGAATCGATTTTCGCTCCTACTGCAGAACTTGCATTAA
Organism: Candidatus Saccharimonadota bacterium; assembly: GCA_013333135.2. GTDB lineage: Bacteria > Patescibacteriota > Saccharimonadia > Saccharimonadales > Saccharimonadaceae > Nanosyncoccus. The sequence continues at coordinate 22,932 of JABCPJ020000012.1, forward strand.
TTAGCGCGGTATTTTCCGTTTCAGTACTTAATGTTGCGGTATAACCTGTGCGGTTATTGGTATTCACCGTGAAATTAAACGGAATTTCTGTAGTCTTATCTGTCGAATTTATCACCGAATTACCGTTCACTTGCAGGTTCGCTTGATCAACCGAAGCGGAAAGTGTTGGAACGAAGAGGGCAAAAGTATTACTGCTCAGAATAATATTTGAAAAAGAAATTATCGCCAAAAATAATCCGAGAAACTTTAATTCCCGTTTAAACCACCCCCCCCCGTGAGGGTTCGATGCTTGTGATTTTTGGCCTTGCATATGTATTTATTTTACCATAAGAAGAATAGATTTTGGTTAACTTATGGTTTTCTAGTAAAGTAGCCTGGATGGCCATTAGTTGGGTCGTCAATGCGGAGCCAGGTTTTATCGGCAGTGGATGGATCAGCAAGAAAAGATCCAGCGCCGCCACGAAGCTTCTTGCGATTTCTAAACATGGTACTGGAATTAATCAGACTATCTGTACTAAAAGAATTACTCACATAGATCTTTTCTAGATTATCGGGCGCAAAATCCATAAGAGCAAACATTTCAGTCATATTCTTCACTCTAGAAGTATCAAAAGTGCTTAGATCTAATGTTTTTACCTTTTCAAGGTTATAGAACATTCCATTCATATTAGTAACTTTCTGAGTGTTAAAAGTTGACAAATTCAAATCCGTAATACTAGATAAATACGAAAACATGCTATCCATATTAGTGACATTTTTGGTATTAAATGAAGATAGATCCAGGGAAGTCAATTTCGAATCTTTATGAAACATATATCTCATACTACTCACATTGGAAGTATCGAATGATTCTGATAACTGCAAATTAGTTAAGTTACTCATTCCAGCAAACATGTAATCCATACTCGTCACCTGGTAGGTATTAAAATTGGAGAGATTAAGAGTTGTTAGATTAGACATATTATAAAACATAAATCCCATATTCGTTACCTTAGAGGTATCGAAGCTGGAGAGATTAAGGGTAATGAGATTAGACATGTCCTGAAACATATAGTCCATGCGTATCACCTTCGAGGTATTGAAGTTGGATAAATTAAGTGAAGTGAGACTAACCATGCCGCTAAACGTAGAGTTCATATTCGTTACCTTAGAGGTATCGAAGCTGGAGAGATTAAGGGTAATGAGATTAGACATATTACGGAACATACCGCCAATATCCGTCACCTGGGAAGTATCAAAGTTGGAGAGATTAAGGGCGGTGAGATTAGACATGCCAGAAAACATATTGTTCATATTCATTACTTTGGAAGTATTGAAGCTGGAGAGATTAAGACTAGTGAGACTAGACATACTAGAAAGCATGTCTCTCATATTCGTTACTTTGGAGGTATTAAAATTAGAAAGATCAAGTGTGGCGAGATTAGACATGCCAAGAAACATACCCTCCATACTCGTTACTTTGGAGGTATTAAAATTAGAAACATCAAGTGTGGTAAGATTAGACATAAAAATAAACATATACTGCATATTCGTCACCTTAGAGGTATCGAAGTTAGAGACATCAAGCTCTAAGATATTTTTGATTTTTTGTTCACCATATTCTGAATAGAACATCTTACTGCTATCCGTATTTAAATAAACTTTCTCCGGTTCAGCATAATAATATGCTGTTTTATCGGTCGGATCTAGCCAAAGCTTAATTTCATAATCAGAGTCCTCATCTTCAATATTTACCGCACTCATGGAAGCAACTGGTGCAACAGTGCTCTTCTTGAAGCGCTCAATTTTACTTGTAGCGGTTTCCAAGGCTTTTAATTTTGTATTAAAATCAGGACCTTCCGTCATGATGGCAATATCTTCGTAATTATTGGTTAGGATCGAAAATATTAGCTTATTTGTATATCTTCCATTTTCAAGATTATCACTTAGTTTCATGCCAATACTTAGCTGATTCGATTCGTTGCCGTTTGTTTTTCCTGTAGTTTGCAAGATTTGCGCTGGGGTAGAAAGAGCTGGGATCGGTGCATAGTTTGCAGACGTGCCAAACTTATATCCCCAAGTATTATTAGAAAAATCCCCTAGTAATCCAGTGGATGAAATTGAATTAATTTTTGCATTATTTGTAGAACCGTTATTCACTAGTGCTGTTTCATCGGTCTCTGAATTCAAAGTCGCCGTATAGCCAGTCTTATTGTTTGTATTTACCGTAAGATTTAGTGAGATTTCTGTGGTTTTATTCGTACTATTTATTACTTGGTTTCCATTCACTGAAGCTGCAGTTTGATCTATCGAAGCTGAAAGAGTCGGAGTGAAGAGGGCTGAAGCTTCACTAGTATTAATACTTAGACCAAGAAATGCAGCACAAAAACCAACACCTATTACAAAAATATTTTTCCACAAAAATAATTTCAAAGAATGTGATTTTTGGCTAATCATATATATTATTTTAACATAAACAGGATGGATTTTTGATATTAAAAAGGATGTCGTCTTGTCTTTTCATATGCTTAAAAAGAGAATGCCGCTTACCTCTGACGGAGCATAAGCTTGGCCGAACGGCCTTGAGTGTCTCCGGAACGGGGTATGCGGTGTTCTCTCCCCTTGAGCAGTCCGATAAAAGACATGCGGCATTCTTCTTTAAAAACAGAAAGCCACCCGTTTGGGTGGCTACTCTATATAATTTGGCACCTTGCTATCTTCCCGCTGTTGCAGTATTATCGCCGCTACTGGGCTTGACTTCTGTGTTCGGAATGTAAACAGGTATTTCCCCAGCGCTATGGGCACCAATGGCGCAATTTAATGCGAATATTGATGTCCATGAGGTGTAAAAATTAAATGTGACTTGCGGTGCATCAAGCACCGATTACTAGCTAAGTCTATCAAACTATCCATCTCGTCTAGACAAGATAAATAGTTTGAACATAAAAAGGCGATGGCTCTATTAGTATGCTTCGACTCCATATCTTACGATACTTCCATCTTGCACCTATCAACCAGATCTTCTCTCTGGGAGCTCATAGGGAATTCTAATCTTGGAGTGGGCTTCGCGCTTAATATGCTTTCAGCGCTTATCTCTTCCGAACATAGCTACTCGGCAATGCAACAGGTGGTCACAACCGATACACTAGAGGTTCGTCCGCCCCGGTCCTCTCGTACTAAGGGTAGATCTCCTCAAAATTCCTAACGATCATGCCGGATATAAACCGAACTGTCTCACGACGTTCTGAACCCAGCTCGCGTACCACTTTAACCGGCGAACAGC
>JABCPJ020000013.1 GCA_013333135.2 Candidatus Saccharimonadota bacterium
CTTTCGCCGCGCCTAGTTTTTTCCTCTACTTCTACCGCCGGTACTTCGAATGGTGAAGACACTGAAACCACCAACCTTAATGAAATTAATGACGGTACTAATTACAAAACCACTCCAGTTTTTAATAACCTTTATCGTGCCGAAGGTATTTGGATTGTCGCCGTCCGTGACTTTACTAACGTTCCATCCAGTGCACACTTTGATGCTAAATATCGTGAAGATATGGATAAGAATTACCCTCCAGAATTTTACGATTTTCATATTCGTACCTGTTGGTATGGTCCAGGAGAAACCGTCCCGTCCACCATTGGCACCATCATTCGTTTATATAATCCAGACTACATGAAGAGAGGTTAGATTAATTTATGCGTCAAAAAACTATACGATCAAAAACCAATAATCAAACCCCTTCTGGCTTTACTATTATCGAAGTGACTCTCTCCTTGATGTTTATTTCAATTCTACTACTTTCGGTAATTTTTGTCGCAGTACACCTCTCTACGATTTATCAAAAAGGGAATACCATGAACGCAATTAATTCCACTTCACGACTACTTGTGGATGATTTTCAACGCGGGATTGCTACGGCTCCCGCCCGCTCCCTCTCTGATATTTGTCGTGTCGAATATGCTTCAAACAATAACGAGATGAATAAATGTTTGCAGGATCAAGCTAGACTTTATGTTTATCAGCAAAACTACGGTACTATCAAGGCCAAACAAACTGGCAAACTACTCGAGAGCGTACCGCTTTCTGGCGTCTTTTGTTCTGGTCGTTACACCTATCTTTGGAATACTGGTTATGTGTTAAATCCCACGGATTACGAAATTATGAGCGGTAGTCGCGCTACTTTCAGTAATGGCGACACGGAAATTGACGATTATCGTTTAATTAAAATTGAAGATTCCGATCGCGCTATTTGTCGTTCTCATATGGAAGCCGCTGCTAATAATAATCGTGTTTATCAAGTGGCTGACATCGCTCCAACTTATAGACTCACTGGCGCTGAGTATAAAGAGGTCATGAAAAAGAATAACGAAGATATTGCGCTGTATGATTTCACCATCTTCGCGCCGACCGAACATGCTCTCACTATGCAGAATTTTTATAGTGGTACTTTCATTTTGGCTACCCTGCGTGGCAATGTGGATATCACTGGCACTGGTGAATTTTGCAAGACACCACCGGAAATGGGCTTGTCTTCTAGCTTTAATTATTGCGCCATCAATAAATTTAATTTTTCCGCTAGGACATCAGGTCAAAATAGAAAAGGAGAGGAATAATGAAAAAACTATTAATCACTAAACGCGGCTCTACTTCCATTATTGTGACGATTTTTGCCATGCTTTTATTTAGTATTATTGTGGTTGGTTTTGTGCGCCTCACTCTTTCTGAAGCTGGCCAAACTAGTAATTCTGACCTCTCCAAATCCGCCTACGATTCCGCACTTGCTGGCGTAGAAGATGCCAAGGTTGCACTTCTTAAATATCATGAATGTTTGAACCGCTACCAAGAGGGTGGTTCCGATACCAACTGTAAGGAAATTATCGAAGCCATGCAAAATGGTATTAAAAATCAAGACTGCAACACTGTCGCCAATGTCCTCAGTCGCACCACTGATGAACAAAAAGGTGTAACCATCCAAGAGGTAAAGAATAAGAATCTCGACCAGGGTCGTGGTGCTGATATGATGCAGGCCTATACCTGCGTAACACTTCAGGAAGACCTTAGTGATTATCGCTCTTCACTCAGCAGTGAAAATCGTCTCCGCATTGTACCAATTCGCAGTGACAAAATTAAAGAATTGAAATACGTCAATATTAAGTGGTTCTCTGACACTAATTACGCTAAGCTCCTAAGTAACGGTCATCAGCTATCTTGGAGTGAAAACGCCTCTCTGCCATCCGGGCAATATTCCTTGGTTCCACCACTGATTAATGCTTCATTCTATCAAGCCGACCGTAATTTTAAGATGAGTGATCTTATTACGGCTAGTGGCGATAATTCCACCGACCAAGGAACAATGTATCTAAGACCAAGCAAGAACGGTACTAATGAAATTCGTGCCAGTGAAGTTTCTCGTACTTTTGATAAGCACAAGAATGAGCTTTTTTATGTTAAGTGTCAGGAAAGTAACTTCTTCTGTTCACTGACTTTTGAAGTGCCAAACACCTTCCATAATTCCAATGACCGTAATACTGGTGCTACTTTCTTGGTGCTGTCGCTTCCTTATGGCGCACCTGATACTGATTTTGCTATTTCACTTTACGACGCCAAGCGCAATCCGATTGATTTTACCGGCGTGCAAGCTAAGGTTGACTCGACTGGTCGCGCTAATACCCTTTATCGCCGTATCGAAGCTCGCGTCGAATTGATTGATAATTATTTCCCATACCCAGAATTCGCCGTTCAGTTAAACGATGATAAAAACAATGTCACCCGTAAAACTTTCTATACCACCAAAAACTGTTGGTATATGGAAGATGGCGACAAGGACATCTGTCCTGACTATCTGGAAAATGATGACTACGCCAATCCAGAATAACCATCTTAGATATGAATGAACAGAAAATAATCAAACAAGCAGAAGATAGAATTACTGCTAATGCGTACATTCACTACGTTAGCGATTTGATTTATAAAAAAACCGCTGAGCTTGGATTGTTCGAAGGTGCAGATTTTGAATATCATGCAGATATTTATGAAAATATCTCTGTATTCAAATTTAAACCTAAGCATGAAAAGTTGGTTTTTGATATGCGAAAATTTTTGGATGATTCAATGATAAGTGATGAATCTATTAATCGAGCCATCAAGCGAATCTTTCTTAAATTTAAAATAAACAATGAGAAAGCAGACAGTACAAAAACAAAACTTTATTCATATATACACACCTCGGATTTTCGAAAGGGGCAAATTTCGGATGAAGTTAATTATTTTTCTGTCAAAAGACGAAAGAATTCGGATAGTCTGAATGTTATTTTGTATTTTCATAATATCGCTAAGGAATTAACTCCACTGGCTACCTGTCTTCTGCGCTATTTGTCTTTGATTTTAGATCAAATTTTATACACAGACAATTCGAACGTATTCTTGCTCGGTAATGATACTTATTCTGATTTTTTAGCTAATGAAGACTTTTATGGCCTACAAAAAGAAGTGTTCTACGAAAAACCATTGCAGAAAACCGCACTAGAGCAAAACATCCAAGATTTTAAATCGAAAATTTTACACGCAGAAATTGTGCACAGAATTTACAAACAAATATCAGGCAACGTAGAAATTTCAGATGAATTATTGTTTGATAATTGTGGCTACATCGTAGATAAATCTTATTGGACTCAAATAAAAGAGACTCAAATCCAGAATTTACTTCAGGATATTAAGATAGAGCTAGAACTAATCAGTTAATATTTGACAGAAAAACCGTTGTAGATTATAATAGCTACATACGTCGCGGGGTAGAGCAGCCTGGTAGCTCGTTTGGCTCATAACCAAAAGGTCGTTCGTTCAAATCGAACCCCCGCCACCAAGTTTTAGAACCATCAGGTTCTTTTTTTTATTTAGACTTTTCATCTGAAATTTATTATCAGAGCAAAATCCAGCTACCACTCTACTCGTATCTGTAGTTTTTTACATCAAATTTTTGGCAGCTATCCTCACGATATCAGAGAAGCTTTCATTGATGTGAGGCATTGAAGCATGTTCCAAGAGTGTTAAGTCACCATACATGCCAGCCACGATTTCCATTACTGCAAGATCGGCATTCTTGGCTACGATCGTCGCACCTAGAAGTTTCTTATCTTTGTCGCAAATTAACTTCAAAAATCCTAGTTTTTCACCCACGATTAGGGAATGGGTGGTTTCGATTTCTGGTACGATAACAATCTTACACTTAATGCCACGTGATAAACAATCTTTTTCTGTCAACCCTACCGTCACAATTTTTGGTGTCGTATTTAATACGGTTGAGAAATGGCGATAAGTTAAGGTTAGCTTATTGCGTTTTAAGATGTTGTTTACCGCTAGTGTTCCTTCGTAAGCCGCTTTTTCTGTCGAATGACCAACTGACTGTTTCAGAGGATTCGCTACTACGTCGCCGGCCGCAAAAATATGACTCACGCTGGTTTCGAGTTGATCATTTACGATAATACCTTGCTCATTGAATTTAATACCAGCGTTATCCAGGCCAAGTTCCGTATTCGGACGATTATTAATCGCAAAAACAATCGCTTCCACACGTACTGTTTTCTCATCGGCGCCACGTTTCATTGTTACTTTTACCGTAGCTACCCGACGTCCATTCGAGACTGTTTCGTTTTTATCCTTCTGAATTGCCACGACCTTTGTGTTAGTGAGAATCTTAATTTTTAGCCCCGACACTAACTTATTTGTAACCACTTCAATCGCTTCTTTATCGTAGCCTTCTAGAATTGTGGCTTCCTTTTCTGTCACAATCACCTTGCATCCCATTTTGGCGAGATACTCTGCGGTCTCAATTCCTTTCTTTCCGGCACCTACTACTAAGACGATTTTTGGTAGTTTCTTTACCCGCATAAAGATGTCTTCCGGCAGGTAGTAATTCGTAGTTTCAATTCCTGAAATCGCACTAAGATCCATACTTCTGCCAGTGCAGACCAAAAAGCGCTTCGCTGAATAACGTTTATTCGCTACAGCTATTTCATAAGGTGAAATAAAATGCGCATCGCCATGAATTAAATCGATTTTAAAATTTGCGAAAGATTTTTTCTTGGCTAAGATATATTTTTTCACCCGTTTTTGAATAGTTTCGAAAAGGGAAGGGTAATTATAAGTTAGAGTGTCTTGATTGTTACTTAGCTGCAAAAACTTTTTCGCTTCATAATATTGGTTTGCGATATCGGAAGCTGAAAGTTGTGCTACGCGATAAATATCGGACTTGCTACCGACCAATTCGTTCTCGATAATTGCTACGCGAATTTTGCTTGCAGCTGCCGCTCTTGCCGCCGACATTCCTGCCGCACCACTACCGATAATTATCAAATCGTAATCAAATTTTTCACTCATCATTCATCCTTCTCTAAACCAGTTTGTTTCTTTGCTCAATCATGAATCCCAAGTCGGTATTAAACTTTTTTACCTCGTTCGCTAATTTCTTATCAAATTCACTTTGAGTTACAATAGTTTTCTTTTCTGCCCAAGACACCACTTTTTTTACGATAAATTCTACTGTCTGTGTATCTAGTTCTGGAATATTTTCAATCTTGCATTCCGTCTTTAGAATTTTCTTGATCAACTTATCTGTCACTGGCAGATTTTCGCTATTTTTCTTACGCACTAAAAACCTCCTGCCACTAATTTAAAAGCGATCAGAAAAAGTCCTAAAGTAATGAAAAGGATGCTCGAGATTAATTTTGTAAAATCTAAATTATCTAAACGCCACTTTTGAATTTCCGCCGCCGTCTTACCATGGCGAATGCTGAATTTTAACACTACTAGCGGCATCACTGAAATCGCCGTATAGGTTAAAATCATTACAATCTGCCAAAGCGCTGGTAGCTTCAAAAAACTATCGGCTGAAACCAACATTAAAGCTAGGATGAATGGTAGTTCCGCCACCACCGACAAAACACCTAGCGAAAAGGCCTCGATATTACTAGATGAGTTTGCCGCGCGTTTGCGGATATATCGGATGATTGACTTTGGCAACCAAAGTTCCGTGGATCTGTTGGTTTTATAGTAGAAGAACCATACGCAAATTGCAAGACTAAAAATCAAACAAATTAAAATTGTCAGACACAGGATAGTTAAATTACCACCAAATAACACCATTAGCGCGTAACAGATAGAGGTTAGGAGTAAACTTGTTAAAAAGATGTAGCCTACGATGTAATTTGAAAGAAGATTTTTCGTTTTCTTCTTCAAGTACCTTCCGGCACTCTCTCGGTATAGCAAAAGAAAGACCCCAGTGCTGAGTTGCATGGAAGACTGGGCCAGGGCGCTCAAAATTATCACCCCAAAAGTTAATAGTAAAGCTTGAACCTCCATTTAGCTATATTATATCATGCTTATGGTCAATCATATCTTGCTTATGATAATTTATAACTTGCTTATGCTAAAAAAATTTTAGGCATTTTTCTATCTGTAAAATTAAAAATCTTTCCGCTTATGCTTCTTGTTTTTAATAAAACTTGCTAAATTGCAGTCAAACAAATTAAGTGAGGTAAATATGAAAAAAGTACAATTCAGAAAGCGACCAGAAAAGCCGATTATGTGGTGTTTTGCCACCGGTCTATTTTTATTATTTTTGTCCATCTTATCTTTAGATTTTTTCAGCGCCAAAAAGGATGACGCTTGGAATCCTTTAAGTCTAAAAAGAGATGGAAGTCCCCAAAATTATTATAATATCGGTAAAGTTCCACAGAGAGCTGAGCTACTTGGATCTGTCAGTTTTGGCTCTCTGGCGGGGAATTCTGAGACTGAAATTATTCTCGCCGAGGCGCCTACCGATGCTGAACATCGTAGCGTTTTGCCGGAATCCAAGCCTTGTCCAGAGGGGAAAATTCGTAATCCGTTAACTAATCGTTGTATTAAAACCTATGATGAACGACATAAAAAGAAACCCAAAAAACCACAAGAGCCAGGAAAGCCTATAGAGCCAAAAGTTCCTCAGGAAAAACCTAAACAACCTAAACAACCAAAGCCTACTAAGTCTAACCAGCCTAAGCCAACTGAAAATATCGTGAATAAGCCCTGTAAACCTGGCTATATCAGAAATCAGGAAACTCATCGTTGCAATAAAATTGCCACGCCAAAACCGAATACACCAAAGCAATGTAAACCCGGATATTATTTAAATCAAGCTACTCATCGCTGTAATAAGGAGAATTCTCATGAAAATCAACCAAAGATCTGCAAGACGGGCTATTACCTTAACCCTCAGACGCATCGTTGTAAAAAGATTAGTCCTACAGGAAATGCAAAGAAACCATGCGAAGTGGGTAAAACAATCAGCCCGAAGAGCGGCCGTTGTGTAAAAATTCCAGTACCAAAGACTCCTAAAACTTGTGGTGAAGGCAAGGAGTTAAATCCCGCCACTAATCGCTGTAAGAAAATTGACTCAAAAGACGAAAAAACTCCTGCACCTTGTAAAGAAGGTTATGAGCGAAATCCTGAGACTCATCGCTGTCGCAAGCAAAAGGCCAATACTGGTGCCGCCGATAAGCTTGAGGTACCAAAAACTGGCGACCCTGAAAAAACGCCCAAGCAATTTAATGGCTCTACGGCAATTATCGGCTCTTCAGTGGCTGGTATCGGTCTTCTACTCTTCCAATTTCGAGTCGAATTAATTGAATTTGTGAAGAAAATTTTCATCAAAAAATAGGTAAAAATCTCAAAAATCTTTTTAATTTTTCTCATTCACCCCTGTTAATTTAATAATTAGCAGTCTTGACATTAGAGTGCTAATTAGCTATACTTAAGACAAATTAGCAGAATAACCGCTAAAGTGCCAAAAATAATAAACAAGGAGTATTTATGAGTAAAATTATTGGTATTGACCTTGGTACAACTAACTCCGCTTTCGCCTACATGGTAGCCGGAAAGCCGGAAGTAATTACCAATGCTGAAGGTGATCGCACCACCCCATCTGTCGTGGCTGTGACTAAAAAAGGTGATCGCCTCGTTGGTAAAGTTGCCCAACGTCAACGTGTTACTAACCCAAAGAACACCATCTATGGTATTAAGCGTTTGATTGGTCGTAAGTTTGATGATAAAGAAGTTCAACGCGATCTCGACATTATGCCATACAAGATTGTTAAAAAAGGTAACGGTGTCGCTGTTGAAATGGATGGCAAGGAATACACCCCAGAAGAAATCTCTGCCATGATTCTTTCCAAGATCAAGGCTGATGCTGAGGCCTTCCTTGGTGAAAAAGTTACTGAAGCTATCATTACCGTTCCTGCCTACTTCGACGACTCTCAGCGCCAAGCTACCAAAGATGCTGGTAAAATCGCCGGTCTTGAAGTTAAGCGTATTATTAATGAGCCTACTGCCGCCGCTCTCGCTTATGGTCTAGAAAAGAAGAGCGAAGAGAAAATCGTGGTCTTTGACCTTGGTGGTGGTACCTTCGATGTTTCTATCCTAGAATTAGGTGACGGTGTCTTCGAAGTGCTTTCTACGAACGGTGACACTCACCTTGGTGGTGAAGACTTTGATAACCTCATCGTTAACTTCCTCTGTGATAAATTCAAAGAAGAATCCGGTATCGATGTTAAGAAAGACGCTGCCGCTATGCAACGTATTAAGGATGAAGCTGAAAAAGCTAAGAAGGAACTTTCTTCCGCTAAGGAAACCGAAATTAACCTTCCATTTCTTTCTGCCGATTCTGACGGTCCAAAACACTTTGAATACACTTTGACTCGTTCAAAGATGGAAGAATTAGTCTCCCCACTGATTGATCGTCTTGCTGACCCAGTTCACAAGGCTCTTAAGGATGCCAAGCTTTCCACCAGTGATATCAATGAAGTCGTGATGGTTGGTGGTATGACTCGTATGCCAGCTGTGGTTGAAAAAGTAAAGGAGCTCTTCGGTAAAGAACCCATGCAAGGTGTTAACCCAGATGAGGTCGTAGCTGTCGGTGCTGCTATTCAAGGTGGCGTACTTCAAGGTGACGTGAAGGATGTACTTCTTCTCGACGTTACTCCGCTTTCTCTCGGTATCGAGACCATGGGCGGCGTTACAACCAAGCTTATTGAACGCAATACTACAATTCCTACCTCTAAATCTGAGACTTTCTCCACTGCTGCCGATAATCAGCCACAGGTAGAAATTCACGTCTTGCAGGGTGAGCGCGAAATGGCTTCCGATAACAAATCTCTCGGTCGTTTCGTCCTCGACGGCATTGCTCCAGCCCCACGTGGTGTCCCTCAGATTGAAGTCACCTTCAATATTGATGCTAACGGTATCTTAAATGTTACTGCTCGCGACAAGGGAACAGGTAAAGAACAGAGTATTACTATTCAAAACTCTGGTAACATGTCAAAGGAAGACATCGAAAAAGCTCAAAAAGACGCCGAGCTCCACGCTGATGAAGATAAGAAAAAGCGCGAAGCTATCGATGCTAAGAATCACCTAGAACAAGCTATCTATCAATACGAAAAAATGCCTGATGAGTTCAAGGATAAAATCTCTGATGAAGATAAAGAAACCATCAAAAAGGCAGTCGAAGAAGCTAAGGAAGTCCTAAAAGACACCAATGCCGAGGCTTCTAAATATGAAGAAGCCGCTAAAGAATTAGCTAATAAAGTCATGCCAATCGGTGCTAAACTTTACCAAGCTAACTCTGCCGACCAGGCCAATCCAGAAGCTGGCAAATCTAACCCAGATGAACCAGTCGAAGGTGAAGTCGTCGACAAATAAGGCCATTAAAACTCGAATCTCTAAATACATAAGGCACTAAACAGCACCCCGCCCCGGCGGGGTGTTCTGTATTTACAACATATATGTTAAAATAAAGCAAATTAAAGAGTTCATTATGAAAAAATTTATTAAACAATTCCAAAAAACCTCCAATCTCGCTAAACTAGACTTAAGTATCAAATTCCTTATTGTTATTTCGGGTGTCGCACTTACTATTATGCATTTTATCGATCCGGTAACCTGGCATAAACTACCAAGCTATCTCGTGACAATCATTCTGCCTTTCGTCCCAGATTTAATCGCGAAAATCAACTTTCACACTTCCACTAAACTTCGTCTTGCCTATAGCCTCTTCCTAGTGGTTGCTATGGTACTTGGCATTGACCTCGATTGGTATAAAACCCTGATTATTTTTGGCTCTCCTAGTTATGATAAAATCGTCCACACTTTGTCTGGTGTATTTTCCGCCTTTCTCGCCAAAGAAATCCTCGATAATGTCTATGATGGTAAAGATTCTGCCATAAAATCCACTTCCACTTCAAGTACCTCAGCCGTGAAAATTAAGAAATACTCCACCGCCTTCGCCTTTCTCTTCATTGTTTCGTTCGTGTTTTTCATTGCTGCCGCTTGGGAATGTTTTGAATTTTCCTACGATCAGCTTTGTGGCGGACATATGCAAGAACTCAATGCTCCGGGTGTCGGCGATACCATGGGTGATATAATTTCTGCTGGTATCGGCGGCATAATTTTCGCCTTTTTCTTACGTAAAAAATAATTTTCTCAAAATAAAATTCAGTCGAAAAATCTAAAATAAATTTATCAAATGAAAGCGAAAAACTCTTCCAAAAATCAGGATTACATGCAGCAAGTCACCGCGCGTGAAACGGAAATTCTTTTGCAGGAATTCACAAAAACTCTGAAAAACAATGTGCCAGGTGACGTTGTGGAATTTGGTTGTTATAAGGCAGATACCTCTGTACTTTATCAAAAACTTTTGGAATCGATGGGTTATGGCGTCCCTATTCAATCGGAAAATCAAGCCGCTCAGGCAAGTCAAAAAATACTCTGGCTCTACGATTCTTTTGAAGGACTTCCTGCCAAAACCCGTGAAGATAATTCGGCAGCTGGTGATGCTTTTCAAGCCGGGGAACTACTGGTTACCAAACGCGAAGTTATTGAAAAATTTAAGAAAATGGGACTCAAATTACCGAAAATTAAAAAGGCCTTTTTTGACGATCTTGATATCATATATGATATACCGGAAAAAATTTCCTATGCCTTTCTGGACGGTGATTTATATCAATCTATCAAAACCAGCCTGCATCTCGTTACCGACAAAATGTCGCAAGGTGGCGTAATTATTGTGCATGATTATAACAATCCAGAGTTACCAGGTTCCGCCCGTGCAGTGGACGAATGGCTAAAATCTCATCAATCCAAAGTCGCTAGTTTTCGTGTCGCCGAAACTCTCGCGATTATTTATTGCGCCTAATAATTTTTCGAAAATCTCTGAAGAGAAGATGATTCGTATTGGTATCGATGTTATACTAAGTTTATAAAAGGAGTATTTATGGGTGTAGAAATTGAAGGTAGAATCATCAATATTAATTCAGAAGAGACTAAAAATAAACTCTTAGAATTAAACGCCAAACCACTAGGGTTCTATGATTTTAAAAGATATACTTTTGATTCAATTCCAAAATCCAACGCTCGTTGGGGGAGACTCCGAACAGACGGTAAGAAAACGACTTTAACCGTTAAAGAGATTGTCGATGATTCGCTTTCTGGAACTAACGAATGGGAAGTTACCGTAAATGATTTTGATGAAGCTTTGATAATCCTCGAAAAACTTGGTCTGTCGCATAAGACCTACCAAGAAAATACCAGGGATGAATTCCTATTAGGTGACTCTAAAATCTCGATTGATCATTGGCCAAAGCTCGGATATCTTCTCGAAATCGAATCTGAAAAAGTTGAGGATGTAATAAACTGCGCAGAACTTTTAGGTTTTGATGAAGAAGAAATTATCACTACCGATATTAAATCGTTATATTTAGAGCGGGGAATAGATTTGGATGATATACGTGAACTTAAGTTCTAAAAATTAAACACAAATAAAAAAACGACCATACAAATAGTCGCAATATGTGATAATGGTAAGCTTTTGCTATCGCAAAAAGCATACAAGACTAGGATTTTTTACAAAAATCCTTCTGGTACTCCTCGCTCAAAAAAATAAAAGCAAGCTTTCATTTTTCACTCGCTTCGTCGTCCAGTCGAACTTGCGTTTACCCCTTGGGACGTTCCGCAAGTTCGATTAAGCTAAACACAAATAAAAAACGACCATATAAATAGTCGCAATATGTGATGTGGTCGGGGCGACAAGACTCGAACTTGCGACCTCAGCGTCCCAAACGCCGCGCGCTACCAACTGTGCCACGCCCCGAAACACTACTCTTTTAATCTACC
>JABCPJ020000014.1 GCA_013333135.2 Candidatus Saccharimonadota bacterium
ATTAAAAAGCGTTGATTTTCCTACGTTCGGTAGCCCCACAATTCCAATCTTCAAATTCAAAATCAATACTCCTTAAATTTATGTTTTCTTCTCTGTTAATTATAGCACATCTGAGATCTAGAAGATAAAAGCTCATTAAGCCAACTATCTTAATTTAACTTTTAAATATTTGTCTCAACTGGGATTGAATATAGCTAGAGTTTAACCAGAAACATTTTTTGACTAATTGAGCCCCTTGAGGAGTATCTAGTGTATCCGAGGCATTTTTTGCATGAGGCCTGACATGCGCAACTCTATTATCAGATTTTTTAGGTAAATTTTCTGCATGACCTTCCATGATTTGATTTTTAGTTTTTTCCCAAACTTTTTGTGCCTCTAATTTATCTTCATATGGCATATTCCAAAAGTTAGCACCTCTGAAAATCATCTCGCCATTATCTTTTTCCTCAAAAACTGCAAATAAAAATTTTCGTTCTAATACTTTGAAAAATTCAGAATCCTCCCATTCCTGCTCTGATATTTCAAAATATGAAAAATACGGAAAAGACATATCTTCTTTGGGTTTAAATTTATTCCTAACCGTGATTACTTTTAGTTCAATATCTGCTTCGACCAATTCTTTTAGTTGTTTTGTTTTTCCGCCGAGCATTCTAATCACAAGTGACCTACGATAAGATTTGTTGTTATTAAGATTATGAAAATCTAATTCTATAGCGAGTTCTTTAATTGTTTTACCGATAAATTTATGAAGTCTCATTTTGACAATATTTGAGAATCCAGCGCTGGCTTGATATTCTGATGAGAATAGTGAATCGTTCTGATTGTCTTCTTTAATACTAGCTAGCTCTACCATCTTATTCACATAAGAAGGTTTTAACGAGAACGCACGTGATTTTGCAAGCTCACTGGAGAATGGCTGTTTTCTCAAAGTTTCTTTACTTCCACCCGAGCCTTTTCTGCATGCGGCTAGGTAAAAAGTATCACCTTCGGATAATTCATGTGCCAGGCCTCCCTTAACCTTATCTACAATTGTTTGCCAGTCTTGGCGAATAATTTCAAGGTCATTTTTTGGAAAATCCCACAGTAGTGGTCTGAATGCAAATTTACGTTTTATTGCCGGTAAATCACGGTCGTAAATGTAGAAAAGTATCAGCATTTGTTTGCATTTTTTCATTAAACTATTATCTTCCCAGGATTCGTTTACTAGGCCAAGATAATCGATCATCGATAATACTAGACGTTCTTTTGCTTTGTAATTACCATTGCTTTTTCGGATTACACCTGTGGTCTTTAGTTCTACTCCAGCTTTTTTAAAATCTGGAGCCTGTTCGTTACCGGGATTAATCTTGAAAAAATATTCCTCGACGAGTGTCCCTAAATTACCTTTGTTCTTAAGATTTTCTGCCAGCTCTGTGAAATCTATTAATTCATCAAGAGAATGCCCTGGTAGTTTTTTAGAATATTCCAGGATAGATTGTGCTGAGCTTGCATCATATTCCATATCTATATTCTACTAAAAAACACTCTTGATCGAAAGCATAAGGTCTGATATAATTTTTTTATGAAAAAGATAGGTGTTATTGAGCTCTTTGCGGGGGTAGGAGGTTTTAGAATCGGGTTAGATGCTGTCAAAAATTCCAGTGTGTCATACGAAACTATTTGGGCTAATCAATGGGAGCCATCGACTACCAGGCAGCACGCTGCTGAAGTTTACTCTGCTAGATTTGGCAATGAGAATTTCTGTAATGAAGATATTGAAAAAGTAGTTAATCAAAATTTTTCAATCATACCAGACCACGACCTGTTGGTCGGTGGTTTTCCGTGTCAGGATTATAGCGTAGCTAGAACTTTAAAAAACTCCGAGGGAATCACTGGTAAAAAAGGAGTCTTATTTTGGTCGATTTATAACATCTTGAAGAAAAAAGGTGACAAGGCACCAAGGTTTCTATTTTTAGAAAATGTCGATAGGCTCCTGAAATCGCCAGCTTCTCAGAGGGGGAAAGATTTTGCTGTTATGCTGGCTGCATTATCGGATTTGGGATATACCATCGAATGGAAGGTAGTAAATGCTGCGGATTATGGTTTTCCTCAAAGAAGAAAAAGAACTTATATTGTAGGCTATAGAAATTCCTCAATTGATGACTCAGATAAGCAAGCTTTCCTAGAAAATAATTCAGTTATGGCTGAGGCTTTCTCTTCCAAGTTAAAAGGAATGATTAGTCACCTCGAAATTAATGGCGATCTTGCTGAAATCTCTGAGAATTTTTCCAAAGAAAAGCCAAAAATCTCACCATTCAAAAACTGTGGATATATAAAAAATAGAGAAGTCTGGACTTCAGATTTTACGCCAATTTATGAAGGTAAAAGGACTCTACTTCGAGATATTCTGCTTGACGAAAAAGACGTCCCAGAAAATTTCTTTATTGATGATGAAAAACTCCCTACCTGGACTTACTTAAAAGGTGCAAAGAAAGAGGAAAGAACTAGTAGTACTGGTTTTAAATATCATTATAGTGAAGGTCCAGTTACATTTCCTGACAATCTCGATGCACCATCCAGGACTATTATTACTGGCGAAGGCGGATCTGGTCCTTCAAGATTTAAGCACGTAGTCGTAACCGAAAGTGGTAAATATCGAAGATTAACGCCAGTCGAATTAGAGCGTTTAGATATGTTCCCAGATAATCATACTAGGCTAGATGGTGTATCTGATACTAAGAGAGCGTTCTTTATGGGTAATGCGCTTGTTGTGGGATGCATCACTCGTGTTGGTGAAGCATTGGCTAATAAAATCCAGTCTGGATTATTGTCATAAAAGATAAAATCAAATAAAATAAATATATTCGGGAATACCCGCCATCCCCTCATCCTTTACGGTTGAGGGCATATTTTTTATTTAACATCTTCAAGAATCTCTAGAAAATCCTCATCCATCGCTGCCGCATGAAAACCAGGCTCGCTCTTCACTGCCGCCCCAGCCTGCTTCGCCAAAAACAATCCTGGCTCAAAGTCCCAAGGGTTTTCTGCCCGAAAACTCACCCCGTGCATTCTCCCAGCCGCCAGAAACGCGAAAGCCACACAGGCTGCACCAAATACCCGATGAGTCGACCCGTATTTCTGCATTCTGGTCGCCGCTTCGATTACATCCCCACCAATCACCGCATAAAATGCATTTAGAACCGGCACTTCACGTACGGAAATTTTCTCTCCATTTAGATAAGCGTCACTTTCATTGGCAAAATAAAATTCCTTCAGCGCTGGCATACTAATCACACTCGCGATAGTCTCCCCGTTCTTGCGACAAGCCACCTGAATCCCCCAAAGTGGCAAACCGTTCGCGAAATTCTTCGTCCCGTCAATTGGGTCGATAATGAAGCAGTTCTCTGAGATAGTAGCGTCCGGATTAAATTCTTCACTAATAATCGCAAAATCTGGATATTCCGCCTGGATCTTTTCAATCAAAAATCTCTCCACTAGGTAATCTGCATCCGTCACTAAATCCCCCTCAGACCCCTTGGCGTAAACTGCAAAATTTCGTGACAATAACCCCTCGGCTTCGCGCACAATGCGCTGTATGAATTTGCCTTCCATAGTTATTATTATAGCATTCTGTTATTATATAACCATGAACACTATCGATCCGGCCGAACTTTCCGATTTTCAGCGACAAATCTTCCAACTTGAGCGTGATAACAATTCAGAGCTGATCCATTTTAAAAAGGGAAATATCCCTATTCTACTTTCTGCTCCGCATACCGTAAATTTTCTTAAAGAAGACGGCAATTTTAAAATGCGCGAAGGCTACACTAAGGCCATTGTGAAATATCTTGCACAAAAAACCGGCGCCTTTCTCATGATCAAAGAAAATTCTGATGGTATTGATCCGAATAAACTAGAAATGGAGAATTACAAGCATCAGCTTCTCGAAGTAATAAATAAATATCAAATTCAACTCGTTCTGGATATTCATGGCGCCGCCTCGCATCATGACTTTGCCATCGAAATTGGCTCGCTTGATGGTGTAAGTGTAAGGCCTCAAACCATCGAATCCTTAAAAACCGCTTTAAAAAATCAGGGAATTGCGCCAGTCGCCGAAAACAATCCGTTTAAAGGCGGTGGCATTACCAAAACCGTCCATGGAAATACTAATATTGAAGTTTTGCAGCTCGAAATTAATCGTGATAATCGTGATATCACCCATCCCAAAAAGCTTTTCTACCTCTGTAAATCGCTCGAAAATTTTCTCAAAAGTTTTCCACAATAAAATTCAATTTAATTTCAGTAAAATCTATTGACGACTAAGCATTAGCATGATAAATTAATAGTAACTTGAAGGTCAATACAAGTAAAAAACAAAAAAACTGTTAATATTTAATAAAGGAAATATTATGACAAAATATGCAAAAATCATGGCAACTTTCGGCGTTTTAGCTGGACTCGGTGTTGCTTCACTTCCACTAGCAACCTTTGCTGCTAACAACTCTGAAACCACCGTTAAGGTTACTGTTCAAGAAGGTATCTCTATCGCTAATGATAACGCTACCGCTGATGCTGGTAACAAAACTCCAGGTGAAGCTGGTTCTGCCACTTCTAACCTTACCGCTGCTACTAACAACGCTGCTGGTCTTAAGATCACCGTTAAAGACAAAGACGAAGACACTTCTCTCCGCGCTGCTGGTATCACCGGTTCTGTCGCTGGTGTAGACTTCATCCCAACTGCCGCTTCTGGTACTGGTTCTTGGAGCCTCAAGGGTGGTGATCTCGTAGCTGACACCGCTATGGTTAAAAATTCTGAAACTGCTCTCGTAGTTAAGAACACTACCGGTCCTTCAACCGAAGCTGTTGCTATGACCTACCGTATCGAACCAGGTGCAGCACAACGCCAAGGTACCTACGAAGACGTTATCGTTTACACTGTTACCAAGAACTAATTTCCCTGTATTGACTGATGAATCAGCTCCTGAAAAGGAGCTGATTTTTATTTGACATTCTGGTAATGCTAATCTATACTAGATACAAATAAGTAGAGGAAAAAATATGAAACATATTGGGAAGGTGGTAGGCGTTCTTGGCGTCGCTTCTGCCTGTGGGTTAATGGCCTTACCACTTAGCACTTTTGCTATTGAAAAGAAGAACAGCTTGGATGTGAATGTCACCATCGCTTCTTTTCTTAATATCACGTCTGGCGCTAGTACAGTGGCAGATACGATTAACCCAGGTCAGGTTAAGAATCTTACTAATACTATTCGCGTGAAGACGAACAGTGTCACTGGTTACAATATTAATATTCGTGATAAGGATTCTAATACCAACCTTGTTCATGATACGACTACTACTAGTACTATTCCAGCTAAAAACGGAGCGCTCGACGGTTCTCAGGCTGGTTGGAATTACTCGGTTGGCGCCATTACGCATAAGGCTGTCACGGCCACTGATGCCTCGATTTTTAAGAACCTGAATACTGCCAAGCAGGTCATCGACGAAACTACTAATATAAATTATCACGTTGCTGCTACTGGATCTGAAATTCCAGGTAATTACCAAGATGTAGTAGTTCTCACCGTTTCAGAAAATCCGGGCACATAAGCTAATTTTTCATTGAATTACGCTTTTGCTCGTGTATAATAAATAGCATATAACTAGGAGGTAAATGAAAAAACTTAAAGGTCTAATTTTCGGTATGGCAGTTGCCTTGCCACTCTTCTTCGGCATCGTACGTCCAGTCCACGCAGATAACGGTACCGAACGTCTTACCAATCACATGCAGGTCTCGCCTGCGTCTCAGCAACTTGGGACGTTAAAACCAGGTGAGACTAAGCAGGGCTCATTCCGTGTCCAGAATATCGGCACTAACGCCTTTGATTTTAAGGTCTATGCTGCACCATACTCAGTCAGCAATGAAAACTACGACCCAACTTTCGATGCATCATCCGACTACACTAAGATTTCTAACTGGTTTACCTTTAGCGCTACTACTGGCCATCTTGATCCAAATTCGGAAACTACCATCGAATACACCGTGAAGGTTCCACAAAATGCTCCAGGTGGTGGCCAATATGCCTCTATTATGGTGGAGAACGCCTCTAGTGAAAATTCATCTAATACTATTCGTGAAGTCACTCGTATCGGTATGTTGATCTACTCTCATATTGATGGTAAGATTAACCACTGTACTAAGATTTTGGAAAATAATCTTCCATTTATCCTCTTCAACCCACCAATTTCCGGCACCTCTCGTGTCGAAAACTGTGGTAACACCGATGAGGATGTTAAGTATGTTCTCCGTGTCTTCCCATTCTTCTCTAAGGAAGAAGTCTATACTAACGAAGAAAACCCTACTTACCGCACCACTCTCCCTAATACTAAGCGCCTCAGTAAAGAAACTTGGGAAAAGTCTCCAGGTATCGGTATCTTCTGGGTCGAGCAAGACATTACCTTTGGTAGTGCCCACAATACTTCTCGTAAACTCGTGATCCTTTGTCCAATCTGGCTTATCGTCTTACTCGTTCTCTTTATCCTCTCTGTTATCTTCTGGCTCGTTTCAAAGAAATATGAGAACAAAAAATCTAATACCAAGTCCGCACCTCGCGTCGAATCTGATTTCTAAAGGAGTATTTGATGAAAAATAATTTTAAACGTGTCTTGACTCTAGCCCTCTTTGGGCTAGGTCTCTCCGGCTTCTTCGGTTTAGCAAAAACCTCTGCTACTTATGCCGACGAAAAACCAGCTGAAAAACCAAAAGTTCAAATCCAAATCTCTCCAGTGAAGAACACCGTCTATCTCAAAGGTGGCGATGTTTCCGACTTCACCTTTAATGTCTCTAATATCGGTACCGATCCCTTTGATTTTAAGGTTTATGCTACTCCATATTCCGTTTCCAATGAAAAATATGAACTAAACTTCTCGAAGGAAAGTTCACGTACTCAGATTACACGCTGGACAACCTTTGAAGATGCTTCCGGTAAATATGTCTCTGATGTTACTTATTCTGTGCAGCCAAACGAGACCAAGGTTGTGAAATATCGTGTCACCGTACCTCAAGATGTTCCTGCCGGCGGTCAATACGCCGTCATCTTCGCGGAAGCTATTCCAAAGGACGACCTCAATTCCACTGGTATTAAAACAGTTTCCCGCGTCGGCTTAACCCTTTATGGTAAAACCGAGGGTGAAACCAGGGAAGAAGCCAAAATCACCAAATACCATCTCGACGGTTTCCGTGTTTCTGGTAATATTCGTACCTCCGCTACTGTCGAAAACACTGGTAATACCGACTTTCGTGCCACTGTCAGCATGAAAGTAGAAAAACTCTTCGGCGGTTCAATTTTTGAAGACACTAAGGGCTTCGATGTCTTACCAGATACCACCCGTGATGTTGATCTCGAATGGAAAGATAGTCCAGCCTTTGGCATCTACCGTATTACTTCTACCATCTCCGCTGGTGGCAAAGAAGAAAAATCCACCAAAATTGTCTTAATTGTACCTATCTTTGTTCTAATTATTCTGTTTATGCTATTGACAACGGCTGTGGTATGGTTTATCATCGTACTTAGAAAGCGTCGTGCTCAGAAGTCTAAGTTAATTATTTAGACCCTGGCACAGATAAAAATAAAAATAACAAAGGCGAAAAATGAATAAAAAATCAATCATCGGCGCATTAGGAATAGCAGGCTTGACCGTACTCGGTGGCCTGGCGCTCACTAATCAAACTTACGCCCAGGAAGCTACTTCTTCCGAAGTAACTGTCCAGGTCACCGTTCTTCCAAACGGTCAATCCGTTGCTATCAAGTCTCCTACCTCAGATAGCAAGGTTCTTGAAAATCAAGTACCACTCAATATTGATTTCACCAAGTCAAAAACTATTGAATACGAAATCAAACTCACCGACAAAGACGGTACTACCACCACTATCGCTAACAAAACTGTTGACGTAAGTAATGCTGGTGCAGCTAATAGCGGTTCGAAGAAAATCCCTCTCGACATGCAACAGCTCACTAATGGTGTCTTCGGTAAAGTTTCTATCAAGGTTACCGTCGACGGCAAAGCTGAGACTGCTGATACTGTAGAGTTTAACTATGTACCAGTAGCAGTCGAGAAGACTCAGACTAACGAACGTGGTTACACCGGTTTTCGTATTGCCCACGCTGCTGGCGTCGCCAAAGTGAAAGTTATCTTGAAAGATAAATCTGGCCACAAAGTTGGTGATAAGGAAATCGAAATCACTGATCCAACTGCAATGACTAACGGTGGCACTATCGAACTCAATTCCGAAGACATTAATAATAAATTGGACAAGGGTGATTACACTCTCGAAGTCGTAGCTCTAAACGGTGCTGGTGATGATCTCGAAAAACCAGAAGTTGCCAGCTTCAAGTTTACCGGCAAGGATGAACCAGCTAAGCCAGAAGATAAGCCAGCTACTCCAGGTAAGAATGGTGGTAAGAAAACCCCAGCCGTACCTAACACTGGTGGATCTGTCTTTGCAGGTATGAATCTTTCATCCTCAGACTTCCTCGCTTCCGGCATTGCCGTCTTCGCCTTCCTCTCTCTCGTCGCCGTCGTCTTCCTTAAGAAAGGTAAGAAATCCGGCTACCGCCGCTAAGATTGATTCAAAAAAGACCT
Source organism: Candidatus Saccharimonadota bacterium (assembly GCA_013333135.2). Lineage (GTDB taxonomy): Bacteria > Patescibacteriota > Saccharimonadia > Saccharimonadales > Saccharimonadaceae > Nanosyncoccus. The sequence goes on from JABCPJ020000014.1 coordinate 8,620, forward strand.
CCATTAGGGGGTCTTTTTCTTTTAATTAAATTATGGTTGAAATCTTCGCCTAAATATCATATAATAAATATGCTGGACGATTAGCTCAGTTGGCTAGAGCGCGTCTTTGACGTAGACGAGGTCAGAGGTTCAAATCCTCTATCGTCCACCAGTAATTCAGGCTCAGAGCCTGTTTTTTGTGTTTCTTGACATTTTGTGTTATAATATATGTTGTAACTAGTTTTTATTACTCAAAAAAGAAAACAGGAGGGGGAAGTTATGCTTATTTATATTGAGGGCCTACCGTATGTAGGAAAAAGCACTTTAGCTAAGGGATTGAAGTCTCGACTTGGTGTTGGTTGGAAAATCATGGATGGCCAGCATCTTACCAAAGAAGAGCTTTATATTCTGAGAAGTGGGAATTGCGGAAATGTGATTCTGGATTCTTTTAAACCGTATTACGAATTAGCAAAAGAGTATGCACGCTCTGCCTATATTCCTAAGTCGGTACTAAAAGAATATCAGGCTATGCTGCCTAGACCCACCGCGTCTTTTTATCTGCATGCGGGTAGCGATATGACCTTGGTTTCTCGAGCGAAAACCGCCATTAATGCTGGGATGGACTGCACCAAGTTCGAAAAATCCATCCTACATAGTGATAATCTGACCTTTGATGGTTTCTGTAATCATTTTATGGAGTCGGTTAATACGATGGTGGTGCCGGAATATATTGTCACCGACGATCTTTCGCCACTCGAAGTGTTAAACTCTGTGCATTACAGTGTTAGTAAAGCCATTGAAGCCGCCAGTGAGAAGCCCAAAAAGGCTCTCTTAGCCTAAGCAAGATGTAAACTAGTTTAGTTCTTTATTTTTACATCTGAGATGTAAAAGACCCCGATTCGCTCGGGGTTCTTTTTTGTGCTAAAATCCTTATGGCCTAAATATGCTACAATATAAGTAATTAAATCGCACTGGAGTTAGTATGAAAATTAAAGATAAAATTAACGCTTATCTCAACACCGCAATCTCCACTACCGTAGTAATGGTACTATTCGGCCTCTTTTTTGCCCTGTTCCCAGAATTTGCTCTCAATCTTTTGCGTCTTCTGCTTGCCGCCGGCTTTCTTCTCGCCGGTTTTAGTATGATTATGAGCCGAGTCTACTCGCGCTTCGTCCGTCTTTTTTCCAGTAATTTTCTTGGCGCCTTTTTAATTATCGTTGGTCTCGTCTTCCTCTTTTACCCAGGCGTCCTTAGTTTAATTCCAATGACTATCGGTCTGGTGATTATGATTTCAGCAATTTCCCGTATCGGCTACACTATGGAGCTAAAAAACGTCTCCAAATCCGCCTATATCACCTCTATTATTACCAATCTTTTATCCTTGACTTCCGGCGTCGCGATTATTGTCTATCCGTTTGATGCCTCCGCCATCGCCTTGTCTCTAATCGGCTTTATTATGATTGGCTATGGCCTCTCGGATTTAATCAATATTATTGTCCTAAAGAAACACGTTCAAGATTTCACTGATCGTTATAATCTAGTCTCTAAATTCTCCGGTTCGAAAAAATCCGAAACCAATCCCGATGATATCGAAGAAGCAGAAATCGTTGACCCTAAAAAGAAATAGGTAGGAAACTCTGAAGTTAGATTAGGGTTTCAAATATCTCAAGCATCTCGAAATCCAACCCTATCACTCGTCCTATCACCCCTGTCATTGTGCTTATGCTTGCAATATCTACGAATTTTTGTTAATATAATCGTGCAACACAGATATCTTGTGGATTGAGTATATTAAGTATCGGGTATATGAAAAAACACATTATATTCTGTGCGGCAGGTTTTTGCTACTTCCTTAGCGAGGATTTGAAAAACCCCTCTTATTTTTAAAAAGCAACTAAACATGCAGCAGTTTTACCACCAGTATTACCTCGCTACGTGTCGCGTCGTGAGACTTTCTAGCCTAAAAGTTATTGCCATTTCTTTTAGTTAGAAATAAGGTTCACCACCTTGGCGGCATGTTGGGGCCGAAGTTAACCTTTTTTCTTTTTAGTATATACTACCTCGTAACTTCTGTACTAATCCTCTTCGGCCCCCAACTTATTTTCATAGGCAGCCTCAGCTTAGCTAATCTTCTTGACATCAGAAGGCTGCGATTACCCTCCAATAAATCCCACCTGCTGTGGGTCCCGTCTTGTATAAGGCGAGCTCAAATCCCATTTATTATGGGTCCCGTCTTATCTAAGGCGGGTATTTTTTTGCTTAAAATAATCTCATTAACAAAAAAGAACCCCGAAAGGCTCTTTTAAAAAATCTCTGTGGTGAGTCGGGAGGGACTCGAACCCTCGACACCGGGCTTAAAAGGCCCGTGCTCTAACCTGCTGAGCTACCGACCCAGAGTACTCTCTTATTATATGCCTACCCTCTCAAAAAATCAAGCAAAATATGGTATAATATTCAGAGTAAAAAATAAGGGCAATATGAATAATAAAGAAAATATCCGTAATGTTGCAATCATCGCGCACGTTGACCACGGTAAAACGACGCTGGTGGATGCACTTTTGAAACAATCTAATACCTTCCGTGATAACCAAGCTGAAATGAGTCAGACTCTCATTATGGACTCTGGCGACCAGGAACACGAGCGCGGTATTACCATCACCGCTAAGCAGACCTCGGTCTATTACCACGATCACAAAATTAATATTATCGACACCCCAGGCCACGCCGACTTCTCTGGTGAGGTTGAACGTACCTTGAATATGGCCGACGGTGTACTTTTGGTGGTTGACGCCCAAGAAGGCCCGATGCCACAGACTAAATTCGTTTTGAAGAAAGCCCTTGATCTTAAATTAAAACCAGTCGTAATTATCAATAAAATCGACAAGCCTGCCGCTCGCATTGAAGAAGTGAAAGATGAAATTTCTGACCTTTTCTTGGAACTTGCGACCGAAGAATCTCAGCTTAATTACCCAATCTATTATGCTATCGCACGTGATGGTCGTGCCGGTAAGACCGAAAATTTGGATGATGATCTGCACGTGATTTTCGAATCGATTATCAATGATATCCCTTCACCGAAGGTCGATGAGGATTCCGAAAAAGGTCTGCAGCTTCTTGTCGCTTCACTGGCTTCCGACAATTACCTTGGTAAATACGCTATCGGTAAAATTTTCCGTGGCAATATCAAGCATGGTCAATCGATTAAAATCGTGAAGACCAATTTTAATAATGGTGAACCAGAAATCACCACCGAAAATGGTAAAGTTGATCGTATCTTCGTCTATCGTGGTCTCGGCAAGGAAGAGGTTAATGAAGCTTTTGCTGGTGACATCGTCGCCGTCACTGGTATCCCAAGTGCTAATATTGGTGATACTATTGCGGCTTTCGACAATCCAGAAGCTCTTCCTACCATTGAACTTGAACCGCCTACTCTTAGTATTTATATCGGTCCAAACACTAGTCCTTTGAAGGGTCAAGAAGGTGAATTTACTACCTCTCGTCAAATTTCCGATCGTTTGCATAAAGAACTTGAAACTAACATCGCCTTGAAAATCGCCCAAGATGGTCTCGGTTATAAAGTTTCCGGCCGCGGTGAGCTTCACCTCTCTGTTTTGATTGAAACCATGCGCCGTGAAGGTTACGAACTCGAAGCTGGCCGTCCAGAAGTGGTCTACAAGGAAATCGACGGTAAAAAATGTGAACCATTTGAAGACCTTACCATTGAAGTCACTCCAGAATATGTCGGTGCGGTCTCGCAAGAGCTTGGTATTCGTAAAGCTGATCTTGTTGCTCAGGAAATTACCTCTGGTGGTGCCGTCCGTTTCACTTACGAAATTTCTACCGCTGCCTTAATTGGTCTTCGTAATAGCTTGATGACTGATACTAAAGGTACCGTGATTATGTCTTCTATTCCGAAGGGCTACCGTCCAGTCGAAGGTAAGTACAAGCCAGAACGCAATGGTGTTTTGATTTCTTTTGAAACTGGTACCTCTACCGCTTATGCTCTCGATATGGTGCAGGCTCGTGGCATTCTCTTCATCCCGCCACAGGTTCCTGTCTATCAGGGTATGATCGTCGGTCTTTCGAACAAGAAAGAAGATATTGATATCAACGTCTGTCGTGAAAAACAGCTTACTAATATGCGTACCCACGCCTCTGATGGTGCAATTCAGCTTACTCCATATACCAATCTCAGCCTCGAGCAATGTCTCGACTTCCTACTCGATGATGAACTTCTCGAAGTTACTCCGAAGAGTCTACGTCTCCGCAAGCGACAGCTCGATCCAATCAAGCGCAAACGCGAAGCTAGGAGCTAAAATGTCCCAACCGGCGTATCTTATCGATTCACATTGTCATCTCCATGATCTGGATTTTTATACGCCGGAAGCACAAACTATGGCTTTAGCGGCCTGCGCCGAAAAACAGGTTGAAAAGCTGATTTGCATCGGTACCGACCATGAGGATTCTTTCAAGGCTGCCGAATTTGCCGCCCAAAATCCCACCAAACTCTTCTGGAGTTACGGCATCCACCCCAATGAATTTGACAAGCCTAGAAAAGATGTTCAATTTGAACATAATAATCGTCCTGTGGCAATTGGCGAGGTGGGACTAGATTATCATTATGGTGAGAACGACAAGCTCGACCAGGCGAGACTTCTCGAAGAAATACTAGACCTCGCCATTCGCGAAGATTTGCCACTGATTTTTCATGTTCGTGAAGCTTTTGACGATTTTTTTGCGATTTTGGACAATTTTTCTTCCGCCAAAATCCGCGGTGTCGTGCATTCTTTCTCTGATAACAAGAAAAACCTCCGTAAATCTCTCGAACGTGATTTTTATATCGGCGTGAATGGCTTGGCTACCTATTCAACCTTACCGATGCCACCAATTGAGCGAATTTTGCTCGAAACCGATGCGCCATTTCTCGCTCCCGTGTCACTGCGTGGGCAAACCAACCAGCCGGCCAATGTTTATTATGTAGCTAAGTGGCTATCTGAGAAGCTCGGATTAGATTTTGAGGAAGTTGCGAAAATTACTACAGAAAATTCGGAAACTCTCTTTAATCTAGGAGTCAAAAAATGATTTATTTGGATTTTGCGGCCGCTACTCCAGTTCACCCTAAGGTGTTTGAGGCGATGTTGCCATATTTTAGTGAAAATTTTATAACCCTTCTGCGCCGTATCTCCCAGCGAAGCATTTACGTGGTGAATACGAAATGAAAAAAGCGGCTCTGGCTCAGACTATTGGGGCAAAATCACCGGATTTAGTCATCACGGCTGGTGCGACCGAATCAATTAACTTGGCGTTTACTGTTTTAGAGAATTATCCGGACGCCGAAGCCCTAATTTTATCTACCGAGCATGCCTCGGTGCGGGAATCCGCTAGACATTTCGCAAAAACCGTCGGGGAAATTGCCGTCGACTCGACTGGCCTTATCGACTTAAAGGATCTCGTGGCGAAAATTACCGATCAAGCTGTGCTAATTTCGGTCGCGATTGCCAATAATGAGCTCGGGACTATCCAACCACTCAGTGAAATTGCCGAAATTATACGACGCACGCGTGAAAAACGCCTGGCTGCTGGCAATCTCACGCCACTTTATCTTCATTCCGATGCTTCGCAGGCGGCGAGTCTCCTCGATCTCTCGGTGGCGCGTCTCGGGGTCGATCTTTTGACGCTTAATTCCGCCAAAGTTTATGGGCCGAAGGGGATTGGCGCACTCTATATTTCTCGCGGGGTTAAGCTTAGCCCCATCTCTTATGGTGGCGGTCAGGAAATGGGTCTGCGTTCTGGTACGGAAAACGTGCCTCTTCTCATGGGCTTCGCGGAAGCTTCGGTTCGTGCGAAGTCTCACATTTCCGCCAGTCGCAAGAAATATGAAAAATATAATCAATTATTCCGTCAGATTTTGACCGAAAAATCCCTCGTTACGCCGAAATTTTTAGGTAACAAAAAACATCAGTTAGCTAATTTCTGTCCAATCTGCTTCGACGGTCTCGATGCCGAGCGTCTGATTTTTAAACTGGAAGATCGCGGCATCCTGCTTTCTACCGGTGCCGCCTGTGCCGCCTCTAAGGGACAAAAATCTCATGTGCTTTCCGCCATCGGCCTCACTGATTCGGAAATTACCGGGTCACTTCGCGTAACTTTTGGTGAGCTAAATACTGAAGAGCAAATTCGTGAAGCCGCATCGGTGATTGCCGAAGTGG
>JABCPJ020000015.1 GCA_013333135.2 Candidatus Saccharimonadota bacterium
AAACTTTCAAAACATATTTATACCGCCAGCTATGATGGTTGGTATTGTGAAGGTTGTGAAAGTTTCGTCACTGAAAAAGAATACACCGAAAATCAGGGTATTTGTCCAGATCATCAAACTCCATATAATCGTCTTTCTGAGTCAAATTATTATTTCCGCATCAGTGATTTTAAAGATGAAATTCGCGCCAAAATCGAAAGCGGTGAAATGCAGATTTTACCAGAATTTCGTAAGAATGAAATTTTGAAGCTACTAGCTGATGCGCCAGATGTTTCGATTTCACGTCCAAAATCACATCTTTCTTGGGGTATTCCGGTACCAGGAGATGAAGAACAGGTGATGTATGTCTGGATGGACGCTTTGACCAATTATATTACTGTACTCGGTTATCCAGATCAGGATATTTCTGAATTTTGGCCAGCCACCGTCAGTATTGTTGGTAAGGATATCCTGCGTTTTCATGCTATTTTGTGGCCAGCGATTTTACTTGGCTTAGGCTTGCCTCTTCCGAAGACTCTTCTTTCACATGGTTTTATCTTGGCGAACGGTGCGAAAATGAGTAAGAGTATCGGTAACGTCGTTGATCCGATTGAGGTACTTGATAAACATGGCGTTGATGCTTTCCGTTATTTCTTCTCTCGCCATATCGATACCTTCCTGGATTCGGATTTCTCTTGGGAAAAATTTGAGAATGCCTATAATAATGAACTCGCGAACGATTATGGTAATCTCGTTCAGCGCTTAGCCACCCTCTGTAAAAAGAATCAGGTCAGCCTTGTAGATGCGCCGGTTCTTGAGTTTACGCCGGAATATCGTGAATTGATGGATAATTTTAACTTCTCTGGCGCCATTGATTATGCCTGGAGTCAGGTGCAATTAATTAATAAACATATCGAAGATCAAAAGCCATGGACCGTGGCCAAGACCGATCCAGAAGCCGCTAAACAAATTTTACTTAATCTCGTGAATGAACTTCTGGTTGTAAATCACATGCTTAAACCGTTTTTGCCAATCACCGCTACAATTGAAGAAATCTTTACAGCTTCTGAAATCACTCCACCAGCTACTCCACTCTTTCCAAAGGAGCGCTAAAAATAGCCCGTGATGGGCTATTTTTTATATATAATATAAAGCTAGAAATTCTATCCGAAATTTATCTATAAAAATAAGACCCCAGTAGAGGTCTTATTTTTTGTTCGCCATTCACTAATGATTATTTATCGTGGTGGTGATGATGTTTTTCTTCACAGCAATCACATTCGCAGTCATCAGAAAGAGCCTTAGCCACATCTGCCACGAAGAAGGCAAGGATACCTGCTACAAGTGGGGTGATAATGTGAACCAAAGATTCGAGAGCTACGGTACCCATCAAAGCGTCAAATTTCTCAGCAGAAGTTGGGAAAATTTGGTACATGATAGCAATAGCTGGGTTCAAGATGAAGTTATTGCGAAGCTTAAAGAAGCTATCAGAAAGAATCAAGCAGAAGAGAACTGCGAGAGTTACACCACCAGCGATAATTGCTGCGTAGGTGAAAGCGCTTTTCTTGTGGTTGTATTCTTGAGCACGGTTGAAGAAGAATGCTACGGTGAAGACACCGACGAATTCGATCAACATGTATTTCCAGAAGTCACTGCCGGTTGCTGCAGTCAGAGCTGGAAGTTCAGCGCTGGCGCCGCTAGCCGTGCGAAGACCACCGATGATTAATAAACCAAGCCATGCACCGACGACCTGAGCTACGATGTAAAGTACACCACGAATTGCAGATACGCGACGAGTTGCCATCATGCCGATTGTGGTGGCTGGGTTAAGATGCGCACCTGAATAGGCAAAAACTGCCAAGGTGATCGCGAGGAAACCGAACAAGATATAAAGTGGTTGTTGGATTCCAAGAGTGAGTAGAAGCATTGAAAGGAACATGGTTCCGATTACTTCACCGATTACTGCACCCCAGATACGTGGAGTTTCGAAAATCGTTAAAATGTTCTCACCTTCAGGATATTTACGAGCAAAGAAACCCTTGAATGGATTCTTGCTTTCCTTAATTTTCTTTTCTACTTTGAGGACTTCTTTTGTCATTTTCTTTTCAGCCTTCTCAGTCGCTTTTTTGCTATCGTCGACAACTTTTTCGACGACCTCGATAACCTCTTCTTTAATTTCGGTTACCTCTGGTGTATTTACAGTCGTTTTTGGCTTGTGTGCAGACTTTTTAGTCTTTTTTGCCATTTTACCTCCTTAATAATATTAAAAAAATTATATCATAATATGATAAACTATGGTAATGTATATCGAAAGGAAAAGATGGGCGTAATTGTACAAAAAGATCAAGACAAAAATGCAGATCTCACTCAAAGAATTACCGCGGACCTTCGAAATCGTGCCAGGATGCAAGCTAAAATGAGCGATCCTGACTTGGTGGAAGATTCTGATTATGCTAAAGACCTTAAAACTACTAGTAAATTTGGTTGGTTTTGGCCGGTATTAATCATCCTCGCAGTGATTTCTTTAATCTTCATTAAATTCTTCTAAAACTCTGCATTGATCGCGTCGAATTGGCGCGATTTTTTATTCCCAATTCGTCTTCAACTTCACCTAAAAACAGAGTATAATAGAAGGAGTTATGGAATTGGAACAGCTAAAAGCCGAACTTAAATCTCTCGGCGAAGAATACGCAAAAATGAAGACCTTGGCTCCCGAAGAGCGTAAGGCTTTTGGTCAAGCTTTGAATCAAAAAAAGCAGGCCGTTATTGAACAAATTAAGGCTCTCGAAGCCGCCAAACAAAACACTGCCGCGAAAGCGATTGATTTGACCGCCCCATTCGACGTCAATCAATCGAAAATTACTTTTCACCGTGGCAGTCGCCATCCTTTGATGATCGAACTAGATCGCGTGATTGATATTTATTCCCGTATGGGTTTCGAAGTCATGGAGTCTACTCAGCTCGACGATGAATTTCATATGTTCGAATCTTTGAACTTCCCAGAAGGTCATCCGGCTCGTGATGGTTATGATACTTTCCGCACCAAGGAAGGTTTTATTCCACCTGCTCACACCTCTACCATGCAATATCGCGCACTCACATCAAGGTTAGATAATCTTAAAAAAGACGGTCAGATTGCCGTGGTGATTCCAGGTCGCGTCTTCCGTAATGAAGATGTTGATGCTACTCATGAACATACTTTCTATCAATGCGAAGGTGTCTTTGTTTCCAAAACCGCTAATATGTCCGAAATGCTCGGCGTCTTAAAAAATTTCTTTGAAACCTATTATGGTGAAAAATTGCGTATCAAAACCCAACCTGGCTTCTTCCCATTCACTGAGCCATCTCTAGAATTGCTCGTCGAAAAACCAGCTTCTCTTGGTGGTAAGGGCGACGGCTGGCTCGAACTTATGGGTTGCGGTATGATCCATCCGAATGTCTTAAAATCTGCCGGCATCGACCCAGAAGTCTACCACGGATTTGCCTGGGGTGGCGGTATCGACCGTTTAGTCATTATGAAGTATCACCTCAATGATATTCGTTTCTTTGAATCAGCCAAACTTGAATTTTTGGAGGAATTTTAATGCTTATTTCACTTAATAAAATCAAACAATATGTCGATTCCATCCCGGTTTCCGATGAGGAATTAGTAAAACTAATTGGCTCACGTCTTGTCGAAGTCGAAGGTGTGATGGATATGGCTAAAAAATATCGCGGCGCCTATCTTGCCAAGGTAGTGACCTGCGAAGATATTCCAGATACTCACTTACACCTCTGTCAAATAGATGCCGGCCCAGAACTCAATCAGAAATTTTCTACTCTAGATTCTGGTCTTGTGCAAATCGTCTGTGGTGCACCAAATGTTCGCGCTGGTATTATCGCCGTCTGGCTCACTCCAGGTAGTATCGTGCCAGATACTTTTGGCGGCGAAAATTTTGTACTCGGTTCGCGTAAGCTTCGTGGTTATGAAAGTTTCGGCATGTTAGCCGGACCAGATGAGCTTGGGCTTTCTTCTGATCATAACTATATTGCTGAGGTCGACGAATCTCTCGGCCGTCCAGGCGCTGCTTTAGTTGAGGTTTTTGACTTAAATGATAAAATTCTCGATATCGAAAATAAATCCCTCACCCATCGCCCAGATACTTTTGGTTTGATTGGTTTTGCTCGTGAGGTTTCTGGTATTCTTGGTCAAAAATTCTCTGAACCAGTGAGTTTCGACCAAGCCATAGATAAAGCTAGCGACGAAATATTGATTGAAATTGCCGACCAAAAACTTTGTCCACGCTACTCGGCTTGTTTGGTAGAAGTGAAGGATTTAAATCTCAGTCAGCCTGTCACACCAGAGTTTTCTGATTTATATAATATGACGGAGGATTCAGTTTTACTCGCTAAATCTGGTATTAATTCCGTCAGCCCCATCGTTGATGCGACGAATCTCACTATGCTAGAGTTAGGTCAGCCGCTTCATGCTTTCGATTATGATAAATTTGTCAAAATTGGCGGTTTAGACTACGCGAAAATCATCGTGCGTGCTGCGCGCTCTGGTGAATCTTTAACCTTGCTCGATGGTAAAACTATTGAGCTAAATTCCAATGATATTGTGATTACCTCGAACGACATTCCAGTCGCCTTAGCCGGTGCCATGGGCGGGGAATCGACTAAAATCGACACCTCGACCACACGCATCTTGCTCGAATCTGCTACTTTTAGCCTCTATAATTTACGTAAGACTCAGATGGCTCACGGTATTTTCTCTGAGGCTATTACTCGTTTCACGAAGGGTCAGCCAGCCGTCAATACTATTCCAGCTATCAAAGATTGTCTTTCTAAACTTGGCGTGAAATCAGGTGCTGAACTCCGTTTTGCTGACTCTCTGAAGCAGGATTTATCTGAAATTCAGGTAGCAGTGAAAGTTTCTGAGATTAATCAACTTCTCGGCTCACACTACGATGAAGCTTTGATAATTCAAACTCTTGAAAATGTCGGCTTCAAGGTGGTTCCCGACTCTGAAAAACTCCTCGTTACGGCTCCACTCTGGCGCACGGATATTCATATCAAAGAGGACGTTATCGAAGAGGTTGGTCGTCTGCTCGGTTTCGATAATTTGCCATTAAGTTTGCCAGTTCGTCCATTTATTGGCGCCGAAAAGAATGCCATGTTTGAACTAAAAACTACTTTAAGAAATCTCCTTTCGCTTGAACTGGGATTCAATGAGGTTCTAACTTACAGCTTCATCTCCAAGAAATTACTCGAACGCGTCGGCGAAAACACTGAAGATGCATACGAAATCACTAATTCCATTTCGCCAGAACTCCAACTTTTCCGCACTTCTATTACCCCAAGCTTACTCGAAAAAGTTCGTGAAAATCAAAAAGCCGGTTTTGCCGATTTTTCCCTTTATGAAATGAACCAAGTTGCTAGAAAATCTCTTGGCTTAAATTCTGATCAAACCCCGAAAATGCAATATCATCTGGCGGTAGTTTCCACTGTGGACTATTATTACTCCAAGCAAATCTTAGAAAATCTCGCCGACAAACTCGGTCTGAATTTTGAAATCCAAGCCTTTACCGACGGTGAAGCTTCGGGTTATTTCGAGCCAAAACGCGCCGCTAAAATTCTTCTTTCTGGCACGCAAATTGGTTGCCTCGGTGAGTTAAAGAATTCCATCAAAACCGCTCTGAAGCTCAAAGAGGTTTCTAGCCTAGAATTAGACCTTGAGTCCCTCCTTGGTCAAAAATCCTCTGATAAACGTATCAAGGAATTTAGTCGCTTCCCAGCGGTTAATCGTGATCTTACGGTCAAGATTTCGGAAGAAAAACCTTTTGCTTTGGTCGAAAATGCTATTCTCGAGGTTTTGAAGGCCCAACCATCCCTCATCTGCCATCTCACGGCTACCTCAATCTATCAAGCTGAAGGTTCGGATACGAAAAATCTTAGCTTCCATTTGAACTTTGCCTCCACTGAGAAGACCCTACTTTCTGAGGAAATCTCTGCTATAATGAACAGTATTAGTAAATCATTAGAAAAAATTGGTGGAGAAATTATTTAGGTATCAATATGGACGAAAAAAGTTTACGTACAAGCACTAAACAACGCATTATTATCGGTTTTATCGCAGTCTTACTCTTCGTTTCCACAATTATGGTTTATGCCTTGATTGTCTTGAATGGCGAAAAAAGTAAAAAAGGTACGGCTGAACAAAATGCCGAGCTTAAGGTTCTCGCTAAGGAACTAGATGAGAAGAAAAAAGATAAAGATAATGCGGTGAAAGCGCTTAATGATAAATACTTTGAGACTCTCAAATCTGCTCGTAGTAATATTAAATCCTACAATGTTTCTCGCGCGCAAAATGATGGTTTGAAATCTATCGATTTAAGTGTCGGTACTGGCGCTACTCTTGAAAAAGAAAGTAAATATCTAGCTTATTACTTCGGTTGGTGCTCTGATGAGTCTGTGTTTGATTCATCTTTCGATGATAATAATAATCCAAAATCTTTGAAGGATCCGCTGGATGTTACTGGTTCTGGTAGCTTAATTACCGGTTGGTCGGATGGTTTGGTTGGCGCTAAACTCGGCGGAGTTCGCGAACTACATATTCCAAGCACTCTTGCCTATGGTGATACGAAAGAAATTTGTGGTGGAAAGAATTCTCCACTTTACTTCGTGATTTTACCTTTTGAAGATGCAGCTTATACTAAGGCAGTTCAAGAACATCAAGCAATTTATCGTAAGTACTTGAACCTCCAAAGCGAAATTCGTGGTACCGGATCACTCTTCTAAAACCAAGTAATCTAGTTTGTACTTAGAATTAAACTTAAAAAATAACTTCCTGCGGGAAGTTATTTTAATGGTTGATCGAGAGGCTATTTTCTTGTAATTTTTTCAAACCTTCGTCGCTAATAATCTTACAAATTTTCTTGCAGGCCTTCTCGTATTTTTCGAAGACACTTCCATCTGCATGGTGGGCATCGGTCCCGAGAAAATCTACTAGGCCGTGTTTTAGGAAATATTTCATGGTTTTGGCGGGTTTCAGTCCGTATTGCTTTGTTATACTTCCGATATTGCATTGTAGTTTCACGCCAATTTTACGTAGCTCCAAGGCCTTTTCCGGTTTCTTCTGCAGGAATTCGTAACGTTCCGGATGGGCTAAAATTGGCACAATATTTTGACTCTTCATTTCAAAAATTACTTCACGTAAATATCTCACTTCGGTCATGAACGGCACCTCGAAGAGTACATAATGTTTTTTCTTTTTGTTTTTCGTAGCGTCTACGCTTAGTTTAGTGGTTTCCCCCAGTAGCGATGCTTGATCTTCTTGCATATATTTCACCATTTCTGGATCAACATAGATTTCATTACCCGGGTAAAGCTTGAATTGAATTCCCAGTTCATCGAGTTGCTTTTGCAGTTCTTTGCGTAGATGCGACTTGGTTTTATTATCCGCGAGCTGATCACTATTCGGAATAAAGTGGGAGGTTGTAAAGCCACCAGTGAATCCGAGCGCGACAAGTTTTTTGGCCATCGCAATACTTTCCTCAAAATCACGACTGCCGTCATCGATTCCTGGCAAAATATGCAGATGCGTGTCAATCATGCCACCTCCTGTTTTTTTAGATTTATAGATAATATTGATTATAATATCCCGTGCGTTTTTCTAGAGGGATTTGGTTAAGAATTACGCCGGCCACATTAGCATCAATTGCTTGAAGAGATTTTAAGCCATCTTTTACGTGATCGATATTGGTCTTGTTTACACGACAAACAATCATCGTACGATCAGCCTTCTTCGAAATAATTAACGAGTCAGCCAAGTTATAGACCGGAGCCGAGTCGATAATGACATAATCATATTTTGATTTTACTGTGGCAATGAATTTTTCCATCTGCTTCGAGTCGATTAGCTCTGCCGGGTTTGGTGGGGTTACACCACGCGTTACTACAGAAAGATTCTCAATCTCGGTTTTTTGCACGTATTTACGCAGGCGGTCACCGGCGGTTTCGACTAATAGATTCGAGAGACCAGCTTGGTTTGAAAGTTCGAAAATTTCGTGTTGACGACCCAGGCGCATGTCGGCATCGACCAAGAGTACTTTTTTACCAGTATTAGCAAAAGCGATTGCCAGGTTCGCGGAAACGAAACTTTTACCTTCATTTGGTGCGGTACTGGTTAATACGAGGGAATTATTGTTTTTGCCAACCAAGCTAAAATCCAGGCTAGTACGTACAGTGCGGAAGTCTTCACTGATAATAGATTTAGGATTATTCTTTAGAATCAATTCACTGCTAAGATCTTCTTCAGGAGCCTCTTCCTCATTTTCCGTATTCTCCGCATTTTCTGTTGAGCCATCGTCTTTAGCTTCTTTCTTCGCCTTCAAAGCTAAGGCACGTTGGCGGCGTTTCAGACGTTCTTTTTCCGCATCAATCATGTGAATTTTACCAATTACTGGCAAATGTAACTGACTTTCGACTTGTTCGCTCGTCTTCACTGAGCGGTCAAAATAAAATACTAAGAAGAGAATTGAAACACTGACGATTAGACCTGCCGCAAAAGCTATAATTTCTTGGCGCACAATCTTAATATTAGCCGGTTCAGTCGGGGTGACTGCTGAGTCGAGCACATTAATATTGCGGTCATTATAAATCTTGGCGATTTCTTTCACGAAGTGGTCTGCAATCTTATTGGTCATTTTTGTGGCAAACTCCGTATCGCGATCAGTCGTGGTAATATTAATAATTTCCGTACCTTTAATCGCCGATACTTCGATCATTTTTAACATCTCATCATAAGATTTCTCGATATTAATATCATTTTTGACCTTGTCGAGCACACGGTGTGATTTGACTACTTGCGTGTAAGTATCAATCAGGTTTTTATTGGTTGCAACTTCACCCGGCAGATTCGCATTGGATTTATCTGAGCTTACAATCACCGTAGCGGTCGCTTCGTATTTTGGTTTTTGCATAAAAAATACGTAAAAAGATCCTAATCCAAAAATTAGGGCAAAAATTATCAGTAGAATATGGAGCTTAGCCTTAAAATAGGCAAACATTTCTCCGAGGTTAATCTCATCCATGCCTAATTTATATCATATTTAATCCAGAAAATAAATATAAAACAATAATTTAGCTATATTTGTCAATAGCCATAAGCGTCTTGAAGACAATTGTCAATGCCTAAAATTTGCCAAAAATAAAATATTTGATAAAATAATGTCTATTGCACTTTTTAGTCACTCGGTGGCTGGTGGGGGCTAGGTCGTGTGCAATGATTATTAAGGAGATGCATTCGTAAATATGCGTAGACTTAAACGTGAATCTTCGCGCAAAAAGTCGAAAATTCCTCCTGCCCCATGGCAAGAGTATATCGAATATTAGTCTTGAATAGTCAAAATTCAATTTTAAGGATTAATATTTGAGGACAAATATCGCTATCCAGCGATATTTTTCTTGATTCTATAATTTGAAAAGTTGACTGGTTTATTATGTTATAATAGAGATTATGAGAAAACTGTCTGGAGAACTAAAACAACAAATCAATCAACATGTTACAGTCTCTGGTTGGGTAAATTCTAGGCGTGATCACGGTGGGTTAATCTTCATTGACTTACGTGACCACGAGGGGATTATTCAGCTAGTGATTACCCCGGAAAATGCTGAAAATTTTGCCATCGCCGAAAGTTTGCGCGATGAATTTGTCATTTCGGCTACTGGTCTAATTCGTGAGCGCGACCCTGCTCTTCGTAATCCTCATATTGCTACGGGCGACATTGAATTAGTGGTCGACGCATTGGAACTCTTAAATCGTTCCGAACCTTTGCCGGTTAATACTCATGATGACGGTGTAGAATCTGGCGAAGAGCTTCGTCTTAAATATCGCTATCTTGATTTACGCCGTCCAAGTATGCTTCATACCTTGCGTCGTCGTGCGGAATTTTATCACTTCATGCGTGATTATATGGAATCCCACGATTTTATCGAAGTCACTACGCCAATTCTAGCTAACTCCAGCCCAGAAGGTGCACGTGATTTTCTTGTGCCATCCAGACTTCGTCCAGGGCAGTTTTATGCCTTACCTCAAGCTCCCCAACAGTTCAAGCAACTTTTAATGGTTGGTGGAATTCCTCGTTATTATCAAATCGCCCCATGTTTCCGCGATGAGGATCCCCGCGCCGACCGTCTTTATGGTGATTTCTATCAGCTCGATCTCGAGATGTCTTTCGTGGAAGAGGGTGAAGTAGTTCGCAAAACTATGGAACCACTAATTAAATCTTTGGTCACCGATTTTGCTCACAAGAAATTGCTCTCAGAGGAAATCCCACGCATCCCATACCAGGAAGCCATGAATCGTTTTGGCGTCGATAAGCCAGATTTGCGCTACGGCATGGAATTGATTGATTTGAAAGAAGCTTTAAAGGATACCGCTTTTAAGGTCTTCCAAACTGAGTCCGTCAAAGCTATTTGTGTGAAAAATGGTGCCACTCTTTCGCGTTCCCAAATTGATAATTTTACCGAAAAAGCTCGTAAACTCGGTGCAGGTGGTCTGGCTTATATCATCTATGAAAATGATGAAGTTAAAAGTCCAATCGCTAAATTCCTCACTGAAGCTGAATTAGCTAAAATTAAAGAACTCACCGGTGCGGAAAATGGTGATGCGGTTTTCTTCGGCGCTGATTCACTCTCAAAAGTGAATAAGGTTCTCGGTCAACTTCGTATCGCGTTTGCTGATCACTTTAATTTGAAGGATGATAATGTCGTAGCACTCTGTTGGATTGTCGATTTTCCATTTTACGAATGGGATGAAGGTAAAAATAAATTAGACTTTGGCCACAACCCATTTTCTATGCCAAAAGGCGGACTCAAGGCGCTCGAAGCCGCTGAGGCTGATACCGAAAAACTTGCCATTGTCGCCGATCAATACGATATGGTGATGAACGGTTTTGAAATTTGCTCTGGTGCCGTACGTAATCATAGTCCAGAAGTGATGTATAAAGTCTTCGGTATCCTCGGTTATGATGAAAAATATGTTGAAGCACGTTTTGGAGGCATGTTGAACGCCTTCAAATTCGGCGCCCCTCCTCACGCTGGTTGTGCTTTTGGTATTGAGCGTATTTTCATGGTTCTAAACGATAATAAAAATATTCGTGACATTGTAGCCTTCCCGAAGAATGGTTCTGGTGTCGATCTTATGATGAGTTCACCATCCGTCGTCGATCCAATCCAGCTCGAAGAAGCTCACCTCCAAATCGTGGAAGACGAGGAATAAAATCTGGCAAGCAAAAACTCGATTCAAAATCGTGGAAGATTAGGAAAAAAGAAGCAAAATTCCGACCTCAGAAACAAAATCAAAGCAAACAAAAATTCCGGCTCTAGGGCCGGAATTTTTTAGGCAGAATCTCTTAGAAGAGCCATAGTGCGGCGAAAATTCCAAGAGATAAAATCACACGATAAATACCAAAGCTTGGGATTGATTTTTCTTTCTTGAAGTATTTAATTACGATTTGTAGTGCAATCAAACCAGAAATAAAAGCTACTAAGTTTGAAAGTAAAAGCATGCCTAAATTGCTAGCAATGTAAGCTCTCGAAGAACTTGAAAGTAGGGATTTACCACAAACTGCAATCATGATTGGTAGACTTGCTAGGAAAGAATATTTGGCTGCCGATTTCGAATCGAGACCCATTACGCGACCAGTAATAATGGTCGAGCCAGAGCGGGAAACCCCAGGAACCAAAGCAAAAGTTTGCGCTAAACCAATTGCTAGAGCCCGGCCCGGAGTTAATTCATTTTCGTCCTTCAATTTCGATAAATGTGGTAATTTATTCACGAAAATCATAATTAAACCGACAAAACCCATCGCGAAACCAATCGTAGTGAGACTCGAGAAGAACGGCATTTTTTCGATTACTTTTGAAAGCACTAAGCCGATGATGCCAGCTGGGATTGAGGTAATCAAGATATTTAGTGCTAATTTATAATCTTTTTTCACAAATACGCGTTGCATGATTTCCCAAATCGTTTGACGATAATAGAAAAGTAACGCAAACAGCGTACCAAAATTAATTAATTCCAAAAAGAAATGAAAATCTTCCGCGCGTCCACCCGCACCCAAAATACGCTGCGTGATTTCGAGATGTCCAGAGGAGGACACTGGGATAAATTCAGTAATACCTTGTACAAGACCTAAGACGGTCGATTCTAAAATGTTCATAGTTTTATTATAGTCTCCGGCCCCCATCTTTACAATCTATGAAAATCATGTATAATATTTCACAAGTATATTAATCATTAAATCGTTTTAAACAGGAAACTATAATGCCGATTATCAAATCTGCAAAAAAGGCAGCTCGTCAAGCAGTCAAACGCACTGCAAAGAATCAACAGATCAAGAAGTTCATCAAGAACGCTCTTAAAGCTTTCAAAGCTAACCCAACTGCTGAGAATCTTTCCAAAGCCCAATCTGAATACGACAAGGCTGCTAAAAAAGGCCTCATCAAGAAGAATACCGCTTCTCGTCGTAAAGCTAGCTTGGTGAAAATTGCTAAGACTTCTAATGGTGCCAAGGTAGAAACCACTGCCAAAAAAGCTACCGCTAAGAAGGCTACTGCAAAAAAGACTGTCGCTAAAAAGACTACCGCTAAGAAGACCACCAAAAAGGCTGCTTAGTAAAAAGACCTCTCCGGAGGTCTTTTTTTGATTTAGATTTTTTATTTTAGGATTCAGTGAAATCTTTAGAAAACTTTCAGTGGGAAATTTAGAACTCAGTAAAATCCTTAGAAACTTTCAGTAGGAAACTTAGAATTCAGTAGAACTTTTAGAGATCCTCAGTAAAAACCCTTCGAGCAGTGTCCAGGGTTCTTTACTAAAATCAGTAGATTTCACCAAGACATCAATCTTCGCTAATTCCTTCAGAATAGCACGGGCTTTTTGCGGATTTCGCTCTAGTAAGTCACAAGCCTTTTTCGTCCAAGCGCCAATCGTCGCATAAGGATCGTTATCGGATTCAATAGATTGCAAATTTTTTACCGCGCGTCTGCCATCCGTCATTGCTAAATCAAAAATTCGAAACACTGCATTGCGATCCACCGTCTGCTCTGCCGCTGCAAAAGTTTCGAATTTAATCTCCGAATTAGTTTTTGCCAGCTTCACTAGTTCCTTATAAACCGCCCCACGCTTATCGAGTTTAGTTTCAAGTAGAACAATTTTATGTGGCGTATTTATTAAGTTTGGCAGTTTCTCCACCAAATCTTTTTTCAAAAATAAATCCTTAATCAAGATTCGACGCTCCGCCTCAAAAAAAGTCACACCGAGAAAAATAGATTCCAGTTCTGCCAGGCTGATATTATCCGCATCGATAATCTCGATTTTTCCCCCCAAAATCATCCGAGCTTTTTGTTCAGCTTTTTTGCGATCCTCTCCGTCGAAAATATAAATCATTTAGGTCCTAAAATTTCTTTTGACAGTATGGACAAAGGTGTGTGCCACGTCCCGCAACTTTAATTTTAATAATTTCCGTACCACATCGTTCACACGGTTCACCCTCGCGACGAAAAACTTTGGCAAACTTAGTTAAATAATCACCCTTCGTACCATCAGCTTTCACGTAAGTTGCCATCGTACTGCCACCAGAATCAATCGATTCCTGCATGACCGTACGCGCGCCAATTAATAATTCATGAATTTCTTCATCACTCAAACTTTCCACGATACGTTCGGGATGGATTTTGGCAAAATAAAGAGACTCGTCCGCATAGATATTTCCCAACCCACAGACCACCGTTTGGTCTAGAATCGTCGGCTTAATCAAAGCTTTTTTGTGTCGCACCAAATTCTTTTTGAACTCTTCGTCTGTCATATCCCACGGCTCTTTGGCAAGCTTTTTGATGAATGGCTCATTTTTTACTTCGCTAGTTTCTAGTACTTTACAAAAACCAAATTTCCTCTGATCGTTAAAATAAAGCGTGCCGATTTGTTCTAGTTCACCAGAAGAATCTTTATCGCAAATTTCAAACTCCACTCGCGTTTGCTTATTCGGTAAACCTCCATAAAAACTTTCGCTGGGATGTCCGCCCGAAAAACCATCCTTGTCGAACAATTCCGTCTTAAAATCGCCTTGCGAAATCATCTCCACAAAATCTTTACCTGATTCGGTCCCGAGATTTCGATAAATTAATTGCCCGGTCATTCTCAGATGTACCATCATTGAAACGCCATTTTCAAAATCAAAAATCAAGGCTTTGCCAAATCGGCGCATGCCCAAAATCTTTTGTCCTTCGATTAATTCCTTTGGTCCATAAAAAGAGGAGAGGGAACTAATTTTGACTTTTCCCACAGATTTATGTTTAGTAAATTTCAAAACCCCCCTGAGGATTGTTTCAACTTCTGGTAACTCTGGCATACCTCTATTATAACCGCGTTGGTTTTCCTTGCAAGCCCAAGACGATTATGTTATATTTTAAGAGGAAAAGAGTCAAAAATGCAAACAAATAATCAAAATTCAAATTCACCTATTAATCCTAAACTCGGTAGTAGTGTCACTAATGCCATTAAAAACGCCGAAGCTGGCGAGCTGCCGGCTCTTGATGATATCAGTAATATTACTAACCGTGTGGTCGAAAAAATCAAAGCCAGTGAAAATATTTTGATTGCGCTTTCCAAAAATCCGAATATCGATGAAATTTCCGCCGCGCTCGGTCTTGCCATGATTCTTGACACCATGCGCAAGCATGTCACGGCCATCTTTTCCGGTCAGGTGCCAAATGTTTTGCAATTTTTGAAACCAGAAGAAACCTTCGAAAAGACTACCAATAGTTTGCAGGATTTTATTATTGCTCTCAGTAAGGATAAGGTCGATCATATTAGCTATAAAATCGAAGGTGATTTCGTTAAGGTTTATGTTACGCCGTACAAGGCTACCATTGGTCAAGCCGACCTCAGCATGTCCCATGGTGACTACAATGTCGACCTAGTAATTTGCTTTAATGTCATTTCTGGTGATGAAATTGACCCAGCGCTTTCCGAATATGGTCGCATTATGCACGATGCCACTGCGATTAATCTTACTGTCGATACTCCGGGTCGTTTTGCTGAACTCGAATGGCAGGACTCTAATGTTTCCTCTATCTCTGAAATGATTGTGGGTCTGGCCGATAGGCTTGGACTAGCCAGTTTCAGTGAACAGGTTGCAACCGCGCTTCTCACTGGTATTGTTGCATCTACGGATCATTTTTCTAATCCACGCACCTCGTCAAATACTATGTCGATTGCCTCGAAATTGATGTCCTATGGCGCCAACCAGCAATTAATTTCTTCTCAAATTATGGAGAAAATAAAAACTCCAGACGAGGCGCAAGCTCCAGTCACCCCTGCTGCTGCTGAAGCTCCAGCCGCGCCAAACTCTCCGGTTGCTTCTGTTGCTCCTGCTGCGCCTGCCACTTCTGTTGCCCCTGTCATCCCATCCGCTCCTGCCGAGTTGGTTACGCCTACTGCTCCAGCACCTGTAATGTCCACCCCACTTTCGGAAAACACTCTTGATTATATTGAAATTGAACCAAATCCTAATCAAACACTTGATGGTCAACCACTTGAATCTCAACCAGCTCCAGCTCCTCAATCTCTTGAACCTCAAATTTCTTCAACCACTCAGCCTCAAGAACCTCAACCAGTCTCTCAGGCAGCTCCAGTCTCTCAGCCTTTCGAATTACAGTCAACCTCCGCGCCTCAGGTAATCGAGTCTCAGTCAGCTCCGACTTATCAGGCTCCAATTAATCCAGCCGCCGCTGCCGCCTCTGCTGTAATGGAAAATAATTTCATCCAGAACCCTGAACCTAGCTTGCCTCAGCCAAATTACACTAATGAAACGCCAAATTATCAGGCGCCAGTCATGCCGACTCCGCCATTAAATTTTGCGCAAAACCTTGCGGCACCTCAGCCAGCATCGGCCCCAGTTGCTGCGCTAAATCCACTCGACGTGCCAACTTCGTTTACTCCGCAAGCTCCATTTGTTGCTCCAGTTTCGCAGGAGCAGCCAATGCAATACCCAGCTCCAGCTCAGCCAGTTCAACCAGTTCAGTCTATCCCACCGGTGCAATATTCTGATTCGTCCGCTCCTGTTCAGCCAATGCAATTTACTCCCCCAGCAGCTCAACCCCAGCCAATGCCATACATGGAACCGATGCAGCTTAACCCTGTAGTTACTCCAATGCAGTCGACTCCATCGGTACCACCGGTTCCACCTGCTCCAGTGATTTTTGATGCTGCCGCTATGCCGAATCAGCCGCTAACTAGTGATCAAAATTTTGCTAATCCAAACCCAGCCGACCTGACACAGTCAATGCCGCCAATGCCTCCGATGCCACCGATGCCGCCAGAAGCGCCATCGACTCCAGATGTTGATTTCTTCGCTCAGGCTGCTGCCGCCACCGAGGCCGCCCAGGCTGCTCAAGCTCCAATCAGTCCAGCTCCAGCCGAGCCGCCACTTCGCACTTTTGCTTCAGACTCGCCGCTGATTTCTCAGCCAGTCGATACGACCGCTCCGGCCGCCGCTCCAATTGCTGAACCAGCTGCGATTTTCTCACCAGAAGAGCCAGTCGAACCAGCACCAGCTAAGATTGACCCAACCGCCTTTCATATTCCAGGAATGTAAAAATGAACTCAGAACCAAACTTACCTCAGACCAATTCTCATACCGAAAATCCAGAATCAATCATTAATCTCGATCCGCGTCAAAATCCGGATATATTATTAATCGATAAGCCCGACCAGATGACTTCTTTTGGTGTGGTCGCGCGGGTTCGTCGTAAGCTCAGTGGGCAAGAAGGGAAAAAGGTGAAAGTCGGCCACACCGGCACGCTCGATCCTTTTGCTACCGGGCTCCTAATTATTTTGACTCATAAGGCTACTAAGCTTTCGGACACTTTTTTGAAGCTTGATAAATGGTATGAGGCCACTATCGAGCTTGGCAAATCCAGCACTACGGGTGATCCTGAGGGTGAGATTACTACTTATGAGGTGACGAGAATTCCGACTAGAGAAGAGGTTGAAATTGCTTGTCAAAAATTCCTCGGTCAAATTACTCAGACACTCCCAGCCTTTTCTGCCATTAAGATTAACGGCAAGCGTGCCTATCAATTAGCTCGTGAAGGGAAGCAAGTTGAAATGCCCTCCCGTCAAGTTGAAATTTATGCCCTAGAAATTCTCGACTATCAATACCCGATTCTTAAAATTCACACCCACGTCTCTTCTGGCACCTATATTCGCACCCTGGGCGAGGATATCGGAAAATCACTCGGCACTTCTGCCTACCTTACGGCGCTTCGTCGCATTCAAGTTGGCCCATATAAAATTGAGGACGCGGTTACCTTAGACAATTTTATGGCGGAAAATTGAGAAAAATAAATCCAACCTCTTGAAATTCCTGCTCTCTTATGTTAAGATAGCACCAATATGATTACAAAAGAGAACAAAGCTAAGGCCATTCAAGCCACTGCTCGCAATGCAAAAGATGTGGGTTCTCCAGAGGTGCAAGTTTCTATCTTGACTGAGCGTATCAAAGAAGTGACTGAGCACGTAAAGGTGAATAAGCACGACTTTATGGCTCGTCGCGGACTCATGCAAATGGTAGGTCGCCGCAAACGTCTATTGAAGTACCTCGAGAAAACTGATTTTGAGCTTTACAAGTCAACAGTTGCCAAACTCGGTCTACGTAAATAATTAATACCCCCTCGGGGGTATTTTTTTGTGTCTAAAAATCTATCAAAAATCAAAAACCGAACCAAGAAAAAGAGGAGAACTTTAAAAGCTCTCCTCAATAAAATAAAGGGTATGTAGTTACAAAATTACAAAAATCTCATTTATTCAATTTGTTTAGAAACGTAGCTAATTTTAGAAATTAATTTGACCAGATTCCTCCAGCTCTTTTAAGATCCTATCCTCGTTAGATTTGCAAGCGCTGTACGTCACAAATTTAATGTCTTTTCTTCCGGTGGATTTAATGTATTCAGCCAGAAGCTTTCTAGCACAGTGTAGCGATGCATCGCATACTATCTTTTCGATTTCTTCCGTTGTCGGGCGTACGGTTTTACGTACAAGCCGTTCAGCTCGATGATTAGGGGACATCTGTCTAAGTTCCTTAATGAACTCATCAAGTTCAGATGGTGCCACGTAGGTCATCTTAACCTTGCTGGAATCATTTTGACTCTCGAAGAGATTTACCTGTTTATCTCTTTTGGTTAACTGTTGATATAAGTAACCAGAACCATTATTTAATACCGGCTCATCGTAGAGATTATTCAGCTGAAAACAGATTTTTGTGTACCACTGCCCATTATATTTGAAGGGGTAGTGAATTATCGCAATATCGACATTCTTGTCGAGTCTGATTTGCTTCTTATAAGGAAGCCAAAAATCTTCTACAAAAGGCGTCACCTCTACTTTGCCACACGGCACGCCGTTCTTGTCGAGTCTCATGCGTTTTTCCTCCGGTAATTTACCCTTAATGATGGCGATTGGGTAAGAAATTTTTGCCGCATCGATTGGATCGTAGTTCGGCTCAATTTCCTTGGATAGCTGCTCTTCAATGTAGACTTCTCTGTGATCGACATTAGTCCAGGATTTTCTCTGATGCTTGTTTTTGAATTTTGCATTCCCATGATTATTGGGAAGTTTCTTTTTTGAAACTACCAATTTCCATTCATTAGCTGGATTATCCCGGCCATCTTCATTTGAATCTTCTTCAAAATTCAATACTGCATTCGTATCGGTGTTGATCATTTTTACACTCCTTTTCGTAAGGTGCATTCAGTGGCGCCATATATACATACGGGCCGCAAGTAACAACTCTATTGTAACATAAACGATATAAAAATGCAAATTTCACCTCTGATGAGCTACCAAAGCACCCTAAAACTCGCCATTTGTGCTATAATTGAATAGTTATAAGCGGGAAGACGGCGGATAAGTTTTCTGAAACCTTCAAAGCACTTATCTGGTGTTTTCCCAGAAAGGAAAATATGGATATTATCAACCCTACTGGCAAGCAAACCTTTAGCTTGTCGAGAGATTTTTGTGGTAAGAAGCTCACGATTGAAGTTAATCGCGTCGGTTTTCGCACTACCAGCTCGGTTCTTGTTACCTATGGTGATACTGTGGTGCTCGGCTCCGTGGTCGTCAGTGAAAAACCGGTGGTGCAAGATTTCTTCCCGCTCTCGATCGATTACGAAGAAAAGTTCTACGCCTCAGGTAAAATCTCTAGTTCAAAGTTTATTAAGCGTGAAGGTAAGCCAGCCGACGAGGCTATTCTGGTCGGTCGTTTGATCGATCGCCCGATTCGCCCACTCTTCCCGAAAGGCTATCGCCAAGAAGTTCAGGTAGTGACCACTGTTCTCTCGATGGATCCAAGCTTCCGTCCTGATATGGTCGCCATGGTGGCTGCTTCTTCAGCCTTGATGAACGCCGGTGTGCCTTTTGATGGCCCAATTGCCGGTGTACGTATCGGTCGTGTGAATGGTGAATTCAAGGCCTTCTTAACCTCAGAAGAGCGTGAGGCCTCTGACCTCGACCTTGTAGTTGCCGTGAAGGATGATAAGGTGATGATGGTGGAAGCTGGTGCGAACGAAGTTTCTGAATCAGTCATTATCGATGCAATGCGTTGGGCCGTTGAGATGGTTCAGCCAGCTCTCGAGCTTCAAAAAGCCTTGAAGGCCGAACTAAATGTTATCGAAAAACCATTCGAATTAGCCTTGCCAGATCCAGCCATTCAGGAAAAAGTTGATGCTTGGACTAAGGTTCACTTCGTCGGCGAAGATGGTAAACTCGGCACTAAGATTCGTGGTAACGTACTTGATCGTAAGCGTGTCGCCGATGAACTCCGTGCTGAGATGGATGCCGAATTTGCGCTCGAGCTTGGTCAGGGTGAAACTGATGAAGAAAAAATTGCGGACTATGTTGCCAATCTTCAATCTGCTTATCACGACGCCTTTGAGCTTGCAATTCATCACGAAGTCCGCCGCGCCATCGTCGAAGAGTCCGTTCGCCCAGACGGTCGTAAATTGGATGAAGTTCGTCCACTCAGCTCGCAGGTTGGTATTTTGCCACGCGTGCACGGTTCCTCTCTCTTTACTCGTGGACTTACCCAGGCCATGAATATTGTCACTCTCGCTCCACTTTCCTATTCTCAGCTTGTCGATACCATGGAAGTTACCGATGGTACTCGTCGCTACATGCATCACTATAATGCACCAAGTTATACTGTCGGCGAAACTGGTCGTATCGGTGCTCCAGGTCGTCGTGAAATTGGCCATGGTTATCTTGCCGAGCGTGCACTTCTTCCAGTACTTCCAGACAAGGAAGAATTCCCATACGCCATTCGTTCAGTTACCGAAATCATGTCTCAAAATGGTTCCACCTCCATGGCCGCTACCTGTTCTTCCTGTCTAGCTCTCATGGATGCTGGTGTGCCAATCAAGCGCCCAGTCTCCGGTGTAGCTATGGGTTTGATGCTCGACGGTAAAACTCCACATGTCCTCACTGACCTTATGGACGCCGAAGATTTTGCCGGTGACATGGATTTTAAGGTTACTGGTACTGAGAATGGTATTACCGCTCTCCAGATGGATATGAAGGTCCACGGTCTACCAGTTTCCATTCTCGAACAGGCGATTAGTCAGTCTCACACTGGCCGTATGTTTATCTTAGAACATTTGAAATCTATTCTTCCTGCTCCGCGTGCCAAGCTTTCTGAATACGCTCCGCGTATTGAAAAATTAATGGTCAAGCAGGATAAAATTGGCGCTGTCATCGGTAAGGGTGGAGAAATGATTAATAAAATTACCTCTGAAACTGGTGCTCAGGTCGACATTGATGATTCTGGTCTCATTACGGTTTCCGGTACAGATGCTGCTAAAATCGAACGTGCTGTCGAGTGGATTAAATCTCTCGTCGAGGAACCTGAAGTTGGCAAGATCTATACTGGTAAGGTGGTAAATATTAAAGATTTCGGCGCCTTCGTCAATATTATGCCGGGTATCGATGGAATGCTTCATATCTCACAAATTTCCGACAAGCGCGTCGAAAAAGTCGAAGATGTCTTGAAATTGGGTGATGAAGTGAAAGTTCGCCTCGAGGCTATCGACGATAAAGGTCGTCTCTCCCTCTCGATGAAACGCGTCGAACAATAAGTCAGGTAGATAAAAATAGCGCGGCTCGTCCGCGTTATTTTTATTGATTTAAATCATCTAATAAAATTGCTACAAAATTTAAAAATTTACTACATTAAAAAAGAGCCCTCATGAGACTCTTTTTAGTATTTATTAGATATTTACAGATTCATTTTTATCCGTAATACAGTTGAAGTGAATGTCTTTGCCGTATGGAGTGTTGTATGTTAAATCGTGGAAAATTGTTTTCTCTTCATCGGTTAATTTACTGCATTCTGGAACCTGATTCCATGGCTGTAATATTTTCCATTCACCAGAAGGAATAGCTTTATAGAAAGTAGCAGGACCAGCACTACCGATTCCGAGAGGCTCATCAAACACCATATAGCCACCATCCTCAGTGTTTCCATCAAAGTGACCTAACTTACTTAGTGAGCCACGCGCCACTAAATATTGGCCATTGTTTGAGGTTTGGATGTCAGTGATTGAGGCTGTGGTAAACGTGTATTGATATCTGTGCTTTGTAACTTCACTATAGTATGGGGTAGTATCCATAGTTTCTTTCTTCAATTTCTCTTCAAAGATCTCCCAATCCGCCTTAAACGCCATCGGTTTCACAATTTCTTTCACCGTGACATTGTCTTGTTTCACCTCGGTAATCTTAGTTTGCGTAGCTTCTTCGTACTTTGCGATAGAATCGTTCGCAGACTTTACTTTTTCCTTAGACTCCACGAGTTCCTCATTTAGTTTTTTCGTGTCCTTATTTTTTCGAAGTATAGACGTAAGCTAATGTAGCTAGTGAAGCGATTGTGGTAATGGCAAAGCAGATTGCTAGGACCTTCGAGAGTCCAGAGCCACTTTTCATTGGTGTAGATTCGCTGTGAACGTAATTGTTTGGTGTATTGAAACTATTTTCTTCCATAGTCTTCCTTATATTATTTTTTATAAATCTACAAATTTTTCGCCTTCACGACAGACAAAGCCATTGGTGCTAGCTTTATCTTTTTCACCATGGAAGACTTCCTTGATTTTTTGTGGAAGCATATTACATTCTTCAGGTGCATGTCCACCAAAGCCGTAATTCCAAATTCCAGTGGAGATATCCTGGTACCAGGCTTCATAGGCACCACCCATGGCTACCTTTTCAATATCCTGTCCGTGCTCATCTTTCTCGGTATAAATAGCAGTTAGTTGTAATGCTGCAAAGACATATTTTCCGTTATTGCTAGTCCAGAAGTTTCCGGATTTAATAATCGGAGTAGTGCCATATTTTGCTTTGTAAGCATTTAGAAAATTATCGAATTTTATATCTACTGCCATCGGCTTCACAATCTCTTTCACCGTCACATTGTCTTGCTTCACATCAGTGATTTTGGTTTGAGTAGCTTCCTCGTATTTCGCAATGGATTCATTCGCAGATTTGACTTTTTCTTTCGATTCTACGAGCTCTTCGTTTAGCTTCTTGGTATCTTTATTCTTTGAGGTGTAGACATAAGCTAAAGCGCTACCTAAAGCTAAAGTAGTAATAGCAAAAAATATGGCCATAGCCTTCAATCCGCCATGACCCTGCGCCTTTGCTTCACTATGTACGGAATTTATCTCCGTATTATTCTCGAAATTAGTATCACTCATGATAACTTTTTCTCTCCTAAAAATTTATTAATAATAGTGAAATAAAAATTATAAAAAATATAATCCTTTCTAATTATGTTTATATATGAGAATGCAGAAAAAAGCAATAAAAAACAGGATTATTTCAGTATAATCCTGTTGTAATTTTAGCTATTGGCTAACTGGTCGAATTCTTCCAGAGATTTAATCATCACGTCGCGCGGCTTATTGCCATTGGCCGGACCAATCACTCCGATTTCTTCTAGCCAAATCGCGAGACCGGAGACGAAGCCGTGCCCCTTACCGAGGTAGGTCTGGAGCATGGCGGTCGAGAATTTACCCTTGGAGAGTGTAATTTCAATCGCCTTACGCACTACTGGATCGGATGGGTCATATTTCCGTCCGAGTTCTCCGAAAGAGCCACCGTCTGAAGGTCCGAGGCCCTTAATCTGCACTGCCTGAGAAATCACCTCATTATTATATTCTGGTTGTCTCTGTTCGCGCAGGAAGTTGGTTAGCTTATTAATCTCATCGTCTGAAGCGAAGGCACCTTGAATACGACGTGGCTTGCCCATCATTTCAGTGGTCAGCATCAGCATATCACCGTTACCGAGTAATTTTTCGGCACCACCAGATTCGAGCATCATACGTGAGTCGATACCGTTTAAAACCTTAAAAGCGATACGGCCCGGAATGTTTGCTTTAATCAAACCGGTCACCACTTTTACTTCCGGACGCTGGGTGGCGAGTACCAAGTGAATACCCGAGGCACGACCTTTCTGGGCAATACGCACGATTAACTGTTCGAGATCTTTACCTGCCTGCATCATTAAGTCCGCCATCTCATCGATGATAATTACGATGTACGGCATTTTGTTATTTTGCGGGGCATCTTCCGACGCTTCGCCATTTTTCTTTGCTTCTTCCGCGCGGGCCTTCATTTTTTCGTTGTAATCTTCGATTTTCTTCACACGTTCTTCCGCGAGGCAAGCATAGCGACGCTCCATTTCGTTCACCGCCCACTTCATCGCTGAAAGTGCCTTGTCCGTCGCCGTAATAATCGGCGTCAAAAGATGAGGAATGTCATTATATTGTGCCATTTCCACTTGCTTTGGGTCCACGATAATTAATTTCATGTCACTCGGTGCGTTGCGGTAAAGTAGGGAAGAAATCAAAATATTCGTCATCACCGACTTACCAGAACCGGTGGTACCCGCAATCAGTAGGTGAGGCATCTTCGCGAGGTTCGCAATAATCGTGTTACCGGAAATATCCTTACCCACGGCAAAACAAAGTGCAGCCTGTTCTTTTTTCCAGCGGTCACTCTCAAGAAGACTTCTCAAACTCACGCTTTCTTTACGTACATTTGGAATTTCTACACCGACTAGACGAGTACCTGGGATCGGCGCTTCGATACGCACACTCTCGGTGGCGAGGTTCAGTGCCAACTCTTTATCACGCGCCGCAATCTTCGAGAGGATTACACCCGCAGGTGGTCGAATGGTATATTGAGTCACCGAAGGACCGATGTTTGCGCCTTCGACTTCTACGTCAATACCGAAATCTACGAAGGTTGATTTAATAATTACGGCGTTTTGTTGAATATTACCGCCATCTGGTGGAATATGTTTCTTAGAAAGAAATTCCACGCTTGGCATTTTCCAATCTGGATCAGAGGCTGCGGTTAAAGCACGTTCTGGCTCTGGCTCTGCTGGTTTTTCCATGCTGGCTTTTTTCACTTCAAGTTTCGGTGTCTTCAGCTCGGCTGCCGACATTTCAATCCCATTAGCCTTAATACGAATTGGCGTATCGAGAGGAGTGACTTCACGTTCAGCTTTTCGGGCCACCCGAGCATTCTCGGAATCTTCCGCCTTGCGACCAGTACGGAAAAGATTCGCAAAATCCTTAAACACCGTCAGTGGCGAAAGTTGAAGAATGAAAATCCCCGTGATGAAAATCAGTACGATATAGATAAAGGCTGCCACAGATGGGTCAAGAAGCTGAGTGACTAGATGATTTAAGGCATCGCCAATTACGCCACCAGTTAAATTTTTCGTACCATAAGAAGGCAAGTCGAAAATACCCGCCAACCAGAGAATCATCAGGAAAGAAGTGACCCAAATCACGGTCGGGAGACGATTATCCTCGGTGAGGAAAATTTTTACTGCCAGATAAACCAAAATCACTGGAATCGCATAGGTTGCATAGCCGACCACATAGAGTGAACCGCTATGGAAATCGTTCAATAAATTACCGCCGTTGCCGAACCAAGTCATAATCAAAACGACCGAAATCACAATCATTAATAGGGCCATTACTTGGCGCCAAAATCCCCCTGGTAGTTGATGGGTTGGAGCGGGGTCTTTTGCTCTACCTCTAGACGTTCGACGTCTTCCTCGTGTTTGTTTAGCCATAAACATATTATAGCATAATTATAGGGAAGAAAATTAGTTAAAAATTAAAAAAAGAGCGCCAAATTTTGACGCTCGTTTTTTTGGGTTTTAAGAAATTAGATTCTTACATTATTATATTTTTCGTCAGCACAGACCAATGGCTGTTTTGATGATCCATTTTTTTCATTGTAATCATTAAGGTTATGAATGATAGTTTTAAACTCGGCAGGTATTTTATTGCATTCTGGAGCAGCCTGACCTTCCATACCTACTTTCCACTCCCCAGTGGCAATATTTAGATACCAGTAAGAAAAATAACCACCGGCTGGTAATATTATTTGTGTATCTTGGTTAAACCTGTCTTTATATACACCCATACCAATAGGGCTCATATGGGCGATAAGATATTTACCATCTGTGGATGTAAAAATTTCTTGAAAGTAAGGTTCTCTCCAAGCTTCAGTTATATGATGTCCATCTTGATCCGGTTCACCGTTAAGTGGGTCTTTTGAGTATGTGCTTGACTTTATGATGTCATATAGTTTTTTAATTTGTGCATCATAAACCATCGGCTTCACAATCTCTTTCACCGTGACATTATCCTGCTTTACGTCAGTGATTTTAGTCTGCGTAGCTTCTTCATACTTTGCGATCGATTCATTCGCGGATTTTACTTTCTCTTTTGATTCCACTAGTTCTTCATTAAGCTTCTTTGTATCTTTATTCTTCGAAGTATAGACATAAGCTAGTCCACAACCTAAAGCTAAAGTAGTAATAGCAAAAAATATGGCCATAGCTTTCAATCCGCCATGACCCTGCGCCTTTGCTTCATTATGTACGGAATTTATCTCCGCATTATTCTCGAAATTAGTATCATTCATGATAACTTTTTCTCTCCTGTATTAATAATAATTACAATTAGACCTTTCTAGTTATGTTTATATATGACATCGTGAAAAATTACAATGATTTTTATTGTGGAAAACTCTGTATTTTTCTCTATTTTTATGCTATAATCTATACATTATTAGCTCAGCAAGTAACTTAAGGTGTACTTGCTTTAACCAAAGGAGTGCAAAGTGAAACAGTATGAACTTACTGTCTTGATTCATCCTGATTTGGAAATGAATCTGACACCAGCCTTAGACAAAATTAAGAAACTCATTGAGTCTAACGACGGTAAAATCGTCAAAGAAGTCAATGAAGGTAAGAAGCGTTTGGCTTATCCTATCGAAAAAGAAGACTATGCCGTCTACTATGCCTTTGATTTGGAACTTCCAGCCCAGGCTCCAGCCAAGATTTCTTCTACTCTTAATATCACCGAGGAAGTCTTACGTTATCTCTTAGTCACCGTCGACGAACGCAAAGCTAAATTTGAAGCTAAGCGCAAGGCCCGTGCTGACAAAAAAGAGTCTAAAGACGAAGAATAATTAAACAATTAAGTGAGGTATATTTATGGCGCGGGGATTTAGTAAAGCAATCATTATCGGTAATGTTGTGCGCGACCCAGAAACTAGAGCTACGACTTCTGGCTCAGAAGTTACTAGCTTCTCAGTGGCGGTGAACTACAATTACGTGATGAACGGCGAAAAGAAAGAACAAGTTTCTTATATCGAAGTTTCTGCTTGGGGTAAACCAGGCAATGTGATTGCTCAATATGCAAAAAAAGGTACACCAATCATGGTCTCAGGCCGCTTGTCTCAACGTACTTATGAAGATAAGACCGGTGCCAAGCGTTCCGCAGTGGAAATCGTTATGGAAGACTTTAATCTTCTCGGTAGCAGATCCCAAGAATCTACCACCAGTAGTTACAGTCAGGCTATGCCAGATTCTATTCCAGATGATATTCCAGATGGCGAAATTGACCTCAGTGAAGTACCATTCTAATAATTAAAGCGAGAAAAGAGAGAAAAAATGAGAAGAATCAAGAACGATCCAAATCTTTATTTCGATTATAAAGATATCAAAACCATGCAACGCTACATCGATGTTTACGGTCGTATCGAGCCAATCGCTAAGACTGGTTTGTCTGCTAAGCAACAACGCCAATTGGCTGTCGCTGTTAAGCGTGCCCGTCACCTAGCCCTCCTACCATTCGTTTCAAATAACTAAAAAGGAGAATTATGTACGGACCAACCGATTTAAAGAAAAATACTCTAATTACTCTTGATGGTCAGCCATACAAGGTTATTGAATATTCCCAAAAAGTAATGGGACGTGGTGGCTCAATCGTCAACGTACGTGTCAAAAACTTAATCACTGGTGCGCTTATTCCTAAGACTTTTAAGGGTCAGGAAAAGATTGAACCAGCTGAAGTTTCTACCAAAAAAGTACAATATCTCTATCGTGATGAAGAGAAATTCTACTTCATGGACCCAAGTACTTTTGAGCAATATGAATTGTCTTCCGAGATGGTCGGCGATTCTAAAGATTTCATGAAGGACGGTGATGAGATGGAAATTCAGTTCTACAACGGAACTGCCATCAACCTCACCCTCCCTAAGAACCTTTGGCTTGAAGTTACCTACACTGAAAATGCCGTGAAGGGTGATACTTCTACTTCCGTGATGAAAGATGCTACCCTCGAAACTGGCGTAGTGATTAAGGTTCCTGCCTTTATCAAAGAAGGCGATGTGGTTTCTGTGGATACGGAAACTTACGCTTACCGTGAACGTAAAAAATAATTAGATGAAAAAAGCGATAGAATCTAAAAAATCTGAGGTTTCATCAGATGTAGTTTCTCGAGCGGAGAATAAGCTTGCTGGGGCATCGCAAGCTTTTTCTTTTGATTTTCGAGATAAAACCGTGCTGGATATTGGGTCAAGTACTGGTGGTTTCACCGAGTATGCTTTGCGCCGTGGTGCGAAGCGGGTTTTTGCGGTCGAAAAGGGTACCAATCAAATGAAAGCTCCTCTGCGCTTTGATTCACGCATTAAGCTTCTGGAAAAGACCGATATCTTTTTCGTGGATTTTACTAAGTTCGGTCCAATCGATGTGGTGCTGGCCGACGTGTCTTTTGTTTCTCTGAAAAAAGTGCTTGCTCATGTGAAGCTCCAGCCTGCAGTTCGCTCGGCCGACTTTTTGATGATGTTGAAGCCTCAGTTTGAAGCTAGGCCCTTTCAGCTTAAAAACGGTATCGTAAAAAACGAAAAAATCCGTCGTGAAATTATTAAAAATTTTGAACTTTGGCTCAAACAAAATCATTTTAAGGTGGTGGACAAGCGCGACAATTTTCTGGCCGGCAAAAACGGCAACGTCGAGCGCTTCTATTATTTGAAATTGGTTGAAAACTCTGTGCGTTCGCATTATAATCATAAGTAATATGAACCCAGAAAATTCAAATTCTTATCAATCAGAGGAAAATCCAGTAGAAAATTCTGCCCCAATGGAAAACTCTGCCCCAGCAGAAAATTCTACCACCGTGGAAGAAGCTACCCCAGTAGAAAAAACTACAGCGGAAGATACCTACACTCCGTCGGTGCAGGAGCTTGCCATGACCTCTGATATGGCAGATGAAAAAGTCAAAGTTAAATTAGACCAAAAAGTCATTGCTATCATTGTCACTGTCGCTGTACTAATCGTCGCGTTGGCAGGTTTTGGCATTTGGGCGATTGCAAAATCCAAAGCTAATAACCACGATGGTACTTCTGGATCTAATTCTGCCGAGCAGTCAAAAGACGGTTCCTCCACGGCGAAGAAGACTGAAGCTTCCGCCGACGACGGATTAATCGACCCAGATAAGGATGAAGTCTATATTAAGAAAAAGAACGATTATACGGCCAACCCTGAAGAATATGTGAATAATTTCAATCTCGATGTGGCCTCCTGGGAAGATTTTGGTAATTTCACCTACCTACTTTTCTCCGATACGAATAATATTGAAGGGGAAAATTTTAAGGACAATGTCTTGCAGGATCCAGATGAAGCAGTGAAGCGCCTTGATGCTTTGGAAGAAAAACTGGGTGGCGGCAATGAATCTCTGGAAAAACTCTTTACCCTCTATCGCGCTCATCTTTATCTCATTGCGAATAATCCAGATGTGGCGAAAATTTATCTCGATCAGGTGGATGAAAATTCTCTAACCAAGAATTTAAAGAAGCTCTACTATGAATGGGTCGCCAAATATTATGGCCAGGTCGAAGATTTCGACAAATCTCAGGAGTATTACGACAAATATAATTCCGCCGAATAAAATCGGTCTAAGTTAGCAGTTAAAAATACCCAGATCATGCTGGGTATTTTTTATGAAAGCCTATAATTCTTAGACCTAAAGTCGGAAAAACCCTAGCTTGCGCTAGGCCGTTCCTTAAACTTTATTGATTACTGGAATCACGATTGGTGTATGTCCAGTAGCATCGAAGAGAATGCGGGTGATGTCTTCCTTCACTTCTTCCTTCAAGACCTTCACCTCTGGTTCGGTAGAGATAGATTTGTCGGTTTTTACGCGAAGATAGTGGCGAATCTTGCCGATTAATTCCTCTGAATTGTCGAGGTAAATAAAGGCACGCGATACAATATCTGGCGTCTTAATTAGGCGACCAGTCTTCTTGCTGATAGTTAGCACAATCATGAAAATACCTTCACGCGAAATGTGGATACGATCCTTCACCACGGCTTCGTGCACCGGCTTATCAGCGTCATCGTAAAGTTTGTTACCGACTGAGATGCGGCCGTTTTTGCGGATAGTTTTGTTTGGTAGAAGTTCTACGATATCGCCATCATCGGCCACCAAGATACGATCGTGTGAAATTCCCACGACGTTTTCTGCCATCTCCGCATTGTGCTCCATCATGAAGAACTCACCGTGGTATGGCAAATAGTTCAAAGGTTGCAAACGCGTCACAAAATCGACGTGATCTTCATAGTAAGCGTGACCCGAAAGGTGAAGTGGGCCGATATTGGTGAGGTGGGTTTTACCGTTTTGAATCACCTGGGCACCTTCACGAAGGAGGCCATCCACGGTATTTACCACGTGTGGCTCGTTACCAGGGATTGGGTTGGAAGAGAAGACGATAGTGTCGCTAGCTTTAATCTTGATGAATTTGTGGGCACCGGTCACCATACGGTTGAGCACGGCATTCAATTCACCTTGCGAACCAGTACAGACGATTGTCACTTTGTCATCTGGAAGCTTAATAATGTCTTCCATTTTCATCACAGTATCTTTTGGCACCTTGATACACTTGGCACGCAGCGCTACTTCGATATTGTTAATCATCGAGAAACCAGCAAAAGCTACCTTGCGACCACGTCGATAAGCTTGCTCCAAAATCATTCCGATACGATTAATCTGAGAAGAGAAACAGGAAATAATCACGCGGCCATTGGCGTAGTGATCCATCACCTTGCCGATATTATCACCAACGTCATATTCTGAATGTGGGTGATGACCTGGGGAATCAATATTGGTCGATTCGTTCAACATCAAAGAGATTCCTTCGTGTTTCACAATCTCATCGAGACGTTTAAGGTCGGATTGGCGATCGATTGGGTTAGCCTCTGCACGCCAGTCACCCGAGAGATAAATCACGCCGTTCGGGGTGCGAATCACTAGACCACAGTTACCTGGAATCGAGTGCAGCATGTGAACAAATTCCACGCTGAGATGTTCGGAAACTTGAATTTTTTCGTGTTTGAATGGGTCAACCACATTGTAATTTAATTCTGGCAAGTCATCGACTTCGCTCATTTGGCGCTTAATCATACCGATAGTAAAATCGGTGGCATAAATTGGTGTAAGCGGGCCAAATTTTGGCAAAAGATGTTTACATGCGCCAATGTGATCAAGGTGAGCGTGGGTGAAGAGAATCGCTTTCACCTTACTAAGATTGTCTTCGAGATATTTAATATCCGGAATCATGTAGTTCACGCCTGGATAATCTTCCGAAGCGAAGAGTACGCCCATGTCGATCACAATCATTTCGTTTTTGTATTCGATCACGGTCATATTTTTACCGATACCGAATTCACCGACACCACCGATTGGAATCACGCGCACCGCTTCTGGATCTGGACGAGCCGCCTTAAGTTGGGCGTTCGTCACCTGGGCACCATTGTAACCATTGAAACGAGATTTGTTCACTGGTACGCCGATGATGTGTTGGGTGGCCTGAGCATTCACGTCTTGTGAAAGCATGCGCTGGTGATGTACCATTTCGCCACGACGAGTCGAAACCGAAAGGTTCACCTTGCGAGAATCGTTGTCGCTCGCTGCAGGGTTATTTTCGGCGGCGTTGCCTTGATTGCCACGCTTTTTGTTGTTTTTATTCTGGCGGTTATTGCGAGATTTTTGGTTGTCGGAATTGTTTGCGCTATTTGCACGATCCGATTTTTTACCACGAAAATCCTTGCCACCAGGTTTGAAATTACTGTTAAAATTACGTTTTTGCGCCTGTTCAAAAATCACCTCGGCCCCAGTTTCTACTGGCTTCTCCTCGGTATTTTCGAAGTGACTGCGGCTCTGATTTTCTTCGAAGCGGCGTTTGATTTCCGGCAAACGTTCCGCCTGCATCCGCATCAACTTCGCACGACGCTCTTGTTCTTGTTTATTCATTTAATCCTTAAGTAGATAAGTTAATATTAAAATATTTTTGCACAAAAACCTCAGTGAGATTCAGGTTACAAGAAATATTAATTACGTCTATTATAGCAAATGTTGGGAAGGATTTCAAGGATGAGAAAATAGAGAGGATGGGAGTGTTATAATGAAGCCATTATGGAACCCATTAAACTCAATGATCTACTTCAGTTATCTGAGGAACAAATAAACCAAACCAAAATCCGTTTCATGGTACCAAATAGCCGGACTGGCTTCGATCCCAATCGGGATGCTGAAGATACTGCCAAGCAGGACGAAATTAATTTGCATGCCTTAGTCTATAATCGTGAAAATTCTGTGCCATTTAAGGAAGGCGTTATTGCTATTGGCTTTATTCGAATAGATACAGATCTTTGGCTGATGACTGGCATCGTGAAGATTGTTAAGGATGGTGGACGCTCGAATTATTCAGAAGCTGAGTATTTGACTAAAAAATTTAATTTTCGGTTAGTGGTGAAATTCCATAAGGATTTTCAGAATGGCATTATCATGGCTAATACAATTGTCCAGCAAGAAAAAATTGTCCAACAAGAAAAGCTAATTGATTTGCTGGATGTGATTGAGATTTGGAATCCAGACAAAGGAGTGGGAGATAAGGCTTTCCCCGGATATAAAAGCGTATCTGTCAGCTACTATGACTTAAAAAGAAAAATTGAAACATCTGAAGAGTGGCGCACCGCATTAAAATCGCGTAAAGGTGTTTATTTAATTTCAGATAAAAATACTGGCAAACAATATGTCGGTTCAGCCTATAGTAAGGATGGAATTTTTGGCCGTTGGGTAGTTTATCTGACTAGTGGATACGATAAAAATGAAAACGAGAATGGCAAGTATCCAAACAAAAAACTGAAAAATCTTGTTGAAGAAAAAGGCCTAGCGTATATCCAAGAAAATTTTCAATATTCCATTCTGGAAACTTTTACCGACGACGTCTTTGACGAATATATTATCGCAAGGGAGTCATTCTGGAAAGAAGTTTTATTAACTAGAATTTTTGGATATAACGCGAATTAATGATAGCGAGAAATACGGACTAGATAAGGTGTTTTAGTGTTAGTATTTTATGTGGTGAATTAAAATTCTGAATCACCGAAAAACGAACAGGATGCTTATAGTGATTTAAAATGTCAAAAGAAATACAATGTCAATATGTCTAATTTAATACTTCATCTAGTGGTATAATAGTGCTATGAAAGAAATGTCAAACACGGCATTAAACAAAATAGGAGATACTATCCGTGCTCAAAGACATGACTCTGATTATGAAAAAGCCGTTGAGGCATTAAATAACTGGCGTGAGGCTCACGGCGCAATACTTGATAGCTACTACGATAAATGTGTCAAGCTAGCGAAAAAGATAGACAAAAATAATATTATTGTAGCTCAAAGACTTAAACGTCTCCCAACGATAATTGGTAAGTTGAACCGCTTCGAAGATATGAGACTGTCCAGCATGCAAGACATCGCAGGAGTTAGAATTATAGTTAGTGACATGAAACAACTATCTACTATAGAAAAAAGAATATTAAGATGGAGAAACTTAAAAAGAGTAAAGGATTACATTGGCAATCCAAAGGCTAGCGGGTATCGTGGTAAACATTTCATATTCGAGAAGAATGGAATGTTCATTGAGATACAACTCAGAACGCAATTCCAACACATATGGGCAACGTCTGTCGAGACAATAGATATTTTTAGAGGAACAACATTAAAAGAAAAGGACGATAACTCATATTGGCATGATTTCTTCTGTCAGGTTTCATCTATTTTTGCAATTGCCGAAGATACTCCAGTTATTTCAGCTTATAATAAATTCGGAATCGCAGAACTATGTAGCCTACTTCAAGAAAATATGGATGCGCATCATATCTATAGGAGGATAGCAATCTACGCATTGATGAATCCAATTGTTAATAATGAGGAAGTTAAAAAAGCATATTATATAGTTGTCACATTGAATTTTAAAGAAAAGAAAGCAGGTATCATTGGCTTTAAGGAGTCTGAGTATCACTTAGCGTTTGAAGAATATAAAACAAGAGAACAGAATGACCCACAGGCAGAACAAACTGTATTGATTGCACTTAATCAGATCAATAAAATACGCGAGGCTTATCCAAATTACTTCATGAATCTCAGCAACTTTTTAAATGTAATCGATCATGTACTTGCTAAAAATAAGAAAAAAGAGTAAAATATAAACAATGAATATGAAGAGAATACAAAAACTCATAGATAAGGCTTTTGAACGCGAAGAAAAAGCTAAAATGGATATACGAGTGGCTAATCGCTAACTTTATTCTTTTTATACTTTGGTAAGAAAATAAACTATTTTCGTTTTAAGTATTTTTTTATAAGATCCAGATTGATATCAAAAATCACGATCTAGCTTGTTTTTTAACCCATAAAAACGCGTATAAAATTAAACAAATAACTTATATATGCAAAAAATATAGAACCCCCTCAGAAATGTTGCGTATGCTCTGAATGTTATATGTGGCACCGTATTAAATATTAATCTATATAATGTTTTAAAAAAATATAAACTATCCGGTTTAAGATAAGATATAATTACATCGGATAGTAAATTAACTAAAAAGGTTTAATTTAGGTATAAAAAATGGGAGAGGGAATTAATTATATAGTAAGTTGGTCAATAGCTATAATCATGTTTATTGGAATAGCTTATATTTTTAAAGGTGTGGGCAAAATCAAGCAAGCAGAAGACTCGAATGAAAACAATAGCCAAATTAAGAAGTCACAATATAAATATTATGCAAAATCCTATGTTATGACCTCACGCGAAAATGAGTGTTTTAAAATCTTAAATGAGATATTTAGCTCAAAATGGTTTGTTGTGCCACAAGTACATCTTTCGGCTTTGCTTGATTATAGGGTAAAAGGTCAAAACTGGAATGCCGCATTTCGTCACATTAATGGAAAATCGGTTGATTTTGTATTAATCGGTAAGGAAAGTTATAAAGTTATATGTGCCATCGAATTAGATGACTCTACTCATAGCAAGCGTGATCGCATGGAGCGTGATGTAGAAATAGAACGGATGTTTAAGGGGGCTAGAATTCCATTAGCTAGAATTACTAGATTCGAATCAATGACCAAACCAGAAATAGCTAAGGTTGTTACGGATGCGATTAATGCAAAATCCGTGCAGAGCTAAAATCAATGCAAAACAAAGACAAGAATATTAATAGTATAAACAGAGCTAATTTCAGTATGAAAAAAATAATAAAAGATAAAAATGGCTTTATTGCCTTAGCTGTATTTTTAGCTATCTT
Source organism: Candidatus Saccharimonadota bacterium (assembly GCA_013333135.2). GTDB lineage: Bacteria > Patescibacteriota > Saccharimonadia > Saccharimonadales > Saccharimonadaceae > Nanosyncoccus. Next base: position 35,025 of record JABCPJ020000015.1, read on the forward strand.
TCCAATAGTATGGTTTATTTTGGATGCCACTAACACTCCTAGTAAATTAGGCCTACCAGTAAATTCAGTCCCGGGTCAATGGGCTGTTGTCTTGATAGGCTATTTTGCCTCGGCCTTAAGTGCGATAGCTGGCTTTATCGCAACGGCTTACTCGGTAAATAAAAGTATCGAACATCAGAATCAGGTTAGAAAACAGGATAATGCTATTGCGGCGCTTCCTTTAGTGGGAGTTGAGTGTACTAATGATCTTATTGGCCAAGAAGGTGAAGTTGAAATTGAACGTATATGTTTAACTCAAGAAAAGACATTAAAAAATGACTGTGTAATAAATGAAATTTTTAAAAATCCGTTTCTAAAATTTAGTCTTCAAAATAAGGGGCAAAGAGAAATGTATAATTTACGGCTTCTGCCAAAAGAGCAGGAAAAAGCTAAAAGCAATAAAAAAGATTCAATATTATTCCCAGTAGTATATCTTAAAGATAAAAAAATAATAAGCATAAAACTCAAAGTTTCTATTCCGTGCAACAAGGATGGAACTAAGTTAGAACATGCAGGGTATTCAGAATATGAAAGTGAGCCTGCCAGTATAGAATTTTTCTTCGACGACTGTTACGGCAATACTTATAGTCAGTTGGTTGAACTGCGGATTGGATGTGAAGTGTGTAAGATAAATGGTAAAAAATATAAATTTTATGATAATAGTAGAATTTTAGAATGTAAGGTTATTAGCGCTCCTAAGTCGTACGGAAGGAGTAATATAAATGACTAAGATAGCTAGCGAAGAAGCAAAACGAATTATAGAGCATTATCTTGTTTGCAAAGATGATTTAACATACTTTGATATTCTAAAATATGGGGTAAGCCAAAAAGAAGCGGGGTGTTTATTAAATAATTGGCATCAATTCGATCGCCCAGATATCTATTCGGTCAGCAGTGAAAAAATATATGGAATAGAACATTTTGAATATGACGCCCATGGACGCCATAAGAGAGGTAGCTTACAGCGGAAGGAAAATAACTTGATTACAAAAGAAATGAAGCAAAAAGCTTATGGGATGTTAAAAGATAATGATTCTTGTGTGATAAGTAGAGAAATGCAATCAAAGGCGAATGAAGATAATTATAAAAACAATTTCATATACGCCTTTAATACCCACTACTCCAAGATTGATAATTATAGAATTAGGTTGCTTGAGCGCGCGGGCTCTAATAAGATACCTGTCTCGATGTGGTTCATAGCCGAAGACGTGACTGCACTCGGCGCGCATATTATTCATCGTAGTAAAACTGGCGCTACATGCAATCTTGCATGGCCATTATTATTTCCTGAGGTGGAAGAAATATTTATGCAGAGCGATAAGATTGATGGAATAATTTATGCAGATAATTATTATAAAAAGTTAACACTCATTAAAAGAGATAAAAATGCGGTAGATGAATTCAAAAAACACAATTTATATCCCAACGATAAGTTTCTTTTTTTTGAGCTACACACTGTGCTTATTTCTGAAAAAATACAATAAATATATTAAGATATGGTTTTATTTTTTATAAAATATAAACAGTATTAATTCTTGATTTTTCTGACTAATTTTAACACGCATTGCTTATAGATAAAGGTGTTATAATCAAAGTAATGATAATTGTTAAAAATACTTTAATAAAAAATATTTCTAAATAGTATTAGATAATTTAGAGATTATTATTAAGATATAGGGAATCTGGTATGCGTGTGACTATTAGCAAAATACGACTAATCAATTATAAGAAATTTATAGATTACACTATTGAGCCAAATGAGCACGTTAATATTCTTGTGGGTGATAATGAAGCCGGAAAAAGTAGTATTCTTGAAGCAATAGATATAGTAGCGAATGGGAGTGTGAATCGTATTGAAAAGATAGGGTTAGACCGTCTCATTAGTATTGATGCGGTCGCGAAATTTAATTCAGGTGAAAGAGAATTTAAAAACTTACCAAAACTCACTATAGAGCTCTATCTTTCTGGTATTTTTGGTCATACTATGAACGGAGATAATAATTCAGAAGAAAGAACATGTGATGGGATTCGTTTAATATGTGAACCTAATCTTGACTATGTTACTGAAATTAATGAATCATTGAATGAAAATCCGGGGTATTTTCCATATGACTACTATAGTGTGCGCTTTTCAACATTTGCAGATGAGGGATACACTAGTTATAAAAAGAAGATACGTAGCTGCTTAATTAATAGTTCAAATATGAGCTCAGAATATGCAACGAGTGATTTTATAAAAAGGGCATATAGGAAATACACCGAAGATAACATAAAAAATCGCGCAAAATTGCAATCCAATTATCGTCTATCCAGGATTGCTTTTCAAGAAGAAAAGCTAAATGAGCTAAATCAAATCATAGACACCGAAAAAGACAGTAAAGAACCATTCACAAAAGATGATTTTTGCAAGATTCGTGGTCCATGGACTAATCCTGAGACCGGCGAGACATTTGAGGGATTCTTCGATAGATATACTTTTAATGCTGCGATTAAAGAATTTGAAGAAAAGCGACAAGAGCTTGCAGATTATCTTCGTCCAGGTATCATAGAAGATATCTTTTCTTATATCCGCCCACTTAAGACCAATCAAATTTTTACACCACGTCGAATTGTGAATAAAATGCTTGATTTATTCGAAGACGAAAATCCGGGAATCTATGAGAACCCAGACATTACATTCGCTGATTTATATGTAAAATCTGGACTTTATCTAACGGAGTTAGCAAAAAGACTAAACCGCGGACTTGAGAGTAAAATTCCGGATCGTATAGAACGAATGAAACATATTTTCGAGCATCAATTATATGGCTTTGCGCCAACAGAGATTATTTACAATATTGCGCGAAAATATATCTATGGTAATTTTACAGGAATAAGTAGTGATAATTTTAAACAAAGAGACTTAACAGATGACTTTAAGAAAGGAAATACGCTTGGTATGAGATTTGATGTAGTAGTAGGGAATCCACCATATCAGGATGAAACTGTTGGAGATAATAAAACTTTCGCCCCACAAATATACCATAAATTTATTGATGCATCATACAAAATAGCTGATCGAGTTATTTTAATTCACCCAGCCCGCTTCCTTTTTAATGCCGGCAGTACACCAAAAGAATGGAATGAGCGCATGCTTTCAGATAAGCATGTTAAAATTATCCAATATTATCCATTGAGCAAAGAAGTATTTACGAATACCGATATTAAAGGAGGAATCGCGGTTAGTTATAGAGATATTGGCACTAATTTTGGTGCAATAGAAGTTTTCACGTCTTTTAATGAGCTAAATTCAATCTTAAAAAGACTGTCCGACGAAGTGATTTTAAGTCATTGAGCGAGATTACAGCATCACGAACTGCGTATCGTCTTAGTAAAAAAATGCATGAAGATTATCCTGACGCCATCAATAATCTTAGTGCTGGCCATGCATATGATATGTCGTCAAACATCTTTACTGCACTGCCATTTATTTTCTTTGAAGAGAAACCAGACGACGGCCATGAATATATACAGATGTTGGGTAGACTTAATAATCAAAGAACCTACAGATTTATAAGGCGTGATTATATCGTCGAAACACCAAATTTTAGTAAATATAAAGTAATTATTGCTGGTGCAAATGGTTCTGGCGCAATTGGTGAAACTCTTAGCACGCCGTTAATCGGCACGCCGTTAATCGGCACGCCGTTAATCGGCACGCCGTTAATCGGCACTACAGAGTCTTTTATTAGTATTGGATCTTTTGAAACAGAAGAAGAAGCAAAATATTGTGAAAAATATGTAAAAACGAAGTTTGCAAGGACTCTTCTTGGGATTCTTAAGGTAACCCAAGTAATAACTCCAGGCAAATGGAAATATGTCCCACTTCAAGATTTTACAAATAACTCTGACATCGACTGGTCTAAATCTGTGGCCGAAATCGACAAGCAACTTTACACTAAATATGGTCTAAGTCAAGAAGAAATCGACTTCATCGAAGAAAAAGTTAAGGCAATGGAATAGGAGTTTTGTGCCTGACTTATCCAAAACAGACATTATTGAAAACACCCTTCGTATACACGACGGCTTACTTGAGCTACTTCTAATCGATAGGACGAGGACTACCCTGAAAAAGCCCAGCAATATTTTATGGGCAACGGACTCCTATCCTGGCCATAAACCAAGCGATGAAATGAAAATTATAGATATTACCGGACTAAATACCTACCTGATTCAACCACGAATTGCAAAGTCCAAAGAAGAGCAGAAGGCACGAACTAAAGATAAGGCTGAGGTTTTTACACCAAAAGAAATTGTTGCGCAGATGAACTTGCAGGCTGACTGGAGTGGTGGTCATTGGCCTGTAACTAGTGATAACTGGCAAGATTATATTTCTGAGCTTCGCCTTGAAATAACTTGTGGAGAGGCTCCATTTATTGTTGGACGATACAATGCAGCAAGTGGCAAAAAGGTATTAAAATTAAGTGACCGTGTTGGTTTTCTTGATCGTAAACTTCAGGTTGTCTCAAAATATTGTAAAACAAAAAAAGATTGGCTCGAGTGGGCTATCGTAGCTTTTAAATGTTCTTATGGTTATGAATGGCAAGGAGATAATTTACTTCTAGCACGGGAAAATTTGCTGTATACTTTTATTGATTATTGGAATGATAAATTCCCCAAAAGTAAGATAAATCTTAATAGAAAAATGACTTCAGAAAAATATGAAATATTATTAAAAATTGCCGAAATTATTTCATGGAATATTTTTCAAATGGACGGGATAAAATACATTATACCAATGAGCTACTCAAATACAGTAGTTGAAGAAAAATCGGAAGTTCCACCGATGATGCATATGTTATTTCCCAATGAAAAGCATAAAAAAACTGCTAAGATGAAATCATGTAAGGGTTGTATTTTAAATGACCCATTCAAACATAACGGCAAATATGTAAAAATCATGGATTGGAAAAATAATAAAACAAATAAATTTGTGAATTTATTAAAATAAAACTCATATATATCACCGATATTAAACTAGTAAATATCAAAAGGATTTTTTAAAGAATAAATGATTAGACACTCTGTTTTTTGATTCATCGTCGACAGAATATTTTTGTTACTCAAAATATAATCGTAATTATATGGGAGCCTTATGCTGAGTAAGAAATATCCAGCTTTTAATCCAGGTTACATATTAATGAAGAGCTACTATAATAAACAAAATGTCGAGCCAATATAAAAGGTGTAGTATGTCATTATAGTACTAATGATATAATAGGGGTATGTATATTTCAAAAATTCTACTTCATAACTTCAAGGGATTTAAGGGGAATCACGAGTTAAATTTTGATAATGGAATTAACTTTTTAGTTGGTAATAACAACTGTGGCAAGAGTACGCTCTTTCAAGCTATAGATTTTTTGCAGAATGGAAAAAATGAAGAAGATTATATAACAAAAAATCTGAGCCAGGAAGGTGAGTATGTGTCTGTAGGAGTAGAGTTTTCTGGACAAGACATATCAGCGATAGTTGAGCACGAGCACCTAAAAAAATATAAAAAATATCTGATTGACGATGGTGATAGTACAAAGCTATTAATTATGCGATCTAGTGAAGAAACAAAAATTACCCAATCTGGAAAAGAAAAAACATTATCAATTAAGCAAGTTCGTGTTTTTAATCCAGAAACCAGTCAATTTGAGAATCCATCCGGAATTGATAGTACTATTTCAGCATTATTTGACGCTCAATTTGTCTGGGCGGATACTCGTTCAGATGACGTATTGGATTTTTCAAGGACTAAAATATGTGGAAGAATAATTGAAAAAGTTGTTCTTGAACAAGTTAAGGATAGTTGGAAAGAATTTCAAGAATCGCACACTAAAACTTTTAAAAAGATTTCTGAAAATTTATTACCGATTGAGACTACTCTGCAAAATAAACTCGCCGAGCAATATGGCGAGACGAAAGTAAATTTCCGATTTACGTTGCCGCAAATATCCGATTTTCTGAAGTCTGGAAACATTGAGCTTACTGACGATGGGGTACAGACAAGTAGTTTTGAAAAAGGGACTGGTATGCAGAGATCACTAGCTCTCGCAATTATTCAACTGTATGCTGAAATAGTTTCGTTAAATGATACTGACCATTCTAAGCCTCTATTCTTTTTTATAGATGAACCAGAGACATTTTTACATCCAAAGGCGCAAAATAAGTTGCTTGATTCACTGGAGAGTCTATCTAAAAAATCACAAATATTTATAGTTACACATTCACCATATTTGTTAAAGCAATATCGAAAGGATACACACTCTATATGGTTATTCTCAAAGAATGGTAGTTATAATGAGGCCAAGCAAGGAGAGGAGCTAGACTTATTTGGAAGTTCTAGCCCTACATGGGGAGAAATTAACTACTATGCGTATGGAATACCGTCGGTTGAATTTCATAACGAGCTTTATGGCTTTATTCAGGCAAGAGCAATCATCGAAGATGATAGTAACTATAAAGAAGAAGCGTTTGATATTTATTTAAAAAACCATAATATAAATTTAAGGCAAGACAAGCATTATAATAAACTAAGGCGCGATTCAAGCGTGATTAGTTACGAAGTTACCCTCCCCACGTATATTCGTAACTTAATTCATCATCCAGAGAATACCAATAATCAACAATACTCTGAAGTAGAACTAGAAGAATCTATAAAATGTTTAATAGATATTCTAAGGGAATCATAGAATGTATATTTTTCTTAGTACTATATTAAGTATATACTTCTAAAAACGTGACACAATAAAACTTTATCTATTTAGAGAACACAAGGATAGGGGTATTCGCGTTGGCTACGGATAGAATATCTGAGTATATGTTTAAACCGTTAAATTTATTGGTATTGATATTTTAGATATAAAATTAGATGACCATGTGTTAACAAAAATATATTGATAAAATCAAAAACTTATAGATAAACAAAAAATAACCTCACATCCGTGAGGTTACCTAAATAATTTCAAAACTGGTGAGCCGGGTGGGACTCGAACCCACGACACCAAGCTTAAGAGGCTCGTGCTCTAACCAGCTGAGCTACCGGCCCGACTCATTCGTTATTTTATCATTTTTTGCGCAATTCGTCCAGTAGGAAAATAAAAAATCGTCTCATGTCTCACTCTGGTCCAGTAGGGAAAATAAAATTTTGCTCTTCTTCTGTGATCTATGTTAGGAAGAGGGGCTCAACTTAATACTTACGGCTCTTAGGACGTTGTACTAGAGAATATCATTCGCCCCCCACCTCTTCATTTTTCCCCCAAAATGTACTATAATAGCCTCACTGCGAATTGTAGCATAATTTTTCTATACATTCGTAGATGGAACCTTTACATTTTTCAAAGGAGGGAAATATGGACCAAGGAATTACCTTAATGGCCGGATCACTTTGTAACACACTGGAGTACGTGGAGAAAATTTTTCTCGAACATAAGAACGTACTGAAAAGCATCGAACTTTATATCAACGACTTCAATGTTAATCGCGAAAAAATAAATGGTATAACAGATGCCCGCTGGAAGAAAATTATTGAAAATCAGAGGAAGAAAGCCGCAGCTAATGGTCAGAAAACCATTCTCGACCAAAATCAACTCTTCCGTTTGTCTGACCAAATCGTAAGCGACATTAACTACATTACGCTCACGACCGAGTCCTGCCAATTTTTCAAACGCCGCTGGATTGACACCGGTAATATTCGCAGACTGAAAGACGTGATCGATTGTTACAGCAAAAGTTGGAAGCGCTTCAATGGTATTTATTCGAACATCGACTGCTTGATTCGTCAACCGATGTTTCTGAAATATGTCAGAAGTACCGAAGAGCGCCGCCAGGAATTCTGGGGTCTGGTTAATGAATTTTGCAATCAGATTGAGAAAATCGACCATGTTTTGGTGGAAGCTTTCCAGAACGACCTCAAGAATAAGCGCATGCTACTCGCTGAGCAAAGATATCAAGAATTTTTAAATTATGAAACCGATGGCAGCCTTATTGAGGATGCCGAAGAATTGCAAGCTCAAGAGCTTGAAAATGAACAACTTTTCTCTGGCTGCAAAATTAAATATATTCCGTTAGGACATATCGCAGCCGCCTTCAAGGAAGTTTCTAAGCTTCCGGATCTTACTTCAAATTCTAACCTTAAGCAATTAACTAATTTATTAATTGCCCTTTGAAAACATGATACGCCGAGAATTTCTCGGCGTATTTTTTGTTCTATGGTAAAATTAAAGAGAGGGAAATGAGTAAATTAATTATATTTCTCTTCGTTTGCACCCGTACCACCTACGGCGGTTCGGATGCTGCGTTCGTCGAAAGAAAGAATAAATTCTTTCTTTCTCCTCACTTGCACCCGTAGCTCAGTGGATTAGAGCATCTGTCTTCGGAACAGAGGGTCGAGGGTTCGAATCCCCCCGGGTGTACCATTGATTCAAGATGAAACTTTTTATGAGCTTCCGACCCATGTTTAATATCGGTTCTACTCATTGGTTCCAATCTAGCAGTTTCAGGAACTGCTTTTTTAATTGGAACTAGAAATTCATTTGAGGTAAACTCTACATCTCTTGTTCTGGAATCCCTCGTCCTGAAAGCAAAAATCTGATACAATGTAGGTATGACAGCAGAAGAGCGCAAAATCGCAGTCGATCAGGCAATTGCTAATCAACGTCTCGAAGGAGGCGAGGTTTCTGCTGAAACTCGCAAGGTAATGGACGATTATGTGGCTGGCAAAATGTCCGCCAAAGAAGCAGCCGAGCAGGTTTATGCTCGCTATGGAGTGTAATCGTGGCCGATGAGTTCATCGACCCATATCTAGACTTAGAGACTGGTATTCTTCGCAATTTTGCTGGTGCTAATACCCAGGAAAAACTAAGAAAAGCAGAAACTGATGTTGCTGGAATGGCCGAGCTCACTCTTGACGATATTCCTCGCAGCAATAATTTGGCGGAACTTCAGGCAATTCATAAGGCTCTTTTTGGTAAGATTTACGATTGGGCTGGAGAAATTCGCACAGTCGATATTAGAAAGGGTAGCGAGGAATTCTTCCTCTTTGTATTCCAGATTCCGGAAGGAGCAAAATTTGTCTTTGATGGGCTCGCGAAAGAAAATACCCTGAAAGATCTGTCGAAAGAAGATTTCGTGAAACGACTCGCATATTTCTATGAACAAGTGAATTTTATTCACCCATTCCGCGAAGGAAACGGTCGCACTCAAAGAGTATTCTGGAATCGTGTGGCTGCTGACGCTGGTTATTTTATTGACTGGAGTCAGGTTGTTGGCGATGAACTTGATAAAGCCTCGGTTGAAGGTCGGGAGCATCATAATCTTGAACCCCTAGAGGAAATGTTTTCTCGCATTGTAAAACCCTTGTTCTAGATATAATGGAAACGACTCTACTTATATCTTGGAAAATCTAGGTTATAATGAAAGTAATGAACGAAGAAAACCAAAATTTCACCGATTACGTTTCGCAGATCGACGAAACTCAATTAACCACCGATTACGCTTCAAAGCTCAGTAACAATGAAGTGCTCTATGATTCGGATTACGATGATTCCACTTTTGACCCAGATTCTATCGAATCTGTCGCTGCCTACTCCACTGAATCTGCCGCCGTCTGTAATCTCAACAGTTGTAATCTCGACGATGGCGAGCTTACTTGTGGCGACGATTTCGCTGATAACGGCGACACTATCCAAGGTGGACCCTGCCAGGATCTCATGGAATATTTCAGCGACAAGCCATATCTAGATTAATCTAATCTTTTGCTCTAACTTCAATACTTTTTAAAATTCTGACGCTCTCTGCGTACTTAATTTATTATATTTTTATTCCATACTAGCCAGAAAAAATAACCTCATCAGAGGTTATCTTTCTTATTTGTTGCGCTTGCGCTTTTCGCTGTGCTTGTGATTGTTATTACGATTCAATTTAGAAATCACAATCTTTTTCTTTTTAACTGCCATATTTTCTCCATGCAGAATTAGTAAGATATTTTAAATATTATAGCATATCTTCGCATCCTCGCAAGAAAAAAGAGACGTGAAGAGATGCTGCCTCAGTATTTTTCATATTCACACGAGAAAGATTCTGCCTTTCTTCGCAAGAAAAAAGAGACGCGAAGCGGCGTCCCTTTTTGACAAATTTTTCAGAACTTGAACTAATCAGATTATTTTCTAAATTTTATGTAAGTTCAGAACTTGAATTAATCAGATTGTTTTCTTCAGATTTTGCGTAATTTTAAAAATTAATGGCAAGTCACTTTGTCGTCCGATACTTGCAGAAATCTCCGAAACTAGATCGTTGATGACCAGAAGCGCGCCCATCGTGTCCGCCTGTTTCAAGGTTTCATCGATCGCATCTTTGACACTAGTGATAATCCAAACCATCTTAGTATCAAACGTAAACACACGCTCCGTATCCACCAGGCTCGACATCTTCATTTGCGCTTTGCGTGTGAGAAATTGCTCCTGATAATAATCTTTCAGATTGCGAATCTTGCTCCGCTGTTCGTTAATTTTTGGCTGCGCCACATAAGTATCACATGTCTTCACTGGTGGCATTTTCGATTCGTTAATAATTACATTCCAATGTCCGCCCAGTTCAATCGAAAACGGCGACGTGCTGAGAATTTTCGATTCCGTCGGTCGATATTTAATATTTATCTTCTGGAAATCGTTAAAATGACTCACTAATTCCGAAAAAGCCGTATAAGCCTGGGCTAGGGAATTAAGACTTACGTCAATCCACTCCCGCTCGGTCTCTTCGTTAATCGATTCACCTTCACGCTGTGCCAGCTTGGAAGAATAAACCAGTACTGCATTATGAATTAACTCAATATTCAGCGCCTTCGCCAAAAAATGATCGTAATCTAGAAATAATTTCACGGCAGCGGTCAAATCTTCACCGATTAAGATCCAATAATTTAAAAAATGATCAGGTCGGATTACTTGGTTGATGAAATTAATCGAATCCTTTGCCTTACCTAGGTATTGTTTCAGACGCGGCACCGTATAGTAAATTATCTGCATGTAGCGGCTGAGCTCTTCGTAGGCTTTCAATTCATCCGGTTCGTAAACATCCTTCATGTGCAGCGACGAACGATAATTATCATCGAGCGCCCGCAGTTTTTGTCGCAAACCATCCGTATAGTAGATAAAAGCCTGCATCTGATTCACCATTTCTTTTGCGTAATTGATGAGCTTGTTTAGGTCGGCATTAAAATCCACCAGGTCAGCATCTTTCTTTTTCATGTTCCCCTCCTTTGAAAAACTGTCAATTTTAAGTTACTCTTGTCAAACAAGACAAATATATTATAACTTATTTTTACCCCCTTGTCTAATCTGTTAATCTGCTTAAAATTCTGAACCTGCTTATGTTATAATTAAGCAAATGAATGAAGCACAAATCCAGGCAGCTAGGCGTGAAAATGAGGAAGAGGCCACCTCTCGCCGTTCGCTGACCCTTAATATTCCATACCTCGATATGCGCCCACTCGAAGAGCGTCTACCTCTGGTGTTCGGCCTAATTGATATTGCCAAAATGCATAGCGACTACGTTCTGCCTTTGCAAAAAGGTGGTGCCGGAGAGCCTTATCAATTTCTTGTCACCTCGCAAGCCCCACGTAGTACTATCAAGGAACTCACTGATCGTTTTAATGTTAACGGCGACGGCGTCGACTTCTTCTTGATTTCGAATAGCGGCTATCAGGCTATGATGCTGCGCTATGATCCACCGAAAGAAGTGCATTATGACGATATTAAAATTGCTAGCGAGGGTGACTCCGAGACTATCGCCTCGGTTTCTCAAACCTTGAATTCCGTCGGTACTGACAAGGTCTTCGATTTTCTTCTAGACCAGGCTGATAAGCTCGGTGCTTCCGATATTCACATCGAAAATCTACGTGACAATATCCGTATTCGTATGCGCGTTGATGGCATTTTGCATCCAGTCGCCAATATTGAACGTGATCGTTATCGTGTCTTTATGGGTGAACTGGGTTCGCGCGCCGGGGTTTCTTCCGCGGCTACCACTCCACAATCCGGCCACATGCAAAAAGATATTTTCCGTGACGGCTCTTCACATCTCTTGAATATCCGTGTCGAAACCGTGCCAACTATGTATGGTCAGGACGCTGTGCTTCGTCTCTTTAACTTCGATGAATCATTGCTTAATCTCGATCTCTTGGGCCTTTCTGAATCTGAACTTGCTGCCATCCGTGATGTGGTTTCACATCCTCGCGGTCTAGTTCTCATGGTCGGTCCGACCGGTTCTGGTAAATCTACTACTCTTTATTCCATGCTTAATGCTCTGAATAGCACCGATCGCAAGATTATTACCCTTGAGGATCCGATTGAATATGGCATTTCTGGTGTTTCACAAATCCCGGTCAATACTACCAAGGGTGGTTCTTTCGCAGACGGTCTCCGTAGTATTCTTCGTCTCGACCCGGATGTTGTGATGGTGGGTGAGATTCGTGACGCTGATACTGCGAAGACGGCGATCCAGGCTTCGATTACTGGTCACTTGGTTCTAAGTTCCTTCCACGCTAATTCTACCGCGGCTGCTTTTTCCCGTATGATTGACCTCATCGGCACCAATCCAATTTTCTCGAGCTCAATTCGTATGGTAATGGCGCAGCGTCTAGTGCGTGTGCTTTCGGAAAATAAGAAATCCTACCAGCCGGATGAGGCTACTCGTAAGTATGTCTTGAATGTTCTCTCGAATCTCTCGGACGAGGTGATTAATCAGCAACTCGGCTTCACTTTTGACCCTAATAATTTTGTACTTTATCAAGCGGTCCCTACTGGTATCGAAGATCCCTTTGGTTACAGCGGCCGCAAGGTAATTATGGAACAATTAATCGTCACTGAAGAGGTGCAAAAATTCATTCGCGGTGACGTCGAAGATATTAATACTGACCTCATCGAAAAAACCGCTCAAAAAGCCGGTCTTATCACTCTTGAACAGAAAGGTATTTTCGCTTGTCTTCGTGGTGAAACCACTCTCGACGAAGTCTCGCGTGTAATTTAAGGAAAACTATGTCAGATAATTCAGATTTATTTAAAAATCATCAGGGAACCGCTTCGGATCCAAACTCTGAAGCTGTGAAAATCCCCGTTCAGGCCGACTCGAATGATATTTTTTCGCGTCCATTTGTGCCGGATACTCCCGAGGAAGCACCAACTCCCGAAAGCGATTTTGTCGAGCCAACCACCCCTTATGGCACACCGCCAGAATTACTGGAAAGCATCGATAATTCCAGTGAACTTCGTGAAAAGAAAAAGAATAATGCCGAACCGATTGCCCTGGTTGCTTCGATTTTGGCCGTCTTTTTCGCTGGTCTTTCGCTCTATGCTTTTATCGCCATGGGTGCCAGTAATGCCAAAAATTCCAAGCTCATCACTAATTTTCAAAACGATTTGAAGCATAGTGACGAAATTATCGCACAGTATGAATCCGCCACTAAAACCAAGGTGGTCAGTTCTGATCCAAAGTCCGATGGTTCTGATACCGGTGATAAAAACGAGAAAACCCCGTCCGATCGTAAGCCGCAAATCGTCAAATGGAATGATTTGAATATTAATTTCAATCAACTCGTCACTACGGTTGGTGATAATTACACTATTACCGGTGGTCGTATTGTCACAAATTCCGATGGCACCAAAGTCTACGCCAAACTCAGCCGCGTGAAAACCGAAAATAACGCAAACGACCCAAACCCACTTAACCCGAATCGCACGATTTATTCTGGCGCAGTCTCGACGGATATCTATGAGCGTGACCTCCCTGGTGGTTCCTGGAAGTACGTCGCACCATTTGCCACGGAATCGAAAGAAAAGTGTGATAATTTGCCAAAAAATCTTCAAGATGCTATTCTCACTCTAGATACCTACGAGCCGACCGATGCCACTAAGTATCAGTGTCAGCTCTGACCTCTTCCATTTTCTCTAAAACTATGTTAAAATAAACCAAGTTTCTAAATAATAAAGGTAAAATATGAGTTTTCAAATCTTGAAAAATATTGCTGACGCTCAGAAAAAGAAAGCTGTTGTCGATGTTCGCTCTGGTGATACTGTAAAGGTTACCCAGAAAATCAAAGAAGGCGACAAGTTCCGTTTTCAGGTTTTCGAAGGTGTTGTAATCCGTGTTGATCGTAAAGAATCTCACACTGCTCGTATCGTTGTGCGTAAGATCGCCTCTGGTATCGGTGTTGAAAAATCTTTCCTTCTTCACAGCCCATTGGTAGAAAAAATTGAAGTAGTCAAGCGTGCTAAGGTTCGCCGTAACTACCTCTCTTACCTCCGCCACCGCTCAGGTAAGTCTGCTCGTCTCGTCGCTCGCGACTTTGACCGCGCCGCTGTCAACACTTTGAAAGAAGAAAAAGTTGAAGCTGCTGAAGCTGTCGCTGAAACCGCCGAAGCTACTGAAGCTTAATTAAAAAGACAATCCCGCAAGGGATTGTTTTTTTGTCTCTCGAATTACCGATTATTCATCCAGTTCGAACCACTCTTCCAGCTTAAAGTCCTTTCCGACCGCCGCCACCGCCAAAGTCGGTGTGAAATCGGCGTATTCCGGATTTGCTTCCATGAACCCCTTTACTGAAAGACGCATTTTTTGCTGTTTCTTTTGATCGATGAAATCTAATCCCGCACCGAAATCACTATCTCTTCGGTATTTTACCTCTGTAAAATAAAGTACTCGGTCCTTCTGAGAAATAATATCCACCTCAAATAATTTTGTTTTATAATTTCTCGCGACAATTTCATGTCTAGATGCCTCTAGATAATCCACTACCACTTGTTCACCCCGGTCACCCAGCTGCTTGCAGGTAATTTCGTTTGCGATCATCTGCTCACCCCGGTCACCCAGCTGTTTAGCGGTGATTTTGCCTTCTGCGATCTCTCGTACTGGGCGAAAACTCCGACGATGCTCCGGTGTCAAACCGAATTCTTCCATGGCTTTTTGGTGTGCCGCCGTGCCATAACCGACATGTTTGCCGAAGCTATATTCTGGATAAACCGCGTCTAATTCTGCCATATATTTATCACGTTCCACTTTCGCGAGAATACTAGCCGCCGAAATTTCCTTCACCAGAAAGTCGCCTTTCTTCAGCGTCGAAACATATTTTTCTAGTTTCGTTCCCACCAAAAAATTCATCGTCCCGTCGATAATAATTTCCGAAAAGGGAACCTTGGTCTTTTGAATTTGTTCCACCGCTCGTCTGGTGGCAAGTCTCAAGGCTTCGCTTATTCCCACTTCATCTATCTCTGCACTACTCGCCCAACCAGTCGCTGTCGCCAAGGCTTTTTCTTTAATCAGAACATAAAGTTCTTCGCGACGCTTGGCCGATAATTTTTTCGAATCGGTTAATTTTTCGATCCATTCTGCATCCTCGGAATTTTGCCAGTCGCCCAAAATACAGGCGCCAATCACTAGCGGCCCTGCATAAGGTCCGCGCCCCACTTCGTCAATTCCTAAAATCATGACTTAGCTCCAGATATATTTTTTGCATTCTTGAAATCTCCGAACCTCTTTGGCGGTTTGTTTTTGTTTTTTACTTCCAAATTGACTTTAGAGATTACTTGCTGACATTGAAGCGAAATTCCACTATATCGCCGTCTTCCATCACGTAGGTCTTACCCACGGTGGCGAGTTTTCCGGCGGCTTTCACTGCCTGTTCGCTACCTAGCGCCACAAGGTCATTATATTTCATTACGTTCGCCGCGATGAAACCTCTCTGGAAATCGGTATGAATCGTGCCGGCCGCCTCTGGTGCGGTTGCGCCCTTTTTGATGGTCCAAGCTCGCACCTCTTTCTTGCCAGCTGTCAGGAAAGATTGCAAACCCAAGGTATCGTAAGCGGCAATGATTAGCTCCGACAGGGCATCGTGGTCCACGCTGTAACTACTGAGAAAATCTTTCTTCTCCGCCAAGGTCATCCCTACCATTTCTTCCTCGAGTTTTGCATTCACGAAAACTGCCTGATTTGGCGCCACCAATGCGCGCATCTCATTTTTTAGCTCTTCGTTGGTCAGCTCATTTTCATCGACATTGAACATATAAATCACCGGTTTCTCTGTCAGATAGGGAATTTTTTCTTCCTGCTCCTTGTTTTTCTTGCGCTTCGC
>JABCPJ020000016.1 GCA_013333135.2 Candidatus Saccharimonadota bacterium
GAAACTGATATTGATCAATATAAAGGCCACGGCGCTGAAGGTCGCTATGTCACCGAAGAGGAAAAATCGAAAACCGATGAAGATGGTAATACTAAAACCGTAGTTGAAAATGAACCTCAATCCGTTGAGAGTAAATCTTACAACTCTGACACTCCAGACGTTGATACCGATGGCCAAAAACCAAGTTCCATTGAAACCGAAAAAGCTAACCTAAAAACCGCCAACACCAAAGCTCAAAAATTTATCGACGGTTTATCCGTAGTAGCTGGCGGAGCAACTATTGGTTGTGGTGTTCTTCGTGTTGCTAATATGGTAAGTTTAGCTGTAGCGGCTTCTCAAATTATTAATATGGTACATCATTTCTCCTCCACTATCGAGCCACTCAGTAAGGCTAAGGCTGGACAGGGAAATACTTCACCGATAGATGAAGCTTTATCAAGGTTAACAACATCAAAAAAAGCCAAATTTATCGATACCTCTGATGGACAAGAAAAAGAAGTTGAAGGAGCTCCAGTTCAAGCTCAAGGTGCTTATTCTGTACTTTCAGGCGAAAAAGCTCAACTCAGTCAGACCAAAAACTATGCTATCGAAAATGTTTTTAATGCAGCTCAATTCAGTATTGCTACCTCTACTACCGCCAATGCTGGCTGTGCTGTTGCTAGTTTTGCTGCTTCCGTAGTTGATATTGCTTCTAATGTTGCAGCGGTTGTTACTACACCTTTTAGTGCCGGTGCTAGTATTGTTGCTGTAACTGTACTCAAAAAGTTTGCCGCCCAAAAATTACTTAGCACTATTAGTGGTTTTGCTATTAAAGCTGGTCTTGCTGTACTTATTCCATATGTCGCTAAGACTATTTTTAGCAACCCCGCTCTCGCATTACAGGGTATACCTGGCGGTGAAAGTTTTGTTGGTGGCGCAAACATCATGAATGGTCGCATCGGACGCCAAGCTGCCGGTCAAGGTCCCGCCTCAAAAGAAATTGCCGATGCCTATTTCCAAGAAACCGTCATTGCAGCCAATGAAGAAGCTAAACTCGATCGCATGAATCGTAGCCCATTTGATACTTCCAGTCCTAATACTTTTCTTGGTAATCTTGTAGTACGTTTTGGTTACATACCATACAATAATAGTTTTTTGAAAAATCTTTCCGATTTCACTTCAAATACTTCCAGGAGTATTAACTCTCTTGCTAATATTACTTCCACAAATACTTTTGCTGCAAATGGTGTTGTTAGTACCGTTTATGATTCCAATATAGCTGGCGTAAATTTTAAAAATCAAAGACAAGATTCTAAGGTCTGTCAGCGTCTTGCTAATATTGGTGCTGTCTGTGATATGTATGGTTCAGATATTAGCGCCTCTGACCCAAGTTTAAAGAATCTTGATGAATCCGACTCTACTTATCAAAGTATTATCAAGAAATATACCACTAAAAAGGATAATAAAATCCAAGTTATTGAAGCCAGTCTTCTCGACAATAAAATTCGTTATTGCGACAACCGTGAATCACCATTTGGTGTTTTTGACCAAAACATTATGGATGATTTAATTCAGAAAAAAGAAAAGGCTCTAGAAAACAGTGGTATATTTGGTAAAATTATCCATCAAAATCTCTTCGGGTTTGTACCGGATTTGCTTGGGCTTAAAGATGGTATTGAAAAACTTATTGCCGCTGACCCAGATGCACAAGCCTGGGCTTCAGGTAAAAACTGTGTCATGGGTGAATCCAATCCACATTGGAAAGAAATGCGTTATCTCCAAAAATTCGTCGAACGTAACCGCATCTGTACCCAAACTAAGTGTGAAGACAATACAGACTCTGCCGGCAATCTTCAAGATCCAGTTCTAGCTGCAACCACCAGATATCGCCAAGAAAATCCAATTGACAATTCCACCTCCGGTCAACTCGCCAGATTCTCTGGACTACGTAAAACCGATGCTGAATTCGTCCTTGCTACTATTGATTATTACAATTATCTCGCCGAACATCGACCACCAGAAACCCTAGCCGATATTCTCATGAAGCCAGTCAAAACTTTCGTTACCGGCGAATCACTCTACCGTTCCACTCTCGCTTCTCAGATTACCTATCTCAAGCAAGATATCGACACTAAATCTAATCAAGAAAAGGGAACTAAATATAGTCTCGATTATAAGTTCCGTTTCCAAACTTCTCTCGTTTAATGCTATAATTAAATCACATGAATAAGGTCAAAACACTCTCTAAAAATCTCAAAAAATTCTTTTTGAATCCACGTTTTTTGGTTTCTTTTTCCATTCTTCTTTTTTTTACCGTCATCAATGCCACCTATGTTCACGCCGAAAATGATGATAATATTTTAGACTTTTATGATAGTAATAATATTTTTTATTATGATGGTAAAGCCAGTAATTGTGTTTCATCCTCACCATTAGATTTATCCGGTAATAAATTATACAACGGTGAACCTGTTTTATCTCAAGGCCAATTAGCTCTAATTGAAAAAAATAAACCTGTCTATGAACAATCTGCCGCTAAATATAATTTACCTTGGCAAATGTTTGCAGTGATTCATAATATGGAATCTAGTTTAGATGGCACTAAAAATCCAAGTAATCATCAGGGCATTTATCAATTTTATGAAGCGCGTAATTCCAACCGCTACCCACCTGGTCCAGTCACATTAGAGGAATTTCAAAAACAAACCGACGAATTAGGTCAACAGATTATTACCAACTACGGTCGTGGTCTTGATCTTACTACCGATGACGGTGTTAAAGCGATGTGGTTCAAGTATAACGGTCGCGCTAAAATATACGTTAACCAGGGTCGAGAATTAGGCTTTAATGAAACACAATCTAGTCAACTTGGTGAAGGTTCTCCATATGTTATGAATTTAGCTGATGCCAATCGTGATTCACGTAATAATAAGAATTGGCTTGAATGTAAAAAAGATGGCTGTAAGGTTCGTGGACCAGCCTCTATTCGCGCCGGAACTTTCATCCAATACAAAGCACTCGGTGGTGGTGGTTCATATACTACGTCTGGAATAAGTTGTAGCGGCACCGCCTCCGCCGAAACCGGTAATCTTATTGCTGATACTGCAATAAGTTTTTCATGGCCAGAAGGTCAAGAAGCTGAAGCAATAAAACTAAACATGGTAGATAAATATGAGGAAGCACTTAAAATAGCCGATACTGGACATCACGTCTATCATGGTGCTTCTTGTGATGTTTTTGTCACTACCGTCATGCGTTATACTAAACTAGATCCTGATTTTGTTTGTTGTGGTATGAGTGCAGGTGCGGGAAGGGCAACAGGGCACTATGTAGAGGGAAATCCCTCTAAGTATCAACCAATTCCAGAATTCAATGGTACAAACTGGGATGTCTTACAGAATGGCGATATAGTCATGAACCACCAACATATTGCGATATTTTTCAAAACCAAAGATGGTGTTACCAAATTAGCACATGCTTCAAAAGGTGAAAGAACTAATAGAACCCCACGAATCACTGGTACTTATAATGGTGGATTTAAAGCCTATCGTTTTATTGGCGCTAATACTTCAACAATAGAAAAAACGAATACAACCACTACACCATTGAATACTAATAATTTTACCAATTCAACTAATAATACAGTTAATACTCCTACGGAACAGTAATATGTTTTTAAATAAAATCCAACAATTAAAGCCGTATCAAAAGATATTAGTTTTTTTAATTCCATCTATTATATTATTAATATTTTTTTCAACTATTAGTTATTTTTCTATTAATTCAGCAAAAATTGAAATTCTTGTTGAGCCAAAAAATGCAGAGTTGTATATTGATGGAAAGAAATACCCAAATAGAGGTAATTTTCATACTACTCCAGGTAAAAAGGAAGTTACAATTAAAGCTCCTGGTTTTAAAGAATATAAAAAAGATTTATTTTTCACAGCAAATATAAGTACTTTTATTTATGAAATGCTTGAACCGGATGAATCTAATCAAGATTATTTTTCAAAAAATCCAGATGCTGGTAATTTACAAGAAGAAATTTATGAGGAAAAACTTACTAAGGAAATAGATCAATATAACAAAGACCCTATTTTTGATAATACTCCAGTTCAAAATTTTAAACTTGGATTTTCCGCTTCTGCCACTCGTGACGAAAAAGATTTCAATAAAATTACCCTAACAATTGATCTTATGACTTGTCGTGATAATCAAGTAGAAAATCTTAAAAAGGTTGCTGAAAGTTATTTTAGACAAAAGGGAATTAATCTCTCTAAATATCAGGTTAAATATACTCATTGTAATTCCGATCAAGAATCTGATCCAAATTTTAAACATGGTTCCGACGATTAATTGCTACTAATTAGTGACTTTGATCATTAATTATTTTTCTTTTTAATATTATTTTTCCACCACTTACTCCACAGACGTCAATATCACCTGATGATTTTTAAATTTTTCCACCAGGGCGGTTTGTCGCCCCTTATCTAATTCCGAAAAAACATCATCGAGTAAAATCACCGGCTTTTTTCGCGTCTCCGTTTCGATTAATTCCGCCTCATTAAATTTTAAAGCCAAAATAATCGATCGTGTTTCTCCCCGACTCGCCGTCCCATCCGCGAGAACTCCATTAAACTTAAATAAAAAATCATCCCGATGTACACCAAACTTCGTAGCACCCCGCATTAAATCTATACGAAATTCCGCATCTAAGCGCTTGTAGTACTCGTTTTGGCTTAATCCACATAGAGAATCGTAATAAATCTCGATCTCGTCTAAATTTTGCGCAATCGAACGATACAGGATCGTCATTTTTTCGTTAATTTTTCCAATATAACGTTGTCTAGTTTGATTAATCGCCGTACCATATTTACTCAGCATAATATTCAGCGAAAAAAACACACTTTCGCTCTCCAGACCGAATTCTTGCTCCGAAATCGCAATCTTTTTTAACAAATCATTGCGTTGTTTCAAAGTTTTTTCATACATCAATAAATTATGATGATAATTCAAATCAAATTCTTCCAAAATCCGATCAAAATAATTTCGTCGTTTCGTCGGACTTGTGGAAATCAGGTGCATATCTTCTGGCAAAAAGAGAATTACCGGATACTTATCTTTCTTTGGCAACCTCGCGCTTTTTTTATTTTGCACTAAAAATTGTTTTTTATTTCCATCAAAAGTCGCCACGATTTTTTCACCGTCCGTTTTACCTAGTTCAATCCGATAAAACTCACTCTCTCGGTTCAAAATTTCTTTATCTGTCGCCTTAAAAGATTTTCCACGCAATACCAAATAAATCGCTTCAATCACCGAAGTTTTACCAATGCCATTCGCCCCCAAAATCAGCGTCGTATCTGGTTTGATTTTTAAATAATATTCCTTATGGATGCGAAAATTATTTAATTTTATGTAATCAATTAACATCTAACTCTTCAAAGGCATAATAATATGAGTGTAATCAAAACTATTCTTATTCTGAATTAATACCGGTGAAAGTTTTCCAGAAATGCCAAATTTTAATTCCTCTTCATCTAATACTAGTAAAACATCATTTAAGTATTTTGAATTTAAAACCACTTTGGCGTCATTCGAAATTTCCGCTTCAATTTCCGAGTTATTTTCACCAAATTCATTTAAAACTGAAGACACCACGAAGACCTGCTCATCTTTCTTTGATTCACAAACAATTGATCCGCTTGTCGCTCGAGAGAATAATGCCGCAAGTTTTACACCACGTAATAATTCAGCCTTATTCAGCAAGATTTCCACCTGGGATTTTTCTGGGATTAATTTACGATAATCTGGAAAAGCTCCATCGATTAATTTTGAAATAATTTCAATTTCACCCAGACGAAAACGCACTTGAAATTCATCAAATAAAATTTCAATATTTTCCATATTATCTGAAATTGCTCCGAGTACATCCACAATACACTGTACTGGTACAATTGCCTTAATTTCGCTCTCGATTTTATTAATCAACTTCTTTTCCGCTAAGCGGTAACCATCGGTAGCCGCCACATATAATCCACCCTCAAAACTATTAAAATAAATTCCCGTTAATGTCGGACGTGTGGTGTCTGATGAGCAGGCAATTTTTACTGCATTCATCCCCAGACGAAATTCATCAATCCCCATTTGGAAGGAAATTGCTGATTTTTCATCAAACTCTGGTAATTCTGGAAAATCTTCTGCCGCATTTCCGTTAAATACTGATTTGTATTTTCCTTCACTAACTGTTAATTTTTCCTGGTTCACCTGAATTTTAACCTCACCCTTCGGTAAATTACTCACAAAATCTGCTAAAAGTTTGGCTGGTACGGTAATTTTTCCATCTTTGGCTAAAGTGGTCGGCAAATAATAATTAATTGCCATATCTAAATTAGTTGTCACTAAAGTCACTTTATTATCTTTAGCTTCCATTAAAACATTATTCAAGATTGGTAAAGTCGTACGACTTCCTCCAGTGATTCGACTGACAATACTTAATGCTTTAGCTAACTTACTTTGTTCAACATTGATTTCCATAACTCTCCTTTCTTATATATTTATTAGTAGTATTAGTAGGCTATGTGTAAAAGTTGAAAACTGTATTTTTATAGGGGTAATTTTTAAAATTTGCTTGTGTAAAACTGTTGGAAAAACTTGGAAAACTTTATGGAAAACTCGATTTTGTTTTCCACTCACTGTGTAAAACCTGGATTTTTCCTCAAACCAAACTGACTTTTTAGCAACCTTTTCCATTTTATTCCACATTGTTTTTCACCACTTTTCCACAATTACTTAAACGATGCCATTATTTAATTGATCACGAATTTCATTTAGCTGGTCGCGTAGTACGAAATCTGTCTTCGTGTCGGTTTCAATTTTCTTAATCCCGTGCATCGCCGTCGTGTGATCTTTTAATCCCACTTCATTGGCGATTTTTGTTGTACTCATTTGTAAATCCCGCGACATAATGAACATGGCGATCTGTCTCGCGGTTTTGATATGCGCTACCCGACTACGTCCACAAATTTCTTCTGGAGAAATATTAAAGAAATTCGCCACGGTTTCAATCACCGTGCTTGGTGAAAATACTTTCGACCGTGTCGTATTTCCGACTACCCCCACCATCCCCTCATTAATCACCATTAGTGGGGAAATACACTTCACGTCCGCCATCGCGATGACCTTACTATACATGCTTTCTAGGTCGCGAATATTAGTTTCCACACTTTTTGCAATATATTCAATTGCTTTATCCTCAATTTCCACGCCATTAAATTCCGCCTTTGCGTGTAAAATTGCGCAGCGATCCTCGAAAGAAGGGAATTGAATATCGTAAGCTCCGGTCTGCGTCAGACGTGAAGCTAGTCGCTCATCCACCGTCTTTAATTGACTTGGTAAACGGTCGGAAGTAATAATCACTTGGCGATTTAATTGTTGCATGTCATTAAAAATATTGAAAAATTCTTCCTGACTTTTTTCCTTACCCACGATAAATTGAAAATCATCCACAATCAAAACATCAAGTTCCGAAAAACGCCTGCGGAAATCATCCATCTTACCATTACGCACCGATTGAATAAAATCATTATAGAAATGGTTAATTGGAATATATAAAATCTTAAATTCTGGGTGTCTTCTCGCCAGTTCATTACCGATGGCTTCCACCAAGTGAGTTTTACCGAGACCTGCTCCGCCATAAAGAAAGAATGGGTTATATTTCATTCCTGGATTTTCAATAATATTTTTCGCCACCGAAACCGCGAGATCATTATTCGTACCAATGATGAAATTATCCATCGTGAATTTTTCACTTAATCCGGTCCGATTTTGACTGCGTGTATTTAGAGAAGAATGTCTTTCTAAATCAATTCGTTGCACCGTTCCGACACGATCAGAAAGATTCTTGAAATTATTACCACGAGAATTTGTCGTTTCGCGCGATCGATTATTTTTATTGGTTACAATTAGATATTCGGTAGTTAAAACCTCGACACCATTATTTTTTAGAGCCACTCGAATGTCGGTATCGAATTTTTTACAGATATTAGTCTGCATAAAAGTGTTAGGCACACTAATTTGGATATGACCATCCTTATTGGAAATTAAGGAGGTGTTCGAGTCTTTAAAGAATGTTAAGTAATGTGATTCTGGCAGTTTCTTTTCTAATTCAGCAAGCACATTATTCCACACATCAAACACCGACGCTACCTCCAAACATTAACTAACCTTGATTACCTCTATTATAACAGACCTTCAGACTTTTCCACAGGTTTAAAAAAATATTTTTTATTATATAGCTATATAAAAATTAACAGGGAAGAAGTTTTCCACAATTTTCGCCTAATAGATATACCCATGTGGAAAACTTATTGAAAAAAGTGGAAAACTAAGGTATAATTATACAAAGTTTACAAATCAGATAAAACTCTGTAATATAGTTTTATTAGTTTTAAGGAAAAATAATGCCAAAGCGTACATATCAACCACACAAGCGCCAACGCAAGCAAGAACATGGTTTCATGAAGCGTAACGCGACCAAAAACGGTCAAAAGGTACTCAAGCGTCGTCGCATTAAAGGCCGCGCTCGTTTAACTTACTAAAAAATTCACCAGCTAGTCTGGTGTTTTTACATTTGAAATCACAAAAACCTCTTATGCTATAATTATTTTAGTGAAAACTTATATTAATGTCTTTAAAACCGTGATGCGGATTGCTCCTGGCAGACGTCTGCAAGTTTTTCAATTAATCCTCAGTTACACGATTAGTAATATTATTAAACTTCTTCCACCACTCGCTACCGCAGGTATTATTTCCGTGGTTACGCGCGCTTCTAATTTCAATGCCATCTGGTTCTATGTGATTTTATTTATCTTGTTTACGATTCTTTATTATTCGGTAAATTCTTGGAGTTATTACCTGGAAACTGGTCTGGTTCGCTATTATTATTCCACCACTCAGCACCTTCTTTTTAATCATATTGCGAAAAACCCTCTGATTCTTGAGTCGATTTCTAAGGGTCGTATCACTGATACTTTTACCGAAGATGTCAGCTATATGTATAGTACGGTGCGCTCTGGGGTTTATGCTCTTACCAGTTTCTTCCAGCTCTTTTTGATTTTTCTCATTTTTAGTGCTAATAATATTTTTCTCGGTCTCCTCGCTCTCGTCGTGGACGCCATTTATATTTATCTAATGAATCAAAATTCCAAAGCCGCCGCCGTGCGTTTTGATGGTATTCGAAAAAGTCAGGATAAAAACTGGGATCTGCTTTTTCAGATTCTCAATAATTTAAAACAAATCACGAGCCTCAGTCTCATGCCGAGTCTTACCTCTAAAATCGTTTCGAATAATGAAGTTTTTGATATTCAAAATTCCAAGCGCTATAAAATTCTCAGCACGCGTTATTGTAAAATTCCACTGATTACTCAGATTGGCAAGATTTCCATCTATGTTTTCTTAGGTTATTTAGTTTTTAATAACCAACTCACTATCGATAAACTCGTGCTTCTCGTTGGTTATTATGAAATGGTGATCCGAAATACCGATAGCGTGCTTGAGGAGCTTTTAAATCTTAGTAACTATAGCATCCGTATCAAGCGTATCGATAATATTTTGAAATTTAAGAGTGATAATCAAATTGATTACGGTGATCTTGATAATGATTATATCGACGGCGAAGTGGTTTTTGATCATGTTACCTTTAAACTCAAAAATAAAAAAATTCTCGATAATATTTCTTTCCGCGCCCGCCCGAATGAAATTACTACTATCGTTGGTCGTCCAGGTTCTGGTAAAACCACCATTATTAATTTACTTTATCGTCTCTACGCCGTGAATTCCGGTAAAATTCTTATCGACAATGAATCAATTTATCGCTATTCGAAAAAAGTTTATGCCTCGAATATTTCTGGTGTTTTCCAGAATCCCTTCGTTTTTTCTGCCTCAATTCGAGAAAATCTCAACATTATTAACCCCAATATTAAGGAACAAACTAAGGCTCTGAAGCGTGCGCGAATTTATCAAAAAATCACTAGTCTCAAAAATCAGTTTAATACTAAAATCGATCTCGAATCTAAAGTTTTAAGTGATGGTGATCTTCAGAAACTCGCTATCGCCCGCGCCCTACTTACGAATGCGGAGATTTTGATTTTTGATGAAGTGACCTCTCATGCTGATCCTGAGACGATAAAGGATATCGTAGAAATTCTCGAAGACCTCAAGCAGGATCATACCATTATTATTGTTACGCATCGTCCAGAAATGATGAAAATTGCTGATCAGGTGATTGTCTTAAAAGAAGGGAAGATTATCTCAAAAGG
Source organism: Candidatus Saccharimonadota bacterium (assembly GCA_013333135.2). Lineage (GTDB taxonomy): Bacteria > Patescibacteriota > Saccharimonadia > Saccharimonadales > Saccharimonadaceae > Nanosyncoccus. The sequence goes on from JABCPJ020000016.1 coordinate 10,296, forward strand.
TAAAAATAAAGACGTACTTTCTAAATCCGCCCTCTATCGTACCCTTCGTACCGCTACTTTTGTGGAAAATTCCGATGATGAGAAAGAATTTGAAAAAAGCGATCGTTCTTCCGATATTATTCCGCTCGATTCCATCTCTAATTCTATGATAAAATAAGGTAATGTTAGCCAGTAAATACCGTTTTCATTCCAGAGGTGGCGTTAAATATACCTATCAAAAGGGAAAGACTATTCGTACCCCGAAGTTCTCCCTAGTTTTTGCACCGAATCAACATGGAAAACAACGTTTTGCTGTAGTTATTTCGAAAAAAGTTATCAAATCTGCGGTCGGTCGTAATCGTGTGCGCCGCCGTGTTTATGAGGCGATTCGTTTGAATCTTGCTGAAATTCTAGAATCGAACGACTATATTTTTATTGTTTTCTCTAAAGATCTTAAAACCATGGATTTCACAGAAATCGAGAAATTAGTCTTGAAGCTTGCCGAACAGGCGAAGATTGCCAAGAAATAAAATATCTTTCATGATATAATTAATCAAATGTTTGAGTTAATTGATTTTTTAATTGTTAATCCTATTATTAATATCCTTTTTGTAGTTTATAACTACATCGGCGATTTTGGTCTCGCTGTAATTATCTTTACTGTTGTAATTAAATTAGCTACCTGGCCCCTTGTCAAAAAACAATATCATCAGACTAAATTGATGAAGAAAATTCAGCCAGAACTCGTCGAAATTCGCAAGCGTGCCAATGGTAATAAGCAGCTCGAATCTCTCGAGATGATGAATCTTTACAAGAAGCACAATATTAAGCCGATGGCTTCGATTTGGTCACTTCTGATTCAATTACCAATTTTCTTTGCGCTATTTTTTGCGGTTCGTGTGATGGTTTTACCTTCTACTTCTGATAATGTCGAAAAACGTGCCTATCCAGTAGTTGCTAAACTCGAACGTATTGATGAAGTAATTAAGCTTCAAAAATCTTTCCTTGAAAATACTGGGGAAAAATCCTACGATTTTAAACCTCAACTTTTCGGTACTATTGATCTTTCTACCCGTGCTGACCTGAAGACTAAAAGTGGTCTCTTCGTAATGGCTCTCGTTCTACTCGTGGCTGTCACTAGTTATTATATGGCTAATATGCAGATTGCTCGCTCCGGTAAGAAAAAGCAGAGTACCTGGAAAAAAATGATGGAAGATGCCAAGGCTGGCAAGGATCCAAATCAGGCTGATATTAATGATATGGTTTCTAAGCAAATGAGCTTCATGATGCCATTGATGATGTTATTTTTCACCATGAATCTCCCGGGCGCTCTCGTACTCTATTATTTCTTATCTAATCTTATCTCGGTGATTCAACAAAAAATCGTTTTCGCTCATGTCGACGACGAAATGGATGATAATACTGATCGTGCGATTCTTCGTGAACTAAAATCTGCCAATAAGAAACTACAAGAGGCCGAAATTATTGAAAATAAGAAAACCGGTACTAAAATTACTCGTATTAAGGCTCGTGATTCAAAACCTCAAAATAAACAGAAACACCAAAACTCATCCCTAGATTCAAAAAGCTAGGAGAAGGAGTTTTTATGAATCGTGATGAATCGGTTCGCTTTGCTACAAAATATCTCGAAGATTTACTATCTTTCTTCGGAATTAACGTTGCTGTCTGGTCGACTATTGATGACCAAGTTATTCAATTAAGTGTCCCTAGTACCAGTTTAAATTCACTTTTAATTGGTAAAAATGCTGGTAATCTACGCGCCTTACAACACATTGTTTCGATGGGGCTCACTATGAAAAATGCCGAAATTACTCGCGTCAATATCGACATTGCTGATTATAAACACCAACGCATGGAACGCATCGAAAAGAAGGCAGAAGGTTGGATTAACAAGGTTCGCCAAACCGGGGAATCAATCACCCTTGAACTTAATGCTGCTGATCGTCGTGTAGTGCATAAGTTAGCTGAAGATTATTCTGATATCTATACTCATTCTGAAGGGGAAGGACGTGAGCGTCATTTAATTATCTCCAAGAAGAATCTCGAATAAAAACTATTAAAACATTTAAAAACTACCGCCTTCTGGCGGTAGTTCTTTACTCGTATTTTAGTTCGTAGTTTTCTTGGTAGTTTCTTTACCGCGAATAATTACGAAGTCATAACCATGACTCTTAACGCCTTGTGGTAACTCAGATTTATCTTTTACTTCAATCTTATAATAATCTGTTAAACCCTTCTTTGCCACTGGTTTTTCACCGATTTGATAAATCGTTATATCTTGATAATCTGAAGTTGGCGCATTGTCCGTCTCAATATTCTTAAAGCCCACTTTTTCAAGCTCTAATTTTTCATCACTGGCTGCACCACGTTCACCAGAACCATTCAGAACTAGGAGTCTGGCTGTCGCTACACTATCTACATTCTCCGTGATAGCTTTCTGGATGTATTGGTGGATTTTCGTGTAATTATTTAGCCCAGCCGCTGGAATCACATAGGAAATATTAATCCCTTGTACTGGATAGCTAGCATTTGTCACATAAGTTGTACCATCTGGTAAGTTAGCAAGTGGCAGAGTCTTGATGTTTTCTGAATTAAAACCAGAGAGTAAATGTGCGCCAGTCTTCATTTCGTCAACCTTAATATTAGTGCGAATATTATCTCCCAGCGCATTCACTAGGGCGATCATAGCTGGAATATCCATACCCTTTTTCACGATTTTTTCTTTCACCGCGGTTAAAATACGTTGTTGATTTTCACCACGCGCGAAATCTCCGCCCGCTACTCCATGACGAGCACGTGCTAAGGCTAAGGCCTTTTCACCGTTCAAGGTAGTTGGGATATTTTTCTTAATCACGATATTAGTCCAACCGTAATCGGTAATATCTTCATCAAAAGTCACTTCGATGCCACCCAGTGCATCTACGATTTGAATTAATGAACCCCAGTTCAAATGAATGTAATATTGATTCTTCAATCCGGTCACGGTTTCTAGCACATTCATTACCGCTTGCGCACCAGCTTCCTCGTTTTTACCATTATTACTGGCACAGGTGTAAACTTCATTAATCTTACCCGCATAACAAGCCTCACGACCGACTTTCAAATCGCGCGGAATACTAATCATATCGGCATTCTTCGATTCTTGATTTAATGTTACTTCCATTAGGGAATCGGTCAATTGCGCACCGTCATGCACACCACGACCTTCATTACCACTCATGTCATATCCAGAGGTACCAAAAATTGCGATATTAGTCTGGCCGTTCGCATCCGCTTTAAGTGGAGTGTACTTTTCACTCACTATCGTGCCAACGAAATCGAAAAGATTGGATTTACCACCGGTAATTTTAGTGATTATTTGATTACCATAAAAATAACCAACCCCACCTACCACTAGTAGGAAAGTTAAAAAGAAGCAAAGTTTTTTATGTCTAAAAATAAACGGTTTCTTTTTTGGTTTTTTATTCTTATTAATCTCTTCGTCGATTTCTTCCGAATCGATATCCATTTCATCTTCGTCGTTCAAAAAACCACGTTTATCGTTGCGGTTCAACCCAAATTCATCTTGTTTCTGATCTTTTTCGAGATTAAAAGCTGAAATTGGTTCTAAAAAATCATCATAATTGTTAGTTTTAGAAAAATCTTCCGCTGCCACTTCTGGTTCATTCGATATGGTCTCAACTCTAGCGATTCTTGTTCGACTACGTTTTTCTTGTTGAATTTTTTCAATCTCTAATGGATCAAGTAGTTGTTTTCTTGACAAGGGATTAGTCATATTTTTCTTAAAGACCGGAGTAGTACTCTTGGTACCTGCAGAGGCTGCCTTACCGCGTCTTGGAGCTAAACCATCAATATAAGCACTCTTCATTATTTTTCTCCCATCCTTAAGTTTTTATTTATGGAAAATAAATCATTAAACAAAATACTCTGTAAAAATCTAATTATATTTATCCTCATCTAATATATAATTATATCAAATATGCGTTACAAATTGACTAAAAAACAAAAGCGTTTAATGGATTTTCTTGCTGAATTCATCGCCGAGCACGACCATTCACCATCCTATCGTGAAATCGCCTCTGGTCTAGGCTTGAAGAGTCCAGCTTCCGTGGCGGAACATATTGATAATTTAGTTACTTTAGGTTTTCTGAAGCGTGAAGAAGGGTCTGCGCGTTCATTAGTGATAGTCGACCGCTCCTTTCCGGAAACTACGGAATTATTTAAGCAACGCCTCGAGTTTGCTACCGATGAAGAGGTTGAAATTCTTCAGCGAGCCGCCGAGATTCTTGGCCTAGAGCTTGAATCGGAAAATCTCTAAACTTCTAAAATACTCCAAACTTTGGGGTATTTTTTGAAATAAAAGTTTTTGATACTTACAAATATATGATTATTGTACCCCAGTTAAATCCATAAATCCGAACAAAACCAAACACTAAAACCGAACAAGTTTTTATTAAACCAAATACCAATGTGGAAAAGTTAAAACGCTTGTGTAAAACCGTGGAAATTAAAACCGAACAAGAAAAATATCTTAAAATATAAAACCTAAAACTTGTCAATGTGAATATGTGGAAAACTTCTCATCTTTTTTGTGGTAAAATTAAGCAAAGGAGGTTGATGAATTTTTCTGAACTGAAAGCTAAGCTTAGTAAGTCTGCGTCATCTATTTTTGGCGGGACAGAAGAAACTCAACCAAAAACTACTTCTTCCGAATCTGATTCTTTACGTGCTCCTGGTTTTGAATATCTAAAATCACACGATTATTATTTTGACGCCGCCTGTCAGTCTCTACGTCCACAGCCCGTTATTGATAGTTTAGTAGAATATTATACGGAATATAATTCCTGTGGTGAACGGGTAAAATATGCTTGGGGTCAGAAAACCGACCAAAAAGTCGCGGAAACTCGTGAAAAAGTTCTGAAGTTCCTTAAGTTCAAGTCTAAAGATTATTTTGTTAGTTTCACTCTGAATACTACTTACGGGCTTAATCTTCTGCTTAGTCAATTTAATTTTAAGCAGGCTAATATTAAAACTATTGTTACTTCTGATATTGAGCATAATTCAGTTTTTCTTTCCACTTTATCGGTTTCTCAAACTGCTAAAATCGAGCGAATAGTCCTTACTCGCGATAATGATGGCTCGGTTCAAGTTTCCGAAATCCCCGATAATTCTATCGTCGTGATGAATGCCATGAGTAATTTTAATGGCGCCAAACTTAATCTCAAAGAAGTGGCTGAATATGTCCACTCGAGAAATGGTTTTATTATTGTCGATGCCGCTCAAGCGATGGCGCATAATTCCGAGCTTCTCCATAGTATTGAACCGGATGCCATCTGTTTTTCTGCACACAAAATGTATAGCGCCTCTCTCGGCGTCATTGTAATGAAGAAGTCTTTCGCCAAATTTTTCGACACAACCTTTATTGGTGGTGGTATGGTAGATGATGTGAAAAAATCTTCCTTCCTACTCTCTGCGGATAATCCCGACCATTTACATACTAAATTCGAACCAGGTCTCCAGGCTTGGGGTGAAATTATTGCGCTGGGGTATAGCCTCGATTGGTTAAATTCTTTGGAAAAATCCGACCACGACCGTTTAGAAAATAACATCAATACACTTTATGATTTTCTAAAAAATCATCCAAAAATTCATCTCTTGAATCAAGCTCCAGCTTCCACGATGTCTTTTTATGTCGAAGGTTTAGATTCGCATCTTCTTGGCGAGTCGTTATCTGACCAGGGAATTATGGTGCGCACGGGTTATTTCTGTGTTCATTATTATCTTTCCGAAATTAAAAAATATCCACCTCTTCTTCGTATTTCGCTGGGTTTCCATAATTCCACTGCCGATGTCGCACATTTAATTAAGGTATTATCAAAAATTTAACAAAGGAAAAACATGGTTTGTATAGCAGCATTTATTATCTTAGCGCTTCTGTCGGTTTTCGTCGGCTTTCTTAGTCTCTTCAATAAGGCCCTTGGAAAAAAATATTGGGCCACCTTTAAGAAGGCCTGGCACTGTGTTTTTAAGAAGGTACGTTTGCAAAAATGTGACACCAATTTTAAGGATGAAGTTAAAAATAGTCTTCTAAAGAAGGTAGTTTTGAAAAATCCTAAACTCGTAAAACCCCTCAGTGCTTTGATTGAAATTGTTTCCGTAGTGATTGTTTTTGTTACGGTTTGGTCCATTGTGATTGCTATTAAATCTCTTCTTGCTCTTTGGGTTTTTGGTACCTGTAATGTCTCAATGCCAAGTCAGTGTGGCCTCGGTGCGGAAGTTTGTAGTATTGATCAAGCTGAGCCGACTGATCCAATCGGTAAAATTGGTCGTAGCTTTGCTGAATGGGGCGAAATTTTTACCGCCATTCCAGATCGTCTCAAAACCTGGGACGCTAAAGATTATATTACCAATGTTTCTATTCCGATGATTACCATGGAAGAGGATAAAAAGCTTGCTGACTATGCGGATTCTTTTGATTCAATCATTAATTATTATCGTGATGGTAGTACTACTAGTGGATCGATTGCTGTAGACGTCTTTGATCCAGGCTGTGTAGTTTGTGCGAAATCTTACCAAGCTCAAAACAAATCTGGCTTCTTTGATAAACATTTTACACTTGCCAATATTTACGCTATTCCGAATGGTGATAAGTATAAATTTGAAAATTCTGGTTTTATCCGTGATTATCTCTATGCTACTGTACTTCGTATCAAGGAGCGTATTAAGAATTTCTCTAATGATGAAATTAAAAACAATTCCGAGTTGATGGCCCTGATTATGGCTCCAAATTTCTTAATCAATGAAATTTATAGCGGAGAAGAATCTGGTGTACCAAATTACCAGGCTTTCAATTACAAGTATGAAACCGATCAGCTAACTTTTATGCTCGGTCAGCACTATAGTTTTTATAACGTTAGCGACGCTGAAGTTCGTATTATTAGTCAGGCTGTCGATAAACATCAAAACCAAAATATTCCTTACATTAAAATCAAGGAACGTGAACTCAACCAAAATCTCGCTAATCAATTAGAAACTGAAGCTAAAAATATGCAATCTCTGGTTCAAGATAAAATCCGTGCCAAGGGTATCCCAGTCGAAATTTACGACGGTAAAAAACATAATGGTCTCTATAAAGCTTCCTCATGAAAAAATCCACTGGCTCTAAATTAGTTTTCTTTAGTTTTCTTACAGTTTTTCTCGGTACGATTATTGGGTTAAAAATCATTAACCAAAAACATGAAATTCCCAAAATTTCCAAGCAAGACTGTCTGAAAAATATTGATTCCTCGATTAGCGGTAGCGACGAAATTTGCACAAAACTTTCAGAGTCTCTCACTAGTCTTGATTTTAAAATTTCCGAAAGCTCCTCTTTTGAGCTCAGCAATTTTAACCAATCCAATACGATTCTTACCGAAATTCTTCTTCCGGTAGTGGATTTTTATAGTCCGCTCAGTGATATTTCCCAGAATGAATTAAAAGATGCGGAAATTATTAAAAAATATAATGTTGAGCTAGTGGATTTTCGTAATATCACCAGTAGTCAGAAAGTGATTAGTCTTGATCAAAAATATTTCCTTGATGATTTTGCTCATGGTGCTAAATTTATTACCTGGAATCTCACCGGCAATCCGGCTACATTCCCAGCCGTTCAGGAGGCATTAAAGAGTCTTAGTTTTTCTAACCCTCCAAGTAAAAACAATGTTGTGAGTTTTACTGAAACTGGTGTTACCGCACTTTCACGTCGCCTCACCTATAAACTTGGTCAAGTTGGTGGTAATGCCGAATATTTTACCGAAAAGATTAAAGATTTTCTCAGTAGTAAAACTTATACCCATATTAGTAATGAAGTAAGTTTTGCGGATAATTGCCAGGGTGGTTATACTACTACTACTCTCTGCGCGGATTGGAAAATGATGGGCGCTATCACTAGTCTCGGCACAGATATTGTCGAGTTAACCGGGAATCATAATAATGATTATGGTGCGGAAAATAATGTTAAATCGATCGCTGCTTATCGCGAGAAAAATCTTAAACTTGTCGGTGGCGGAGAAAATCTCGCTGCTGCTAAAATCCCACTCGATGTGAATGATCAGATTAAGTTATTTGCTTTTAATCATTCCACTAGTAGTGTAGCTAATGGTCAAATTGCCACTGAAAATTCCGCTGGCGCCAATCCTTATAGTGAAGAAGAATTTAAGGCCGAACTCGCCGCCGCGAAAGCCAAGAATAAATTCGTCATTGTGAATGTTCAGTACTTTGAATGTTATGCTTATCCGAATAGTAAAGTAACTTTCCCAGAATGTGATAAGCCGATCCCTAATCAAAAAGAATTCTTCCGCCACTTCATCGATCTAGGTGCCGATATGGTAGTGGGTACTTCCGCCCATCAACCGCAAACCTACGAACTTTATAAAGATAAACCAATTTATTACGGGCTCGGTAATCTCTTCTTCGATCAGATTAGCTGGCCGGATACCATGCGTAGTTTGATTTTAACCAATTATTTCTATCAGGGAAAATATCTCCAAACTCGTATTTCTCCGACGCTCTATGACGAAAATTTCCAGACCTATCTCATCGACGAACCCGCTTCGCGCGAATATCTAAGGCGCCTAGTTTACGCCTCGCCAAAAGGCTACTAATAGAGTAAAATAAGGATATTATGGAGGAAAAAATTAAAAATAAAGAACGTAACTATTCATTAGATTTATTACGAATTTTTTCTATTATTTTAATTATAATTTTTCATGTATCTTATAAGTCTCTTGATTTTAGTAAATTAACAGGTCTTAATCAGATCATTATTGGATTCTTCTGGCATTTTGGCGAAATCGGTGTCAATCTTTTTATGCTGATTACTGGCTACTTCCTTTATAAAAGCGAAAAAATCAAAAATCAAAGATTATTCGTCTTATTTATGATATCTGGCTTTATTACATATTTAATATTATTACGCTAATTTTCGTTAAAGGCGGCTACACTATAACTTATAATGCACTTTTCCCGGTTAGTCTTGGTAATTTTTGGTATATCACTTCATATATTGTGATTTTGTTGCTTGCTCCATATCTAAATAAGCTTATAAAAAATCTTAATTATTCTGAACATAAGAAACTACTAATAATATTTTTCATTGTTTTTTCTTTAATTCCAACTATTAGTGGTCTTTCTATTGGTACTACTGAAAATGGGGTAGTTTATAGTCGTTTTGCTTGGTTAATTTATATCTATTTTTTGGGTGCATTTATTTCGAAATATCAAGACAAGGATAAAATTTTAATTAAAAATCGTAAATTCTTCATTAAACTCTTAGTGTTATTAATTATTTCCTTACTCTGTTTCATGCTAATTGCTAAATATTTATTAGTGCATAAAATGCCAAATCTTAAGATTAATTATATGTGGCCACCAAATTCTATAATTGTATTTTTAATTAGTCTTGTAATATTTATTATTTTTACAAAAATTAATATTGTTAAACAAGGATTACTAACAAAAATTATAAAAATCACCTCACCACATGTGCTTGGCGTGTATTTATTCCATGATTCACCATATAATTACGTGATTTTTTCCGAAGGTATTATCTGGCTTAATAATTTACATGCAGCCAAAAGATTAGTCCCAACTATTATTTTAATCTCCTTAGCGTTCTTTATAGTTGGATTAGTTATTTCAATCATAAAGAAATATACCTTCGATAAAATCTATCAAAAAATTATCTTAAAAATAGATCATAAATTTAATTTACAAATATCTAAATAATTCTTACTTTAATTAATTCTAAAAACACATAGTCTCATACTGTATCTTTTGTGGTTAGATGATTTTTATGTTAAAATATAACCATAAAAGGTAATATTTACTATGAAACGAGTTTCTCAGAAAAAATCACACAAAAATAAGATTATTGTTTGGTTATTTTTCTTTTTAATACTCATTATTCTAGCTGGTATAATTGTCTATCAAATTCTAAAAGAAAATAATAAGTCATCAAAGGTGCCAATTTCATCTGAGAAAACTGAAAAAATCGAATCTAAGATTGAAAATACAGGTATAACTAATTCCGAAACTATTAAAACTGAAGATGGTACTCCTGAAGATGCAGCTGCTGGGCGTACTCCCAAAACCCCCGAAAAATATGAGGGTCAAGATGTAAATAAGTTAGAAAAACTTACTGGTACCATTACATACTCTGCTAAGATTGCTGATAAATATCGCATTCGTGTAAATATCGATCAATTCCTTAAACTACCAGGTACCTGTATGCTTAGTGTGATCTCTGCCGGTAAAGTGATGTATACCGATTACGTAAATATTGTTTCTAATCCATCTTCCGGAAGTTGTGAAGGATTTGATATTCCGCTTACGAAATTATCTCCTGGTGAATATAATATTAAAATTGAAGTTAATGCCAATCAAAAAACAGGCATTATTGAAGGGAAGGTTACTATTTAATGATTAATCAAACTGTACGAATTATCCCAGAGAAAAATCCCAAAACCCCAAAAAGACGAATTGTATTTACGAAAAATACACCGCTATTGTTCTTTGCCTTTTTTATGGTTTTCGCATTAAGTTTTTTGCTTCTCAAGAATTTGAAAAAATCTATCGCCCTTAGCGTCTCTGATTTTCGCGCTGGAAATATTATTTCTGACTATACTATGTCGAATACTTCTACTATGAACGAAAGCCAAATTCAGGAATTCTTAACCAAGAAAAATCCTTGTGGCGATACGAATATTTGGCGGGCTAATTATTATTCTGGTTATAAATATCATATCGAAAATGGTAAATTTATTTGTTTATCTCAGGAAACCTTTGAATATAATGGCACTAAGCAAACCGCCGCTCAGGTAATTTACGAAGCCGCGCGTGATTATCGTATTAATCCACAGGTCCTTTTAGTCCTAATTGAAAAGGAACAAAGTCTGGTTTCTGATACTTGGCCAAATAGTATTCAGTATCGCAGCGCCACCGGTTTTGGTTGTCCAGATACCGCAGAATGTGATTCTAAATATTACGGATTTAGAAATCAAGTTAGGCACGCCGCTAAATTATTCCGTGATGTCTTAGATGGTGGTTATACTAATTATCCAGTTGGTCAAAATTTCATTTATTATAATCCAAACTTCGCTTGTGGGGGCTCTCAGGTTTATATCGAAAACCTCGCCACTTCCGCCCTTTATCGTTACACGCCATATCAGCCAAATGCTGCTGCTGTAGCTAATTACCCAGGTACCTCTTATTGTGGTGCTTATGGTAATCGTAATTTTTACGCATTGTTTATTCGTTGGTTTGGCGATCCAACTAGTAATGTTATTAAAAAAATTGAATTATCACCGATTGCTAAACCGGGGAGTAATTCTAGTCGTGATGGGTCAATTGAAAATGGTGATTATGAAATTAAGACTTCTGTCGATCAATCTAAATATCTTGACGTGAGAGGCGCTAATAAAGATGAAAACGCTCTAGTTCAACTTTATCGTAAATGGCGTGAAAATAATCCAGCGCAAAAATGGGATATTGAAAGTATTGGAGATGAAATTTATCAGATTAAAAGTAAGCTTTCCGGTCTAAACTTATCTTACGATATTAATGAGATTAGTGATTCACCGCAGCTGAAATTAAAATCTGAGAATTTGGAAGATTGTGCGCAGCGTTGGAATATTCAACGAAAAGGGAATGGTGAATTTAATATTATTACATCCTGTGATATTAATCATGCAGTTGACGTTAAGGGTGCAAATAATGCTGATGAAACACCAGTGCAAATTTATAAA
>JABCPJ020000017.1 GCA_013333135.2 Candidatus Saccharimonadota bacterium
AGATGATCTGCCGACAGTAGCCGCTGATCACGGAAGTATCGGGGAAGTGATTGGTAATCTAATTGACAATGCCATCAAATACAGTTTTGAGGGCGGGTCCGTAACCGTTTCCGCAGAGCAAAAAGGTGACTTCGTGGAAGTGTCTGTCGCTGATAATGGAATTGGTATGCCGGCGAATGTCGTGGACAATTTGTTCCACAAGTTCTATCGATCTCACAGATCACGCGAGGCTGTGGCTGGAACAGGAATTGGGCTTTACATTTGCAAAGCCTTTGTCGAATCCCACGGCGGCTCGATAATCGCTAGATCCCGCGAAAACGAAGGCTCAGTTTTCTCGTTCACTTTGCCAATTTATGCTACAGTTAAAGATAAATTACTAGAAGACGGGCAATTGAACAATCAATTGATACGAAAAGGCGGCGGCTGGATAAAAAATCACGCCATGTATAAGGGCTAGGAGGAATTATGATAAAGACAATTTTATGCGTAGAAGATGACCGATTTATTGGCGAAATGTACGTCAGGAGTCTACAAAAAGCGGGGTATGACGTGACGTGGGTGGTCGACGGGAATGACGGGCTAGTGGCGGCGCGTAACCAGAACTTTGACTTGATAATCTTAGATTTGATGCTGCCAGAGCAACGCGGCGACCAGATTTTAGACGCGCTGAGAAACAACAATGTCGATTTGGTTCCGAATAGTAAGATTTTAATTATGACCAATTTTGAGCAGGACGAGGCTTCGCGCAAATCCGTTATGAGTCGCGTTGACGGATATCTGATTAAAGCCGACATTACGCCGCGGAATTTGATAGAAGTCGTTAAGCAGATGAGTAGTGACGACTAAAAATATTATGATTAGTAGAAACAATCTTGTAGGAGATCCTTCTATGAGAGCAATGATCGGCATCGGACACGAGGTTAGTGGCATCAGAGCTCAGATAGTAACTTATTTAAGCAAACTGAGAGACTATTACGTTAGAGAGGGTCTATGAGAGATAGCCATACATCATTAGATGAAGTTATAAAAGTGCTTACCGACAACCCCCACATTTCCGAACTGCATCTTTTTGGCTCACGAGCAATAGAAAAGAGCGATGAACTTTCTGACATTGACTTAACCGCTACCTCGCCGCACCCAGCCGCCGCCGAAGCCTACGCTCGTAAAAGTTTGGCGGATAAATTTGGCTTGAGCGCGGTCTACACGATTAAGAATGATGAACATGAAATTGCCCGAACTTTTTGTCTGAGCGGTATGAGCCCGTTTCATAAAATTGACATTGGGTTTTCGCTACCTAGTGAGGTCAAGTTTTTTCCAAACTCTAGACTCATTTTAAAAAACAACAAACCACAGAAGCCTAGCATTGAATTCAAAAAATGGACAGAACCACGCGCCGAGCACGATTATTTCGACGTGATGATGGGCTCGTTGCGCTACATCAAACACCGCCGTCGCGGCGAAAATTGGCAGGCGTACAAATGCTACCGTGGCTTTATTGAGCAGCTGGCGAATGCACACGCGGCGAGTAACTCACCACACAGTATATATAAAGAGCTAGACATACAAGGCAATGATGAAATTCTAAGGCTATTTTTTGCGGGCGACATCCACGAAAAAGAGCGAAAATACTACGAATTTATCAAAAACCGCGCCGAAAACGAGCGGCTTTTGCCGGAGTTTAGTAGGGACTTACAGGAAATTTGGGAAAATTATCTAGATGGCCGAAATCAATAAAAAAGCACTTAACTGGCCTATAGTAGACTATGTTGATGGTAGAAAAGTGTTTAATGATTATAGCAGCGACACGAACACACTAAACAAAGAATTTAGCGTTAATAGTCAAATCAGTAAAAAGTATGGAGGTAAACGTATAATGAAAGCAATTTTCAAAAATACTAAAGATCACAAAAAACATTTTACCGCAACAGGATATACTGTTAATAAAAACCGTACCAAAATACTACTTATCCATCATAAAGGCTTAAATAAGTGGCTGCCCCCTGGTGGTCATATTGAAGACAACGAAGTTCCGCATGAGGCAGCTATACGCGAAGTTTACGAGGAAACTGGCGTAATGGCCATACCGATAAAAGATGATGAAAACGATCTAGTCCTAAAAGGTGTAAAAGAGGCGCAAATTCCACGACCGTACGCTTTGATGTATCAAATTATACCAAAAAGCAAGAAAGATGTTGAACATATCCATCTTGATATGGTATTTGCTCTTGAGGCTGATGATTCTGACAAGATTACCGCACAGTATAAAGAAGTTCACGATGTTAGATGGGTGACAAGAAAGAGTTTAATAGATGAATATGACACATTTGACTCAGTAAGGAGTTTTGCTAGAAGCATGCTCAAGTGATAAGTCCATATACACATTCACTTCACGTACCGCCCAATTATACAGCTCGTACAAACCTATCAAGGTCGTATTCGCCCAGGAAAATATCAACGTAGAATAATAAAAAAGAGCCCTTCTATGGACTCCCACGGTTTCTCATATGCAGCGCAATTTATAACCTACCCGCCCTAAAGGTTGCCCTTGCGCATCCTTTTGACCGCACACCACAATTAAAGTAAAATTTATAGTATGCCTCATATACACAACCAGCCTGGCCAGCACGATATATGTGTTAGCGGATATATCGTGAAAATAACAGAGGG
>JABCPJ020000018.1 GCA_013333135.2 Candidatus Saccharimonadota bacterium
AATTTAGATTTCGCGAATGAATTTCTTAATATCTTCACCAAAGTCTTCATACATGAAATTATAAGCAAGTGAAGCAAGCGCGTAATTCTTTGGATCACCAGTAGTCATCCAACGGCCCTTGGTTTTTTCGACGTAGACATTGCCAGTTTCGGCCATCTTAGTAATCGCATCGACCGTCCAAAGTTCATTATCGAGACCAATATTCTTTGGATCAAGGTGCTCAAAAACTTCTGGTGTCAAAAGATAGCGACCGTAGGAAGTAAGATTAGATGGAGCCTGTTCGATGGCTGGTTTTTCGATGATATTTTCGAGAGTTTGAAGTTCTGCATCACGAAGCTTAATAATGCCATACTTATTCAAAACTTCGCGTGGCATTTCTTGAGAAATAATGATGGCCTTAGCGTCTTCATGCTTCTTGTATGAGTCAATCAAGGTTTTGATATCAGAGTGACCAAAAACCACGTCGTCAGAATAGGCAACAACGAAGGCCTCATCGTCGCGAATGTAAGGGCGAGCGGAAGCAATTGGAGAACCGTTACCGTATGGATAGCTTTGATCTTGCTCAATAACGGTGATTTTTGGAAAATCTAGAACGCGCTGCACTGGAGCATAACGATCAAGCTTGCCCTGAGAAGCAAGTTGCTTACGAATACGGTTGACGGAATTATTAAAATAATCCTCGTAGATACCTTTGCCTTCTGGGGTAGCGACGATGATAATTTCTTTGATGCCTGCATCCACACATTCTTCAACTACGAGTTGCATGATTGGGCGATTGCCAAGTGGGAGCATGGCCTTAGGTACGGTTTTAGTAATTGGTAAATAGCGGCTAGCAAAGCCAGCGTCAGTAATAACAGCCTTGGTAGGTAACTTATATTTCATAATTTCTCCTTGATTCTTAATTATACAAGATTGGTGCGTAATAGTCAAAGATTACAGGGGTGAATGAACTTTGATAAACAAAAAATAGGGCACGTGGCCCTATTTCAAATTGACTTTATTTTTTAGAAACTTTCTTGGCGGTTGGCTTTTTCGACTTCTTATGGGTAGACTTTTTGACTGCCTTATTTGCAGCCTTTTCGCCAAGATTCTTTGACTTATAGACACGATCTGGCTTCACGGAGAGTTCCTTGACGGCAGCAATCTTTTTAGCATTTTTGATAGACTTAGCACGATTTTCTTCACGTTTTTCACGAAGCTCGGTTTCGTATTCGTGTTTTTGTTCCTTATTATGGATGGCATAAATCAGATTAGAGATACCAAAAATCATCATGTAGGAGCCAAAATATTTAATAAATGGCAGATTACCGAGATGTCCAGCATTTACAACCACGATTCCGATAATACAGCCGGAAATACCAGTGAGCACCCAAATAAAACGGTCTGTCAAATCATCCACGGAGCCGAGACCAATGAAGATCTCCAGAATACCACGCGTAATGGTGTAGAGACCAATGATGGCGAGGTGCCAGATGGCGTTCTGATCCTTGGCAAAGAGCATGGTGAAAGCTGTGGCGATTTCTAGGACGGCCATGAGAAGTGAAAGACCCCAGGTTTCCTTCAAGTGGGTACGAGTGAGTAAGTTCAACATCTCGATAATACCGAGACCGAGCAAAACCGTACCCGCAATCACGATAATTGCCTCGAGACTATTAAGGTTAGTGAAGAGGGCGTACCAGCCGAAAAGAAGTGCCAACACACCCTGCAATGCGAAGATTAGCCAGTGGCTATCAATGTATTTTCGCTTGATTGACATATAATTTTCCTTGTTAATTCTTATGCTTATTTTAGCATAAAAAAGAAAATAAAGCTGAGTTTACTGAAATATCACAAAAAACCTCGAATTCGTTTTTGATAAATTCGAGGCGGTATAGCCAACCTTAAAAATTTAGACGTGGCGAACTTTACGGCGTAGAGTTTCGATAGGTAAAGTCTTAGTGTAGTAAGAGATTTTATCTAAAACAAGGTCTCTGGCTTCGAGGTATTTCAATTCTTCGACACCAAATCCACGCTTAAAAACCGAGACGCCATAGAAGCGATGTTTAGTGTCGTTTTCATCGACAATGCCCCAGAAATTATAGCGTTTAATGCCGCGCTTTCTGGCGTCACGCATAGCTTCCATATGGAGAAGCGGGGCACCGGAATACTTAGTACCAAGTTCGGAGGAAACGCCATAATGATAAGATGCTTCATTGCCGTAGAAAATCATGAAGTTTTCTGCAAGGATTTCACCACCTAGCTTCGCGATATAAAGTACCGCCTCGTCATTTTTGGCAAATGCAGCAAACTGCTTAGTGAGAAAGTCTTCTGAAAAGGCATAAAAATCGTGGCGTTTAGCGGTTTGCAATTCAATTTGATAAAAATCATGAATCGCTTTCGGGTCGGAAGTTTTCTCGATGGTGATTTGATTTTTCTCCGCTTTACGTAACGCACGGCGCAGACGCTGACGCATGTTTTTAAGAATTTCCTCTTCGGAATTTTCTAGATTTAATACACCTGCAAACTCTACCGAAAGATACATCGGGGCCTTGCGAAAACCGAGTTGCTGAAAAATCTTCGCATTTTCTGGGGTATTTTGCAGCTGAGGGCGCACGCGGACAAAAGTACATTTTAGTTTTTTTGCTTGCAACTTCATGTCGTCAAAAATCAGTTTCTTAACTTCTGGATTAGACCAATCAAATATTGGCCCACCGGCTACGGCGAGGTGACGGCCACGCTTAGCTGGTTCGACTTCGCCAGCATAAACCCCGACGAGCTGATTATTTTCGTCATAAATACCACGACGCACAATATTAAAACCGCGAGAGAAGTAGAATTCGTAAAAATCCCAGGATTGCAAAAAGTTAGCATCGGGATGACTCGTAACGAATTTATCCCACTCGGTTTGATTTTCAACGGTTTTGACGGTGTATTTCATAGTTTCCTTTTTAATTTATAGATGACGTTTTTTGCGACGAGCGTCTTCAACTAGACGAATCAATGCATAGTGAAGTTTTTTGACTGGTAAGTCATGGGCATGAAGATAATCAAATTTTTCACCACCAAAGCCAGTCTTAAAAGTGGTGACCCCGGCAAATTTATGATTTTTTTGGCCGGCTGGTGCAATACCCCAGAGATTATAACGAAGTTTTCCTTGTTCTTTAAGATCTTTTATCACATACCACTGCAAGGCGTAGGCGCCAGGATATTTATAATTTAATTCAGTAGAGGCAGCCTCAAAATAATCACCTTCTAAAGCATCGGTCAAAACTAAGCCGTAAGCTACCGGCTTACCATCGAGTGTGGCACGATAAATTTGCAGGTCTTCCCCAAAGGCCTTGGTGTAGGCATTAAGATCCTTACGGCGTGGTGGAATAAAGCCTTGACGCTTGGCGGTTGCGGCCTGAACTCGATGAAATTCACGGAGAATTTCTGGGCTGTTAGATTTTTCTACCTTGAAATTCAATTTTTCTGAACGTCGCACTTCATAACGAGTTTGACGGCGCATATTTTTCAAAAGGTCTTCTTCAGATTGCGTGAGATCGACAAAGACGGTATTTTCGGCATGAAGAAAATAGGAAGCGGAAAGTGACGGAATTGATTCAATCAGGGCACGATTTTCGGAAGATTCCTCGAGATTAGGACGAAAACGGATGAAGACACAATTATTTTGCTTGGCATAACGGTAAATCTCGGCCATAGCGAACTCTAATTCATTTCGATTAGTATAATCCAGAATCGGTCCACACGGAATCTCCAGAAAACGGCCACGCTTAGCGTCTTTAATAATAGCAAGACAATAAGATTTTTCACTAAACATTAGGAAGATAGGTTTATGACCGATGGATTTGTTAACTTCATACCACTGTTTGGACTGCAAAAAATTAGTATGAGAGGCGGCGTGGCGAAGTGTATCGATTTTCTCTATTTCAGTTTCGGAAAGAGATTTTTTAGTAGTGAAGGGGGTAATTTTTTCACCTTCTAAATTGACTTCATATTGGTTAATAAGATGCCTAGCTTCGACAAACTCGAAAATATTTAACCAATTTGGTAGATTAATCAGATGTTCAGCGGCGAAAACCGCGTTCGGGCAAGCTTTTTCGTTAAAATTAGCTTGGGCGTAATATCTCTCAGGTGAAACCGGCGAACTATACCAAATATCATCCATGATGAATCCAGCAGCTGTAAGTTTTGCTAATAATTCTTCCCGATTCTCTACAAAATAGAAACGGCGAAGTGGTGTACGATGCTTAATTTTCTTAAGATCACATAAAGCAAGCTTGGCCTGCCAATGTGGAAGTCGAATAGAGCTATCCAATTTTGCGTCAGCGGATTTCTGAATTTGATGAGTCTTCAAAAGAAAGGCGGTGTAGAGTCGACCAAAATTAAGGCGACCAATATGTAAACGGAAGAGACTACGTGTTATCGCACCGAAAAGTGGATACATACGCGTGCGAAAACGATCAGCTAAGCTTGGCAGGTTGGTCGGGATGGTAAAAGATTTTTTACGCTTATCAGTTTTACGAAGGAATAATAGTCCACCAGAAATGAGATCGAGAGATTTTCCCTTACCAAAACTCATGATGACGGCATCCCCCACCGTACCAGCTTCGCGACCATCCGGATAATCCATCCCGACACAGTGCGCAAGATCCTCGATTAGTGCGAGGTTATATTTTTTTGCGACAGATTCAATATTTACCATATCACATGGATAAGCTAAATTATTCTGTACAATCACCGCCTTAATTTCTGGGTTTTTCGCGCAGGCTTTTTCGAGATTTTTAGCATCAAAATGCAGATTTTTCAGATTAACATCAAGATAAACCGGTTCGCCACCCGCACTACGTACGGCCTCAACTACGGCAAAACAAGTCAGCGCGGTAATCGCAACTTTATCTCCTGGTTTAATAAAATACTTTAAGGCTTCAGAAAGCGCAGTACGCCCTGAACCATAAAGCGCAACATTTTCTGCTTCTACCTGATAGCGTTCTGCAATATACGATTTCAATTTTTCCGAATCTTTTTTGAAACCAAAGGTAAATAATTGTCTGAGGGTTTTCTTCAAACCAAATTGGCTAGCGTGCGCAATAAATTTCATTAGGCTAATACCTCATTGATGGCTTTGGCCAGACCTTTTGGATCATCGATATATGGAGCATGGCGCCATTTATCAGAGGAATAGAAAGTACTACCAGAAATCAGCTCATGAAGCTTTTTACCTTGGCGAAGCGGCGTAATTTGATCATTTTCACCCCAGAGAATTGAGGTTTTGACTTTGACGCGAGAAGGGTCGAGGTCCTTGTCGGATTCATGCATATTAGCCAGAGTTTTCTTCATATTTTCCGGCGCATGAGCATAATCAGAAGCGCCAACTAATTTATGAAAAATCTTACGCAGGATCGGCACTCGCTTAAAAATACCAAAAGCCTTACTGAGTCCGCGTAAAATATCACGTTTCAAAGATTTTTCATATATACCCGCGCTGTCGAGAAGAATTAAATGTGAAAGTTTTTTCGGATGCTTGATAGTGAGATTCATTAAGATGCGTCCACCATTACTATGGCCGAGCACCACAGCGTCGTCAGGAAGTTCACGCTTAGCCCAGCGTACATAATCGTTAATCGTCCAGACTTTTTGACTTTGCTCGGTTAGTCCTGGAACATGGAGCATTTTAACTTCGATTTTGTATTTATCGCGTAGAATTTCGATGGTTTTAGTCCATGGTTCAACGGTGTAGGTCCAGCCATGAATAATATATAAAGTTTTCATTAGTTAAGTCCCCTTTTTTCGCGGCGCTTTTCTGCGGCCTTCTCGCGGCGTGGCAGACGTTCGGTATCGGCCGGATTTAATAATAATTTTTCGATAATCCATTCGAGGTATTGGCTACCCTTGAAGAGAATAGTCTCACCATTTACGGCATTTTGCTGAATGAATTCGAGAGCTTTTTTCGGGTCATCGAAGACGCTAGTCTTGATGCCCTGTTTTTGTAAAATCGGGTAGGTATATTCGCGGGTACGGCGTCCAATTAAAACAACCTGTTCGGGATTAGTGGCAATTATAGCCTCGGCTAGCTTTTCATGTTCGTGCCGTTCGATACTGCCCTGCTCCACCATATCCCCGATTACTAACCACTTATGTTGAGTGCGCATTGAGCGGTACATTTTAAGGATTGACTCCATGGAGATTAGATGAGCATTATAGCTACTATCGATAATTTTTAGATTATTAATTCCTTTCAAAAAAGTATTACGTCCAGGTGCTTCACGCATATCGGAAAAATCATTTGGCATTTGAATGTGGAGATATTCACAAAGCTTGGCGAGCATAGACAACTGAATTGCAAGGTCGCGTTGCATCGGATTTTTAAAGGTGATAGTGAATTCACCCAGCTTTGGCTGACTAGTAAAATCCATGACGAACTCAGTCTTATTTGGATAAACGGCATAATTTAACAATTCACTCTTGCTACACTTAATAACTTCGGCCTTAGTCTTGCCTTTGGCGACAATTTTATCTATCGCACGATTCATTAGAGCGACATCCTTATCGATGAGAATTAATTTTTGAGTATTTTCTGGTAAGGTAGCAAATTCATGCGTAATGGCTTTTTCGAGATTTGGGAAGATGCCAGCTTCGACCTGCTTTTCGAATTGCACAGCGTGTGAAAGGCCAAGAGAAACCCAGATCGTGACTTCTGGTTTTAGCCATTTAGCGAGAAATTCTGCCTCGTGCGGACGTTCACCGTCGATTTCGACAATATAAAACTTTTCACGATGGGTGTAAAAAAGCGATTTAAATGGCACACCGATGATTAAGTTAAGCCAGCGCCACTTGCTGCCACGCACACCGTCCATATCAACAATATCAAAGGCTACACCAAAGGCAGAATTAGCATTAAAGGAATAATGTGCCTTGGTTTTCAGGGTGGATTCGACCAAGTTCAGCATGGTAGTCTTACCCACTGAACCGGTAATGGCAATCACCCGAGGCTTCCAGCGTCTAAGCGAGATGTTAGCAAAAAAACGAAAATAATTCGCAGCTAAAAAATAAAATTTCTTTTTAAGTCTCATTACGAGCGTCATATATTTATTTTAGCATATACTGTTAATTTTTTATATTTTGGAAGAAGCGGGCGGCCCGTTCGGTGGTAGGATGGGCCATCACTTGGTGCGGATCACCATCTTCAATAATTTTTCCCTTATCAAGAAAGATAAGGCGGGTGCCAACTTCTCTTGCAAAACTCATTTCATGAGTGACAATCACCATAGTACGGCTGTGATCTTTGGCAAGATCTTTAATGACCTCGAGTACTTCGCCAACCATTTCTGGATCGAGCGCAGAAGTCGGCTCATCGAACAAAATTACCTCTGGATGCATAGCTAAGG
Organism: Candidatus Saccharimonadota bacterium; assembly: GCA_013333135.2. GTDB lineage: Bacteria > Patescibacteriota > Saccharimonadia > Saccharimonadales > Saccharimonadaceae > Nanosyncoccus. The sequence goes on from JABCPJ020000018.1 coordinate 7,368, forward strand.
CCCTAGCGATGGCGACACGCTGTTTTTGACCACCCGAAAGATTCTTCGGATAATCATAAGCTTTATTTCCTAAGCCAACACGTTTCAGTAGCTCCATAGCCTCTTTTTCCGCCTGTTTATTCGAGATATGTAGGACTTTTTTAGGAGCGAGCTTGATGTTTTCTATGATATTAAGATTTTCAAAAAGATTAAAACTTTGAAAAACCATACCAACTTTAGCACGAAGCTTATTAAGATTGGTTTTGGGATTCGTAATCTCCTGTCCATCGATAAAAATTTGACCCTTATCTGGAACATTTAGCAAGTTCAAGCAGCGCAAAAAAGTAGATTTTCCTGAACCAGAAGAACCAATCAAAACTACGGTTTCGCCGTCTTGAATTTCGAGGTCAATACCACGGAGAACTTTTTGATTTTCGAAACTTTTTTCAAGCTTCTTTACGACAATAGACATCTTAAGCCAACCTCTTTTCCACTTTAGACATAATTTTAGTAAAGATTAGGGTGATAGCCAGATAAATAATTGCGGCGGCGACCAGAGATTCAAAAGCTGTGGCAGTGAGAGAACGAATGTCGTCGGCGCCACGCATAATATCGCCGAGACCAATCCAGCCAACGATGGAGGTCTCCTTAAAGAGCGAAATTCCCTCGCCGATGAGACTCGGTAAGGAATTTTTGAGCGCCTGTGGCATCACGACGTAAAGTTGCGTACGAAATTCCGAAAGACCGAGTGAACGCGCGGCTTCTTTTTGGCCACTAGAAACGCTTTCAATACCACCACGAATGATTTCCGAAATATAGGCGCCACTATTAAGTGAAAAAGCTACGGCGGCGACGATGATTTTCGGCATAGCGCGATATTCGGCAAAAATTACGTAATACATAATTAAGAGCTGCACTAGAAGAGGTGTGCCGCGGATAATCGTGACGTAGAGATTAGCGATTTTTTGACAAAATTTAACACTAGAAGTGCGAAGCATTGATATCAAAACGCCGAGAAGAAAACCAAAAAAGAGCGCCAAAATAGTTAAGACGATGGTAACTTCAAGTCCGTGCCAAAAATAGATCCAACGCCCGTTACCAAATATCACTTCCAAAAATTTTATCTCGTTTCTCCAAAATATTTTTTTAGTAAGGCGTCCATGCGACCATCCTCTTTCATGCGATTAATCGATTGATTAATGTTTTCTTTCAAGGTGGTGTTAGATTTTTTCATAGCAATAGCATAAGATTCGTTACCAATCGCGGAGCCAAGAATTTTGAGACCCGGAAATGCCACAATATATTGATTAGCTGGGGCATCATCTAAAATCACGGCATCGACTCGACCGGAAGCGAGCTCCTGTAAAACATTTGGCGCGGCCGGAAATTGAACAACCTTGGCGCCCTTAATTTCGGAAGCCAAAATATCCCCGGTAGTACCGAGTTGAACGCCGATTTTCTTACCGATGAGGCCAGATTTATTAAAAATCTTACTATCTTCTGGGACAATGATGCGCTGGGTGGCCTGATAATAGGGTTCTGAAAATAGTGCATTCTTCGCGCGTTCTTCGGTGACTGACATGCCAGCTACGGCGATATCGATGCGACCACCTTCGAGGGCCGGAAGCAGGCCGTCAAAAGACATGTCCTCAATTTTTAGCTCAGCACCTAGATCTTTCGCGATTTCGCGCGCGAGATCCACATCAAAACCAACCACTTGGCCACTTTCTTTATATTCGAATGGCTTAAAAATAGCGTTCGTCCCCATGACAAGTACTGAGGCATCATGAGACACCACGGTTTCGCGTTTTAAAATATCGAAAAATATCCAGAAAAAAGCCGCAACGCACACCGCCAGAATGATCAAATTTTTAATAATTCGGACAGGATTTCGTTTCGGCTTATGCATAATTTAAGTATAAGGCGTTTAGCTTGATATTTCAAGAATGCAAGTAAAATAAAAATCCAAATATGAAATTTGGATTTTTAAGTTATTGTAATTTTACTTTTAAGTTTATATTTTCCGATTTGGTTGTGAGTACTTCGAGTGGTGTTTTGTAAATTATGGCTTAGCGGTGAAGTAGCCTGGAGTGCCGGCGGCGTCGAGGCGTAGCCAAGTCTTGTCGGCGGTAGCTGGGTCGGTCTCATGCGAGCCATTACCGCCACGCAAATTGGTACGGCCATTAAAGAGATTTGTAGCTTGTGCGGAAGCATCAACAATGAAATTTGCGGAAGCGTAAATCGTAGTTAAGGCGTCACCAGCTGAACAAGCATCCGTAGTGGTGCCGGTGCCAGCGAGGCTGAAGAGATTATCGAAATTTCGCACATTGGCGGTATTTAACATCGAAAGATCGAGGCTAGCAATCTTACAAGTATTAGCAAAGATACCTGCGAGCGTAGTGGTATTTTCTAGAGTGAAATTAACACCTAGCTTAATTTCGGTTGCGGCCTGAAGATTATTAAAGAGATTGGATACATCCGTAACTTGCTTGGTATTGAAATTCAAAAGATCAAGCGAGGTGAGTTCGGTCATACCGGAGAACATATTGCGCATATTAGTGACATTAGTTGTGTCAAAATTTGCGAGATTTAGATTCTGAACTTTTTCAGCCGCCTCAAACATACTGGCCATATTTACGACATTGCGAGTGTCAAATTTAGCTAAATCGAGATCCTGCACGTGAGTGAAATTCTTGAACATATTTGAAGAATCTGGTGCGAGGAAGATTTTCTCGGTTTCGGTATAATAATAAACGGTTTTATCGGCTTCCTTATACCAAGCCTTAATAGCATAATCAGAATTTGCATTGTCTTGAATTTCGATAGGCTTATCACCGGCAGTTGGGGCGGTGGCACTACGACGGAAATGCTCAATCATTTCTTGACCATGACCGAAGAAGTTGGAGGAGCTACGCTTGCCGAGATAAGTGATAGCCTTATTGAAGGACTCACCCTTGTCCATAATGGCTTCTTTTTGATAAGTATTGGCCACGACAGAAACCACTAACTGATTAATATAATCACCTGGACGTAAATCGTCGCCGAGATTAATGCCGAGATTGAGAATAGTTTTTTGATTAGTCACTTCTTTTTCGGTGTTATTCGCCACGATGGCCGGATGGCTGAGACTTGGGATTGGACTATAGTCGGTGGCGGAAGATAATTTATAACCCCAAGTGTTTGCGGTAAAATTATTCAACGACTTAGTACCAGTAATTGACTCAATCTTATCTGGCTTGGCGGGGTCAGAATTATTCAAGGCGGTATTATCGGTTTTAGAATTAACCACGACCTTGTAGCCGGATTTATTTTTCGCGGTGACGCCGATATTTAGATTCATTTCCCTTTTAACGGTAGGATTATCGAGTAGAAGATCGCCATCGACCTCTGTTTTAACATTATCAACATAGGCCGAAAGACTGGACTGATAGAGGGCAGAAGTGTTTTTAGTGTTAAGCCAGGCAGCTGCGACCAAGGTCAAAGCGAGCCCCGAGCTAAGCTTCAAAAATTTATGATTCACAATATTTTCCCTAATTCGTTTTATACTATATATAGTTTAGCATAACTAGAATGGAAGAAAAGTCTTGAAAAATTTGTGAAATGGTATTTTATCTATAAGGTATCTATATTGCAGAAATATCCGCTACCACTAGGACTGCTTACCCTCAACAGCGATAAGTCTGACAACGGCACACCTGTTTCTTCCGACACGATTCCCTTATATTTTGTTCGCCCAGCAAACATCTCATTATAGCTAACTACACCACGCGTATTCCATGTATCAAAAGTTGTGTCGCCTGAATATGTTACTGTAGAAATACACGTCACCCTATCTTCTTGATCAGTGGCAAATATATAATCAAGTTTCTTTACTTTTTCAATTCTATTACCAAAGGAACCTATAAAGATAACATCGGATCCGTTTACCCCATAGAACATATAGCTTAAATCTTCTGCATTTGAAAAATCAAAAATTCCTACAAATCTTAAATCCCACAGTTTCCTAGATCTTGCAAACATACCAGACATGTCTACTACGTTTTTTGTATCAAGACTATATCCCGTATCTCCCATAGGAATTCTCTCTAGCCCGGTATCGGCAAACATCTCATGCATATTAATAACTCTACCTGTCTTGAATATATATTCTCCAAAATTTAGGGTTTTGAGTTTCGGATTTTTCGAAAACATATTGGCGGTAGTAGTGGCAAAAGAAGCATTGAGTTTAGTGGTGTCTATTGATTCTAGATTCGAAAAACCATCGAACATCTTTTCACTGTTTTCATTTAAATAGGCATATTTTGTAGAGGTCCAGTAATAAACAGTCTTTTCTGATTGGTCATACCAAATTTTAAATTCACCCTTTACATCAGCATTAGTTGCGATATTTTTGACATTTGCGCCATTTGGTATTGTATTAGAAGCTTTGATATGGACTACATTTTCCTCGCCGCCAGCGATCTCCTTGATAGCCTTATTAAATTCGATTCCCAAAGGAAGATTAGCGATTTGATTGGATACTACCGAATAAACAATGGTATTTTTATAATTAGCGGGCTTAATATTCTCATTTAATTTAATTGCATAGTAAGTCTTTATTATTCTACTATCTTGACCTTTTGTATTTGCAATAAGTTTTGGATGATCTTTATCTGGAATTGGTTGATAATCCGCACCATCAGTGCTGAACCCCCAGTTATTTTCTTTAAAATTATCTAGAGTTAAGTTTTCGGAGATGGATTTAATCTCATCATTCACAAATTTTTCTTCATTAACAAGCGAGGTAGTGTCATTTTTTGTATGAACTGAGACAGTGAAGCCACTGTCATCTGCGCCCTGAACGTATAATTCAGCTAACATCTGTATTGATTTCGAATCGGAATCTAGAATATCTCTGCCATCCACGCTAGTGTTTGTATTCCAAGTAAAAAAAGCAGACAGCTCGCTAGCGTGAGTATTATTGGCATTTAAGACGGCACCAAATAGACTCATAAAGAACAACAAAACAGCGCATTTTAGAATGTGTTTATTTTTACTAAAAAATAACATGAAATTTTCCTCTCCTTTTATGCTATTTTAACATAACCATAATAAAAACCGTTTAAAATTGTCATTTTCGATGATTTTAAACGGTTATGGTTTCTGAGTGAAGTAGCCTTTGGCGCCTGGGCGGTCGATACGAAGCCAAGTTTTATCAGCAGAAGCAGGATTTACAAGGAAGGAACCATTACCACCACGCAGTTTTACCTGATTTTGAAATACATTATTAAATTCAGTGCCAGCAGAAATATTAAAATCTTGACTGACGTAAATTTTTTCCAATTTTGTTTCGAGCGGGCGCGAGGAAGCAAACATGTTGCTAAATTTATTCACCTTCGCAGTATTAAAATTGCTCAAATCAAGTTCGGTAAGACTATTCGTATCTGTAAACATGCCACGCATATCTGTCACACTAGCCGTAGAAAAACGTCCGCCGAGATTGATTGAGGATAAAGCCGCCATGCCGGAAAAAATATCTTGCATATTATGGACCTTACTAGTGTCAAGATGACTGAAGTCAAGATTTTCGAGCTTACTAGTACTATAAAACATACGATACATGGATTCTACTTTACTGGTATCGAAGGACGAAATGTTGAGATTTTTTAGCTCAAACATATAGCTAAACATTGACGCCATATTTGTCACATTCCTGGTATCAAACTGCGAAAGATCCAGACTGACCAATTTACGATCGTTGAAGAACATATTATACAAACTGTTTGCCTTAGAAGTATTAAAATTGTGTCCAAGCTCAAGACTAGTGAGATTCAGCATGCCACTAAACATACCAGCCATACTAATACTTTCACTAGTATTAAAAGTCGAGACATCAAGTGAAGTGAGGTTGGAGCAGGCATTAAACATATTGGTAAAATCTGTAACTTTTCTAGTATCAAAACTCGAAAGATCAATTTCCTGCAATTGATTACAATTATTAAACATACTATTCATATTAGTGACATTACTGGTCTGGAAATTAGGGCTTAAAATAATCTTTTTTACATTACTCATACCACTAAACATCGCACTCGTAGTAATCACTTTTCTGGTATCAAAATTCGAGAGATCAAGCTCCTCCAGAAGGATGCAGTTTGCAAACATGCTGGCCATATTTGTCACATTGTGAGTCTTAAATTTGTCACTGATTTTAAAATCGGTCATTGAGCGGAGATTACCAAACATGGAGAGCATGTTGGTGACCTTAGAAGTATCAAAATTACGGATATCGAGGCTAGTGAGCTTGGTAGCGCCACCAAACATGGTTTGCATATTGGTGACCTTAGCCGTATTAAAACTTGAGACATTCAGACTGGTAAGATTACCACAATCCTTAAACATTTCCTGCATATTAACAACATTAGCCGTATTAAAATTCCCCAAATCTAGTGACGTAATATTACTTGCGCCGCTAAACATATTACCCATATCAGTAACATTAGCAGTATCGAAATGCGAGAGATCAAGATTTTGCAAAGAGGAAACGCCCATAAACATACGAGAGAAGTTTTTAACGTTTTTAGTTTTAAAACTAGAAATATTGAGATTTTTCAGGGACCCCATATAGGCAAACATATTAGTCATCGCAGTGACACGGGAAGTCTTAAAGGTAGAAAGATCTAGGTTTACCACACTTCTGGCGTTATTAAACATAAAAGACATATCCTTCACGTAACGTGTATCGAGTCCAGACAAATCAATATCGGTAATATTAAGGATGTTATTAAAAATCTGACGTGAGTCGTCGTTCATATAGACACGATCATTCTCGCAATAGTAGTAAACTGTTTTATCTGCTGGATCGAACCAAGCTAAAATTTCATAACTAGATTCATCAGAATCTTCGATATTAATAGTCTTCATGGCGGCCGTCGGCGCGGTCGGACTTCGTTTGAACCCCTTAATAGCATGCAAATTCGTGCCAGCAAGCATTGCACTACGAGCAATTTTCTGGTTTAAATCTGGTCCTCTTGTGAGCGTAGCATTAGTACCGGCATTATTATTCGAAATAACCGAAATCATGAGGGTGTTTTTATAACTACCACTCAAAAGATCGGTGCCCAGATTCATGCCAATAGTAATATTCTTGACTTCATTGCCATCAGTTTTTTCTTCGGAGCTAAAAAGATTCGTCGGACTAGTGACTGAACCAATTGGGCGAAAATTAGTCTCATCCTCTATCTTGTATCCCCAGGTCCTGGCAGGAAAATTGCTTAGAGTATTGTCACTCGGAATTGAATTGATCCTATCAGTAACAGCAGAGTTCGAACTAATGAGTGAAGTATTATTCGAATCAGTACCGACAATTACGCGGTAGCCACTTTTATCATTAGAGTTGACAGTTAGTTTTGTGGTCGCCTCCTGAAGCTGTGGGCTCGCGGGATGATTGTTACTACCACTAAATGACACCGAAGATCGATTAAGGGCCGCAGACAAAGACGGCGCAAAGAGAGCGTAAGTTCGGGGAGCAAAAATCAGGTTCAAGCTAAAAATTGAGGCCGTTAAGGTAAAAAAGCCGGCAAGACTTTTTAGCCATGAACGGGTGATTCGCAGTTTTTGATTTTTATCGCTCGTCATGCAGGATAATTTTAACATAAAGGTTATACTAAAACAAATCAAAAATCCCAATTCAAGATTGGGATTTTCAAGTAATTTATGTTTTAATTACATTTTGATTTCGGCATCGACACCAGCTGGCAAAGACAAGTTTTGAAGTGCATCAATGGTCTTTGGGGTAGCATTGGTGATGTCGATGAGACGCTTGTGAATCTTCATTTCGAAAGCTTCACCACCGGTCTTGTAAACGTGAGGTGATTTCACCACAGTAAAAGTACTGCGCTTAGTTGGTAGTGGGACTGGGCCAGAAACGGCGGCACCAGTACGGATAGCGGTATCGACGATTTGCTTAGCGCTTTGGTCGATTACACGATGGTCGTAGGCCTTGAGACGAATACGGATCTTCAAGCCTTCGTTTTTTGCGTCTGCCATTGTTTTCCTTCTAATTCTATAACTTCAGATGCTTGATGCGTCAATGAGTTTTTAGAATTCAATTAATAATAGTAGATTTATTTTACGATAAAAACTGAGGTTCGTCAAGACAAAAAAATACCTCCCCTGAAGGAGAGGTATTTAGCTTGTTATAGTAGATTATTTAATAATCTTGGTAACAACACCAGAACCGACAGTACGGCCACCTTCACGGATAGCGAAACGGTCGTTGTTGTTCATAGCGATAGCTGAAAGAAGCTTGACCTGGAAGGTAACAGTGTCACCTGGCATGACGATTTCTTTGTCAGCTGGAAGTTCGACTTCACCGGTAACATCGGTAGTACGGAAGTAGAATTGTGGCTTGTAACCCTTTGAGAATGGGGTGTGACGGCCGCCTTCTTCTTTCTTCAAGATGTAAACCTGAGCTTCGAATTCAGTGTGTGGGGTGATAGAACCTGGCTTAGCAATAACCTGACCACGTTCGATTTGTTCGCGTTCGATACCACGGAGCAAGAGACCGGCGTTATCACCAGCTTCACCTTCGTTAAGAGTCTTGTGGAAAGCCTCGATACCGGTAACGACAGACTTTTGGGTTGGCTTCAAACCAACGATTTCAACTTCGTCGTTCAATTTGACAACACCTTGTTCGATACGACCAGTAGCGACGGTACCACGACCCTTGATGGAGAAGACATCTTCGATTGGCATCAAGAATGGTTTGTCAAGATCGTGTTCAGGAATGTCAAAGTATTCATCCATAGCGTGGACGAGATCCATGATGCGGTCTTCCATTTCGGTGTCGCCTTCAAGAGCCTTAAGAGCAGAACCCTTGATGATTGGAGCGTTGTCACCATCGAAGCCGTACTTGTTCAAAAGTTCACGGACATCCATCTCAACGAGCTCAACGAGTTCTGGGTCAGCAAGATCCATCTTGTTGAGGAAGACGATGATTTTTGGTACGTTCACCTGGTGAGCAAGAAGTACGTGCTCACGAGTTTGTGGAAGTGGACCATCGTTAGCAGCAACTACGAGGATAGCACCATCGATTTGAGCAGCACCGGTAATCATGTTCTTGATGTAGTCGGCGTGGCCTGGCATATCTACGTGAGCGTAGTGACGCTTTTCTGATTCGTACTCTTGGTGAGAGGTAGCAATGGTAATACCACGAGCTTTTTCTTCTGGAGCGTTGTCGATCTGATCGTAAGCAACTGATTTGTTAACATCAGATGGGAGGCGCTTCGCAAGTACGGTGGTAATAGCAGCAGTAAGAGTAGTCTTACCGTGGTCAACGTGACCCATAGTACCAACGTTAATGTGTGGCTTGGAACGGTCGAAATTTGCCATTCTTTATTATTCTCCTTTAATATTATTCTCCTTGGCACTAATATTAACCAGCCAAGAAGCTAGATATATCTATATATTAATAGATTTTAAAGAATAAGTAAAGAGAGAATTCAGGAAAAAAGGCGCCAAATTGACGCCTTGACTGTTAGTTTTTCGATGTTGTAGTAAAATTTGCCCAGATGGGCTAGTGTGATTTTTTAATTTAAAGTTGCAGTTTTAATCTTTTGGCACGACTTTGACCAAATCATGGCGTTCACGATCCCACTCACAGCCACAGCCATAATCATCAAAATCCACTCCGTCGTCTGCGACTTTGGAGATTCTTTTTCTAGGCTTAATATCAAACTGAAAGTGATAACAGCCCTGGTCCATCTCTTCATCGATTCTGGCAATTCTCTCTGCCAGAAGTTTCTCACGTTGATGATAGATGATAAATATTAGTGCTGGAAGTAAGGTCAGCACAATCCAACCACAGATAAAGATATCAATCTGTAGAATCAGGATAATGCGAAAATAATTCAGCACCAGACAGAATAGACCCGCCAAAAAGCACGACAACGTAACTAGTATTGCAAACATACAATTTCCCCCTTCGTTTTTTCTAAAGAACTTCCTGATTTTTCCAATTTTTGAAAAACTAACTTGCATATTCTACCATATTTTGTGCTTTTTTGCCAGTAATTAATCCAATTATGTTAAAATTGACATTTTTACTAAAAAATTGTAGAATATGGTTAACTTTTAGGCCACTCTTACCCTACGCACATTAAAATGGAGGTGCATGATGAAGAAACAATTCCTGTTTTTGTCACTCGCTCTCGGCTTAGTTGCTTGTAACGCCCAGAGTAAAACCGTGGTTCCGGAGACTTCCGAAGTAGAAACTACCGCGAAGGCGGAAGTGAAACATGAAGAAGAAACCGACAATCCATATGAGATGGATGCGCAGCTGACGGCAGCGGTGGATGCTTCCGAATTCGGTGGCGGCGAAGTAGCCGGACCGATTAGGGATGCCACGCCTGACGTATTAGAAGCTAGACGAGCAGCCAGAAATGATTATGGATTAGCACCGTTAAAGGATCCCGACCCAGGTAGGTCACACCCAGGCACATTCCAAATGGTTTCTGAATTTAATATCAGAGAAGTGGAAGACCTGAGAGATCAGCTTGTGTCGCAATCTGGCAGTTACATTTCGGATTTTATGGTGCCAAGCAACGTAATTCTCTTCCCGAAGCATTTAAATCAGAGTATTAGAGGAAATTCGGTGCTCGAGGTTAATACTGATGCCGGGGAGAATAGCTATTACCACTATCGGAATATCCCGACTTATATTAAAGACGGTACTGATGCAGGATTCTTGGACCCCTATCTGAATGGCCGCACGCCAAACTTTACTGGAGCTGACGGAATTAACTATACGCAGTTCCTGGTACAGAATTTGGTAGATGAATTTCATACCACTAAGCTCGATCCCATGGAGCCGATTGAACCAGATGAGCCAGATACCATTTCTTTTACGGCGGAGTATATGTTGAGGCGTATTAAGCAAGAAGCCTCTGAGCCACTCCCAACCCACCAGAAGAATAACCCAAAGACTTACACGAGATTTGGCGAGTTCGACCTAGTTGGCTATATGAGAGATAACGGTTTCAATCTTAGACTAGCCGATAGCTTCCCGGCGATAGACGTCTATACCTTTATTAGCGAAGCCAATCCGAAGTTAATGATTCGGTTCGATGCTAATTATGGAGTGGAGGGTAAGCAGGTAAATGATCTTGGCAGCATGGCAGATTTCGAAAAACGTCTGGTACCCTACCGTATTGATTCACGCCGACATATTAGCGGAGTGTTTTATGGTATTGGTGTAAATGGTATTGAAGTCTATTATGTGAAAGATGACCGACTTTTCCCGAATTCTGGCTACGGCAGAACCGATGCAAGACCGGAAGATTTCTATCACGTGATGCACAAGATGAAACTTACGGATATTGATCATAATGGTGGACCCTATTTTTCTAATGATGGTAATGTTTTATTGCTGTCACCAGAACTTTCGAGTTTCTATGCGGAAATGCAATTAAAGCGTTTTATCGAGAACAATCCTAATTATGACCCGTCTAAGGATCAATATCGTGCATTGTATTATGTACGTGAAGATTCGGTGGATTTGATCAAGCGAGTGGTAGAGCGCACTAATGCTCTGGTTGGGCACGAGTCTAACCTTAATCGCGATGATTTGTTTAAGGATATCGACGCAAATGTAGTCGTCAGACGAAATTAAACTCCAAAAAAAAGAGCCTCGCAGAAATGCGGGGCTTTTTGATTAAAAGAAAATACTCACTATGAGAAGTTTTTTCTAACTACAAGGTTCAACTTGAAAAATCGAAAGGTATGGAGGATCAATAGATGCCATACTTAATCTAATAATTAGGTTCAGGATCTCCGATTTCTTTCTGTCTAACTCTTTTTGCTCTCTAATAACCGGATCTTTTTCACTCTGAATTGATTGTTCAGAATATCTATTCCTGTTTAATTGTAAGCTACTCATACAGAATAGAATGAATAGTGCAATGCCGGATGCAAAATAAACAACCGCAGTTAAACACTCTTCATCTGAAATATCATTTCTTTTTGAATTCATAATTTACCCCCAAGTTTTCAGTATAGTTTGAGCTACTTTACGTCAGGATTATATCCTGCCTTTTTGGTTTAATTTCCTTCACAGTTTCCACCTCCTTTTCAATATACAATACAGTCATCTGGCACAAAAAGTATCTCTATTACTCTACAATATTCTCACTATTTTTTCAAGTTGTCAGATACCGCAAATAAAATTTTAGATAAAAAATAACCTCCGAAGAGGTTATTTTTTAAGAGATTGATTACTCTTACTTAGAAGTATTGCGCTTCTCAATGATTTCTTGAGCAACGTTAGGTGGTACTTCCTCGTATTGTGCGAGCTCCATAGAAGAAGCGGCACGACCTTGGCTCATCGAGCGGAGATCGGAAGTGTAACCGAAGAGGTTAGCCAGTGGAGCAAAAGCGGTAATAAGCTTGGCACCACCTTGGATGTCTTCCATGGCGTCGATGCGGCCACGGCGAGAGTTAATATCACCAATCACATCACCCATGAATTCTTCAGGAGTGGTAACTTCAAGCTTCATAAATGGCTCAAGAAGCACTGGTTTGGCTTTCTTGATACCTTCACGGGTAGCTAGGCTTCCAGCGAGTTTGAAGGCGAGCTCGGAAGAGTCGACATCGTGGTAAGAACCATCATAGAGAGTAGCCTTGATATCAACCACTGGGTAACCAGCAATCACACCACCATTAAGGGTTTCTTCCACACCTTGTTGGACTGGCTTGCGGTATTCTTGAGGCACCACACCACCCTTAATCATATCGATAAATTCGAAGCCCTTACCTGGTTCATTTGGCTCAAACTTAATCCAAACGTCACCGTATTGACCACGACCACCGGATTGCTTGATGTGCTTACCTTGAGCTTCGGCAGTACCACGAATAGTTTCACGGTAGGCAACCTGAGGAGCACCGGTATTGGCTTCCACATTATGTTCACGCTTCAAGCGGTCGATAATGATTTCAAGGTGAAGCTCACCCATACCAGAAATGATGGTTTGACCAGTTTCTTCATCAGTATGAACACGGAAGGTTGGGTCTTCTTCAGCGAGCTTAGCGAGGCCGAGACCCATTTTTTCTTGGTCGGCCTTAGTCTTAGGCTCAACGGCGATAGAAACAGGTGGTTCTGGGAACTCGATAGATTCAAGGTGAATTGGGTGGGCTGGGTCACAAAGCGTGGTACCAGTGGTGGTTTCCTTGAGACCGACGATAGCGGCAATATCACCAGCGGCAACCTCAGAAATTTCTTCACGCTTATCAGCAAACATACGGACGAGACGACCGACGCGTTCCTTATTGCCGGTAGTAGCGTTTAAGATATATGAACCAGACTTCAAAACACCAGAGTAAACACGGACGAAGACAAGCTTACCGACGAATGGGTCAGAAGCAATCTTGAAAGCGAGAGCGGTGAGAGGTTCAGTGACAGAAGCCTTGCGGATGACCTTATCGCCAGTCTTTGGATCGGTACCAACAGTTTGACCAAGATCACGGTCAAGAGGTGAAGGGAGGTAGTCAACACAGAGGTCGAGAACTTTTTCGACAATCACACCACGACCATCACCACCAGTCACGAGGAAGAAGTCGCCGTCAAGTACACGCTTACGAAGAGCAGCCTTGAGTTCAGCTTCGGTGATAGCTTCTTCACCTTCGGCGAAGTACTTATTCATCAAATCTTCATCAGCAGCTACAGCTTCTTCCACGAGAAGAGCACGAGCTTTCTTAGCCTTATCAAGCATGTCAGCAGGAATTTCACCAACGGTCAAAGAGTGGTCAGCGTATTCTTTGTAGGTGTAGGCCTTCATATCGATAAGGTCGACGACACCACAGATATCTTTTTCGAAACCAATTGGAAGGTGAATAGCGAAAGCATTCTTCGAGAGACGCTTGTGGATAGAATCGAGAGACTTGTAAAAGTCACCACCGATTTGGTTAATCTTGTTAATAAAACAGAGACGTGGCACACCATACTTGGTAGCTTGGCGCCAAACAGTTTCTGATTGAGCTTCGACACCCATCTTACCATCGAAAACGGTGACGGCACCATCGAGCACGCGAAGAGAACGTTCTACTTCGGCGGTAAAGTCGATGTGGCCTGGGGTATCGATAATGTTAATTTTGTGACCTTTCCAAGTGGCGGTAACAGCTGCGGAAGTAATGGTAATACCACGTTCCTTTTCCTGTTCCATCCAGTCAGTAGTAGCACCACCGGTGTCACCCTTGACGAGGTCGATTTTGTGCTTCAAGCCAGTACGGTAGAGGATAGCCTCTGAAGTCGTGGTCTTGCCTGCATCAATATGTGCAATAATACCAATATTGCGCAATTTTGATAAATCATGTGTAGCTTCTGCCATGAATTTCCTTATTAATTAATAGTTTTTTAGACTTTCAGGATATTTTACCATAATTTCAAGAAGAAAAAAAGAGAGCACGCGGCTCTCTTTGGGATTTTTTTAATTATGGGTCAGGTAAAAGCTATTCAGATCTAACAGCAACACAATGACGGCCGTCACTATCGACACGATGGAAATATCCGTTAATAGTTTTAGCCATAGAGCCGTCAGTTTTTGCGGTATTATATTCAGTGAATATACAACTATCATTAAAGTATGAGCCAACTAGACTGGTATTGCCATCGAACATCTCACTACTCTCTGAGACATAGGTCAAATCAAGATCATGGTTAGTCCTAATCTCTTCCAGTTTATTATTACCCTTAAACATCTTCTTGGTATTATTTAATTCAGGGGAGAATTGATTGTCTCCGAAATTGATTCGCTTAAACCCTTCATCGGTGCGTTCGAATATAGACTCCATGTTCTTACATTTTGAAAGATCAACTCCAGAAAGGTCTAGGTTATCAAAGCGCGGAGCATTAGCCGTAGAGAAGAAATTCGAACAGTTTTCACCAAGTTTCAAGGTTCCAGATGGAGACCACCAACGCAAACTTAAACCGTTATCGATACAGTTAGTAGAAATCCAAAACAATACTGGCTCTTCATCATCCGTATTATTGGCCGTGAGATTATACATATCAGATCCCACTTCTCTTGTAGGAGGACAGGCTGGACCAGGCATACCAGCATATTCATAATCTGGTTTTATGTTTGAGACAATAGATTCATCATTTTTTACTTCGTCAGAAAAATCCCTTGGGGTCGGCTTAGTATATTCAAAGCTCCTAAATACCCGATTATTTGGAATTTTACGGAAAGCTGAATATCCGTCCTTGAGGGTGGCCGGTTTCAAATTATTCGTATTAGCGACGGTGGTAAAAATCATTTTACCGACATAGGTCGATGGGGCCAATTGTTTATTTACCGAAATATTACAGAATACACCATTATTTTGATTGTCATTTGGCTTCACATACTTAACTTCGTCGATTAACTTTTGCTTGCTCCTGGCCGGAATCGACAGGTCATTATTGGTGGAGAAGAAAGTTTTATATACTTCTCCCGCAATTGTATCTGGAACCTGTAAAATACCACAATACCAGTAATTATCCGCAGTATTCTTCGGTACGCCATTCTCAAAATCTGAAGGGGTAGCAGAACGAATTGAGTCGGTCACGGTAGTATCGATACTACGCATACTAGTATCTTCATCAACGTCCGAGAAGTAAACCTTGTAACCTGCAGGATTATTAGTCTTTACGGTAGGTTTAAAAGTAACATTATTTTGATCTTCATGTTCAACCCCGTCCGAAGTAAGATAGACGTCATTAAACTTATGGAACGCTTCATTCACACTGATAGACAGATTAATGTCGCTAGGCTTTAGAGCCGGTTTTTCTTCAGCATGGGCGAAGTTCATAAAATTCGGTGCAATAGATAAGGTGCCGAGAATGAGTGCCATGCCGCCAAACGAAATAATCGGTAAGAAACCAAAAATGCGCTGCCACGCCTGCGCTGGCCTCTTAAAAAATGTTTTAATTTTAGACATACTACCTTTCCTTTTGATTTTTGTGCTTATGCTTCTAGCTCTATTTTATAGTATTTATGGTTTTATTCAAGATATATGTAGCCTAAGTTTACAGTAGAATAGCAAGCAAACTAGACGAGATAAATTGATGTGATTTTTTAATAAAAAAGAACCCCGAGATGAGGTTCTTTTCTTGGTTTTTAGAAATGACCGAATTTGGCGGTATCTTCGTATTTTTTATGTAAGAGATCCAGATCTTTGATGATATTTTTCGGCGTACAAGCGGCATATAATTCTGACTCTGGCGTGATATTTTTGCCATCACCCTTGATATAGATTGCAAGTGGCTCAGCAATACCAATAGCGTAGGAAAGTTGCACTTCGCAAAAATGTAAATTATAACGTTTGAGATAATCTACAGCGATTTCGCGCGCCTTATAGGCAGCAGAACGGTCTACCTTGGATGGGTCCTTACCAGAAAAAGCACCACCGCCAACCGGGGCAAAGGATTGATAGCTATCGACTACGATTTTGCGCCCGGTGAGGCCAGCGTCACCCATAAAACCACCGATGAAAAATTTACCAGTCGGGTTGACGAGGAATTTTTCGACTTCTACGCTATATTTTCCAGCAATTTCGCGTGCCTTATCGATGAGGATTTGGTCAGTTTCGGCGCGATCAGTTTCGGTATTTTGATAACTAATCGTCCAGTCCTTAATTTTTAAAAGACGCATCTCGTCGTCATACTCACCAGTGAGCTGGGTTTTACCATCAGCCAGGAAGCGTGAATCTTTTTGACGCAATTCGTCATAGAATTTAGAAAATTCCTGCATAATCACCATGGCGGTTGGCTTATATTCGGCGTTGTCATCACAAGCAAAGCCGAACATCATTCCCTGGTCACCGGCGCCGCCTACCTCATCGTTAGTACCGAGAGCAATATCTTGACTCTGGACGCCGAGATTATTGACGATTTCAAAATCAGCGAGCGTGCCAGAAGGCGTGAGATTATCCGCGTTATCGCCATTAATGTAACCGACCTCTTTTAAGACGCGCATCACCACAGACTCAACATCAACCTTAGCGGCGGAAGTGACTTCGCCGGTAATAAAAATTCTGCCTTTACCACCCATCACTTCGATACCACAGCGGGAGCTGGAATCACCAGAGAGGAAGGCGTCTAGTAGAGCGTCACTAATTTGATCACAAACTTTGTCAGGATGACCACGAAAAACAATCTCGTTACTGTATAGTTTCATATTTTCTTTCTTGTGGTCTTAACTTTTCTTCATTATAGCATAAGTAGAATCGGATAGTGGAATTTTAGCTGTTAAAAAATCCGGCTTTGGGGCCGGATTTTAGGTTTTAGCCTTAACTGGCTTTGATAGGAATTAATCCAAGTGATTAGCTAGATGATTATTGTAGTTTTTCGCGCAAAAGCTTCTGAGCGATGGCTGGATTAGCTTTACCCTTGGAAGCTTTCATGACTTGTCCAACGAGGAAGCCGATAACTTTTTCACTACCGGCCTTAAAGTCGGCGACGGCCTGGGCGCAGGCTGGATCAGTTAGGACTTGATCGACAATTTCAGAGAGTGCACCGAGGTCATTTTCCTGAAGAAGGTTAAGTTCCTTAGCGATTTCACGAGCCGACTTGTGATGCATATTCGGGTCGAAGAAACGCAGGAAGACTTCCTTGACACTGGTGGAAGAGAGTTCATTCTTATTAATCATCTCAGCAAGTTCGCGAAGCTGCATGGTGGTCGGAAGTTCATCATTCAAAAGACTACTATTTTCTTCCGCGAGAAGCACCGAGGTATAAAGATTAGAAATCTTCTGGATGGCATTCTTGGTGATTTCCTTCTCAATACCATCAGCATCGTAGGCCGACTTTAGTTCAGCTAGACTTTCGACGAGATTTTGATGATCAAGAAGGATTTCAAGTTGTTCTTCTGGGATTACTACGCGGAGCATGGCGCGGTAGTCGGCTGGCAAGCGTACCAATTTAGCGCGTTCAGCTTCGACATATTCCTCAGTCAAATGAATTGGTGGAATATCTGGTTCTGGCATGTAGCGATAATCATTAGCTTCTTCCTTGCTACGCTGAGAAGTAGTTTTACCGGTATTATCATTCCAACCACGAGTTTCTTGAACGATTTTTTCGCCATTATCGAGCAATTTTTTCTGCCTGTGATATTCGTAATCGACAGCCATTTCGACGGAACGGAAAGAATTGAGATTCTTAATTTCGGCACGCGTACCAAGCTCAGTGCTACCTTTTTTGGCGAGCGAAATATTTACATCAAAACGCATGTTGCCATTATAGAGGTCACCATAAGTAACGCCGGAAAAAGTCAGAATGCGCCAAAGTTCTTTACAATAATCGCGAGCATCTTCCTTCGAATGAATGTCTGGCATAGAAACAATTTCAATCAGAGGGGTGTCGGCACGGTTAAGGTCGACGAGACTATAGGTGTCAAAATGCGTGAGCTTGCCCGCATCACCTTCGAGGTGGGCATGCTCGATGCGAATTTTAGTACCGTTCGGTAGTTCCACGAATCCTGGGCCGATAATTGGCTGATACATCTGGGTGATCTGATAACCTTTCGGAGAATCTGGATAAAAATAATGTTTACGGTCGAAGCGCGAAATCAGATTAATATTAGAATTAAGAGCAAGTCCTGCACGAGTAGCGAGACGTACAGCTTCTTGATTCAAGCGTGGCAACATACCCGGAAGAGCATATTCGACTGGCGAAACACAAGAGTTAGGCTCCTTACCGCGAGCATCATTATCGACTTCGGAGAAAAGCTTAGTCTTGGTCGCGAGCTGAACGTGACATTCGATACCGATAGTAATTTCGTAAGCTGAATTTTCTGACATTAGATAGCTCCTAAATCTTTTAATGCTTGTTTGTAGGTCTCCAAGGCGCGACGACTTTGATTATAATCGAGTTGGAAATTTTGTTCGTGAGCGATTTGATTACGTTTCTTATGGACATACCAGACTGAATTGAGCTCCGAGAAACGATGACCGGAAGCTTTGAGGCGGTCGCCCATAGTTTTACCTGGTGCACCGAGCTCCATCATGGCCTTATCGAGTAATTTATCAGCTTCAATGAGGGCATAGTTAAAACTCAAGGGATTATCACGCGAGAGATTATTTTCAATCTTAAGGAAGTTAGCCTGATAATCTTCCTTATCGAAAGTATGAGTGCGGTTACCGAGTTGGGAAATCGAGATGAAGACCAAAATCCCCACAATTAAAACCGCAATTAGGAGAAAGAAAACTGGGGAGTTCATGAGAAATTCTCCTTGGCAAATTGCAAGAGGTTTTTATCACTGCGGCGTGAGCCGATTAATTGTAAGCCGACTGGAAGCTCATCCTTGTCACGATTGACTGGAATGGCTAAACTTGGTAAACCGGCGAGGTTAATAGGCACACTCATGACATCTTCAAGATACATGGCGACCGGATCATTGACCTTTTCACCCAATTTGAAGGCTGGGGATGGAGAAACCGGAGTGAGAATATAATCACATTTTTCAAAAGCCTCTTCATAAGCCTTGATAATGAGAGTACGGACTTTTTGGGCCTTGAGATAATAGGCGTCATAAAAACCACTACTTAGAACGAAGTTGCCGATCATGATACGGCGCTTGTTTTCTGGCATAAATCCATCGTTGCGGCTAAGACCAAAAACTTCTTCGATACTGTGGGCTTCAGAGCTGCGATAACCATAGCGAATACCATCATAACGCGAGAGATTAGAGGCCACTTCGGCTGGCACCACGACATAATAAACCGCAAGAGCATACTTTAAGACCGGCATAGAAAGCTCAACAATTTCATGACCTTCGGTTTTCAGTTTTTCGAGCTGAATCTTCATGGCTTCACGAATTTCTGGGGCGACATTATCGTTATCGAAATCTTTAATCACGCCGATACGTTTCTTAGAACCAGTCTCAACCTCGGTTTCATTATAAAAATCTGGCAGAGTAGTGGAATCTTTTTCGTCTTGACCACTAGTGATAGACATCAAGAGGTCAAGGTCTTCCGGATTTTGAGTAAAGAAACCAATTACATCAGTACTAGAAGCCATGGCTACCACGCCATAACGTGAAATCGTACCGTAAGTAGGCTTCAGACCATAGACACCGTTAAAGGAAGCTGGCTGGCGAATCGAACCACCAGTGTCGGTACCTGTAGCAAAAGGCACAATATCAAGAGCAACAGCGGCGGCGGAGCCTCCAGAGGAACCACCGGCGACGCGTTCAAAATCCTTGGCGTTATGGGTAGGACCGAAGAAAGAGTTTTCTGTCGAGGAACCGTGAGCAAAAGCGTCAAGATTGGTGCGGCCGATCATAATGGCGCCTTCAGCTTCGAGCTTGGCGACGGTAGTGGAATCAATCGGTGAATGGAGATTTGAGAGAATTTTCGAAGCGGCGGTGGTATTTCCCTGCTTACTGAGGAAGTTATCCTTGAGAGTATATGGCACACCAGCTAGTCGCCCGACAGTTTCGCCATTCTGGATTTTTTGATCGATTTCAGCGGCTTTTTTCAAAGCTTCCTCTTCGTTCAGTGAAATAAAAATGTTGTGGCTAGCGTATTTTTTTGCTTTTTCTAGGGCTTCTTTTACCAAAGAAACCGCAGAGGTATGTAAATCAGCAATTTTCATTAGAGAACCTTCTGTACTTTAATCATATTTTGAGCTTGATCAGGCGCCAGAGCGAGAAGTTGCTCACGAGTAGCATCCTGAGGCTTAATTTCATCGGCACGCCAAACATTTTCCATTTCAAAGACCTGATAGGTTGGCTCTACCCCAGTAGTATCGAGCTCGTCAAGCTGAGAAATGTAGCCCACGATATTAGTGACGTCCTGCTGGAGGGCGGAAATTTCGGCATCCGTGAGCTGCAAGCTGGATAGCTTGGCTAAGTGTAAAATATCATCGCGCGTATTATTCATAAGATATATTATACCATTTTTTTGATTCGATTATTTTATAAAAATTAGTGTATATTTATAGTATGGATTACTTAGAAAGGGCAAAATTAATTAATAAGGTCATCGAAGATGGCCACGAAATCATCGATAAAATGCGTCCTATCTCCAAACTTTCTGAATTAGAAGAATTAGCACTCGATATTGATAGCTACGCTGATTTTGTAAATGAAAATTTTGGTGAACCATCCGATGTTAGTGATGGAAAGTGGTGCAGTTTAATGACCTCTCTTTATGTGGCGCTGGATTGGAAAAGAAATTCACTTTACCCAGAAAATTCAGATTACGAGCCTACACAAAATCTTGCGAAGCAATTCATGGATGGTTTTATCGATGAACTTGATGGTGAAAGTTGGGTATAATTATCTTATTGCGTTTTTTAATTTTTGGTAAGATTCCTGCATCATATCTAGATATTTTTGCTTATCAGCTAAATCTGGCTCAATAAAGCCATCGCTTGAGGCATTCATCATGAAAAAATCTGCATCTTTAGCAGGGTCTGGGAGAAGCAAAAACGGGCTGGATTCATAACTAAATTTCTCTTTCAAATTCCACATTTCCTGCTCGAAACTGTTATAATCTTGCACAGAAAATTCAGGAGCTGATTTTAAAATATATTTTTTATATAACTGAAGAATTGCCTGAAGTATTTGTTTATTCATATTCATACTTATATTAACATAAAAAAACCACCCAAAAAATATTGGGTGGTAAATAGTTGTGACATTATTTTCCTGGACCAGAATAGTACTTCTTTCTACCAATAGAGTCAGTTACATCTTCTATTCTTTTACCAGTACCATACTTTGTATCAACACCATAATGGTCATGGCGTTTATCAAAATCATCTTTTGTCAACCAACCATCTGTAATTAGTGTTTGACCAACATTTGTACCAGTTCCTTCAGACCAGGTAACTTTTTTATCATCCACCCATCCATGACGGACGTCAGACCACTGACCGCTAGCCTTATACTTTACAAGCGCTGGGTCATCAACATAGTTTTGACTGCCATGTTTTTCAAAAGCGTCACGACTATAAGTCTTCTTTCCGGACTGATCAAGCGCAACATGGCCATGGCCAAAACCATCACCAGAGCCGAGACCGCCATGATAAACTTGCGTAGTTCCATCTGCTTTCTTAACAATTTTAGCATCTTGTCTATTGAGATAGCCAACTCCCGCCTTATCTAGAATACGATCTCGCTCTTTTTGGTTATTCGCTTTAATCTCATTCAGCTTTCTTTGACACTCATCCTTTAGCCGCTCAAATTCCGCTTGGGTAGAATCAAATTCAGCCTTGTAAGCATCTCTTTCGGCCTTAGCATTTTTAAATTCAGTCTCAGCAGATTCATGCAACATTTTTGCATTATTGAAGTTGCTTTTAGCAGACTGAAATGAGTTGCTATGCGAGCTGGATGTTTGCCATTTTGCATTAGCCTTGGCATTATTGATTTCCTGGATAAGTCTTCCGACTTCAGCATTCAGGTCATCTCGCCGATCCTTATGCATATGGCCTTCACTAGCATACATTGGGGCATCCGCCTTATTGCCATATTCGTAAGCCGCACTAGCACTATCGAAACAATTTTTCATCATTTCATGCTCCATGTCGGCTTCTTGGCGAATTTGATTAATCCTGGAACTATTTTCCTGACAAAGCCGATTGAAGTCGGCCCAGATAGCATCCCTACTATCTTTAGACTGTTGCATACTTTCGAATTCTCGATTCATTTCTTCTCGAGCAGCCACTCTTTGATCCCATGCTGACTGCATCCTGTCGTGAGCTTCGTTTGCACGATTTCTTGCATCAACATACTTCTGAAATGCAACCTGCTTGCGCGCAAAAGCTTCCTGCTTACGAGCAAATAAATTATCCAATTCGACACTTCTTGGCATATTAGTCACCAACCTTTCTTAAAGAACAAAGCTATGTTTTTAGCTTAATATAGAAACAAAAATATTCTACAATATTTTGTGTAAAAAATCAAGCAATTTATTGTTGGCTTGATAGTTTTACATACTAAAATTAAGAAAACTACCTTTTAGGTAGCTTTCTTGATCTATTCAAGTTAAGGATTTTTAACCTTAACTAATATTTTTTCAAGTCGCAGCGGACTTGCTTTTCGGAAATGACTTCCTTAATCTCGGCGGAGTTGTTTTTCTGAGATGATGCGCTTACTACTGATATAAGTCAGAAGGAAGTAGCCACCATAAATCAGCACAATCATCGAGACGGTCATCGGAATCGAAGCGAGGAGTCCGTCAGAGCCGAATGATTCAATAATACTCGAGGCAAACATAATGCCAAAAATGGAATGTATGATGCCGATGAGCAATGGCGCAATAAAGAAGATTGCAATCTGGACGAAGAGTGCACGGTTTAACATCTTATTACTGGCGCCGAGACGACGAAGGGCGGCATACTTTTCTATATTATCGGAAGATTCGGAAAGCTGCTTAAGGGCCAGAATCGCAGCAGAAGAAATCAAGAAGATCGTGCCGAGATAAAAACCAACAAAGGTGGCAATAGCCTGCATACCAACCATACCAGATTTTACTAATAATTTGGTATAAAAATTAATGGCAACACCACTTGGACGATCAGCTTGCTTGGCGGAGCTTCCGGCTTTCTGCGTGTCCTCTTCAGATGAATTAACCGCATTAACGGATAAACCTCCGAGGTCGAAAGCCTTGCGTAAGTCATCGTCAATCTGTTCGGCAGTGCGGGTGCCACTGAGATTGTAATTCATCAGCATGGCTTGAGTACCGATTGGCTGATCGGTGATTACATTATCAGGAACGACGAGGATGCCAGTATTAGACTTAAAACCGGATGAAGTGATAAAGCCTTCTTGGTGTTTTTTGGCGACTGGATTGAGGGTGAAATTACGATATTTAATTTGGGTATTACCCACAAGAGTCTTATCAAGAATCTCCGCCATAGTCTTAAAGTCGGCCAGGAACTGATATTGATCATCCTTCAAATGAATTTCATCACGATGATAGAGCTTCGCGAGTTTATTATAATCAGAGACACGAACCATTGGCACAGTAGTTTTCGACATGAAGGCTTCCGCGGTCCCCGTCATAACTCCTGACGGTAAAATTTGACCATACGTGAATTTGCTATCGGCATAAACATTCAGCTCAACATGATCTTTAATATCTTTCGCAAGGTCTGGATTTCGATCAATCAAATTTTGATAGAGGGATTTTTTCATGTAGGCCTGGGAAGTGGCGAGAGCAGCTTTTTCCTGATCTTTAGACATTTGAGATAAATAGCCAACACTACTATTTGAACCGTAAACCGCGAGATAATCAGTCAGTTCGGTCATTGCGTCGACTGGCGTATTGTAAGCTAGTTCTCTTTTCATCGATTCATTGATCGAGAAACAGAGCGAAAGGATGCTAATCGTGAGGAACAGCAAGAGACTTATCAAAGACATGGAAACCACGGCGGTATTTACCTTGCTGGAAATCTGGCGAAAGACGAAGGAATTAAGTCCCTTGAAATAGAACTTCTTACTACGAGTGACAATTTCCATAATCAAACCGGAAAGCGACCAGAAGATTAGGAAAGTGGCAACTACGCCAGCAATAACCGGCCAAAGGAGATTATAGACACGGTCCATGAGAGAGACTTTGTCATATTGACCCACCAATAAGCATACCCGAGCACCGAAGCAGAAACGACGAAGACAATGGCGCGAAGCAGTGGGTTTTTCAGGAAAGCTTTTTCGGATTTCTTACTACCTTGAAGTAGCTCAATAGTCTTCAAACGACCTACAATGATAGTATTGAAGAAAATCACGATAAGATAGATCAGACCGAAGTAAAGAATGGTATCAAAGAAGGCTTTTTCGGAAAAAACAAAAGTGAATTTATCCATATTGGCTTCGAAAAGCTTGGCGATTAGGACGCTAATTAGCTGAGAAGCGCCGATACCAAGTAGAAGACCCACGCCGAGGGAAATTACGCCAATCATTAGAGTTTCGAAGAAGAGGAGGCGCGAGATTTTACGCTTGCTCATACCGAGCGTGAGATAGATGGCAAATTCTTTATTACGACGCTTGATTAGGAAGCGGGAGGCGTAGATGATCAAAGCACCGAGAATAAAGACCACGAGAACACTCATACCAGAAAGAATTTTCGCGAGCAAATCGACGATGAGTTTGCGAGAGTTATTTAATTCAAGCACAGCCGCCTGAGAGCCGACAGAATTAAAGACATAAAAGAGCGTAACACCGAGCACTAACGTAAAGAAATAAATCGCATAATCCTTGATGCTGCGCGTAATATTTCGAAACGAAAGCTTAAATAACATCAGCGTCACCTCCACCTAGGGTAGACATCACGCGGATGATTTCATCGAAGAATTCCTTGCGAGTCTTATTTTCGCGGTGAATTTCATCGTAGATTTGACCATCCTTAATAAAGATAATGCGGGTAGCAAAGCTGGCCGAGAAAGCATCGTGAGTAACCATCAGGATGGTAGCCTGAAGTTCTTGATTCAGATAATCGAAACGTTCGAGGAGAAGCTTAGAAGATTTCGAATCGAGCGCACCAGTCGGCTCATCGGCGAGAATTAATTTCGGATTAGTGATAATAGCGCGAGCGGAAGCTACACGTTGTTTTTGACCGCCAGAAAGTTGATATGGGAACTTTTGTAAAATAGCTTCGATATCGAGATTCTTAGCGACGGCTTTGACTTTTTCGTCAATTTCTGAGGCTTTGACATTCTGAATCGAAAGCGCCAACGCGATATTTTCGTAAGCAGTGAGATTATCCAGGAGATTAAAATCTTGGAAGATAAAACCGAGTGATTCGCGACGGAAGCGGTTAAGTTTCTCGCCTTTGAGTTTCGTAATATCGGTACCATCGACAAGAATTTGACCTGAGGTTGGACGGTCGATCGTGGAAATCAGGTTTAATGTAGTACTCTTACCAGAGCCGGAGGCGCCCATGATTGCGAGAAATTCGCCTTTCTTCACGGAGAAAGAAAGATTATCGACGGCCTTCGTGAGGCTATTTCCCTTGCCAAAAGTCTTAGTAACTTTTTCAACAGAGAGAATTTTATTTATATTAGCCATTTACCTCCTAACAAATAAATTAAATGTGACTTATTTTATTTTAGCATAAAAGTGATATTATCGAATTACAATGAATGAATTTGATGAAATTACGGAAAAATTAAGACAGGATCCGAGAAACGCTTCTTACACTAATCGCGGCGTGGGGCCAATTTATCAGCTGAGCGATAAGGCGGAAATATTAATCATCGGTCAAGCACCTGGTCGAAAAGTCGAAGAAAGTGGGGTGCCGTTCGCGGATAAATCAGGCGAAAAATTGCGCGAATGGATGGGGGTGAGTGAAGAAGAATTTTACTCTAAGAAAGTTGCGATTTTACCGATGGATTTTTATTATCCAGGAAAAGGTAAGACCGGCGACCTACCACCACGAAAATTTATCGCGGAAGAATACCATCCAGAAATCTTAAAATTGATGCCGAATATCAAGCTGACAATTTTGATTGGGCAATATGCGATAAAGTATTACCTCGGCTCCAAGACTCAGGAAAATTTGACTGAGACGGTACGTGCATTTCAAGATTATCTGCCCGAATATTTCCCGATCGTACACCCCAGTCCACTCAATTTCCGCTGGCAGGCGAAGAATCCTTGGTTCGAAAAAGAAGTAGTACCGGTATTACGGGAGCGAGTAAGGGAGATTTTAAAATAGATTTAGTTATTCTCGGCGTCTTTGATTTTTTGGATCATGTCGCGAAGTTTTGCGGCCTGCTCGAATTCGAGATTGGCGGCAGCGAGTTGCATTTGTTCAGAAAGCTCCTTCATCAGAGATGGGAGTTCAGTCTTCGGCACTTTCTTAAGATCCAGCTTATCTTCCTTGGCCTTTTCCGGAATAATCGCACGAAGACCCAAAGAGATTTCTTTCTTAATAGAGGTCGGAGTGATGCCATGTTCACGATTATAGGCTTGCTGGATTTCACGGCGGCGATTTGTTTCAGAAATTGCCCGCTCCATACTTTCGGTAATATTGTCGGCATACATAATGACGTGACCTTCGACATGGCGCGCTGCACGACCAATCGTCTGGATAAGTGCCGATTCAGAGCGCAAGAAACCTTCCTTATCAGCATCGAGAATTGCTACGAGTGAAACTTCTGGTAGGTCCAAACCCTCACGTAATAAATTAATACCGACCAAAACATCATAGACGCCAGAGCGCAGATCGCGCAAAATATCACCACGCTCCAAAGTATCGATATCGGAATGAATATAGGCGGTTTTAATCTTATGGTCTTTCAGATGGTCGGTCAGATCCTCCGCCATACGCTTGGTCAGCGTAGTGACAATGACGCGTTGATTTTTGGCGATACGATCTTCGATTTCGTGCATCAAATCATCAATCTGCCCCTCACTTTTTCTCACTTCAATTTCTGGGTCAAGGAGTCCGGTCGGACGAATTACTTGCTCAGCTGGCTTTGGCGAGACTTCTAGTTCATATTTTCCAGGAGTTGCTGAAACATAGACCGCGCGACGAATATGAGTTTCAAATTCATCAAAAGTTAGCGGGCGATTATCGAGAGCGCTCGGTAAGCGGAAGCCATATTCCACCAGAGTGGATTTTCTAGCGTGGTCACCATTATACATCCCGCGCACCTGTGGCAGAGTCATATGCGATTCGTCGACTAATAAGAGAAAATCATCCGGAAAGAAATCGAGCAAAGTCGCAGGTGGTTCCCCGGTCTTACGGCCATCTAGATGACGAGAATAGTTTTCAATTCCCTTGACGAAGCCAGTTTCTTTCAACATTTCGAGATCATATTTGGTGCGCTGAGAAAGACGTTGCGCTTCTAGATATTTATGGTTAGCCTCAAAATATTTTAGACGTTCGTCAAATTCAGTCTGAATTAAATCAATGGCACGGTCGAGTTGATCTTTCGGGGTGGCGTAGTGAGTATTCGGGAAGATAAAAACTTGATCTGGTTTTTCACGTACCTCGGCGGTGAGTGGATCGATAACTTTGACCTCTTCGAGTTCATCAAAAGCAAATTCGAAGCGATAGGCAATTTCACCCGAAGCTGGGAAGAGATCAATTGTGTCGCCCTTGACCCGGAAATTACCACGCTCAAAAGCGAGGTCATTTCGGTGATACTGCATGGCTATAAGATAAATCATCAGATTAGTCTGATTAAGTTTCGCCACAGGAAGGGTATTTTTTGAAACTACCCGCCAAGTATGGCCAGTTTTTTCGAGATGCAGGGACATTTCGGTGTAATGATCGGGAGAACCAATACCGTAAATACAAGACACCGAGGCGACAATAATGGTATCTTTACGCGTGAGCAATGAAACCGTGGCGGCGTGACGCAGACGGTCAATTTCATCGTTAATGGCCGAATCTTTTTCGATATAAGTATCGGTGCTAGCGATATAGGCTTCTGGCTGATAGTAGTCGAAGTAAGAAACAAAATAATGCACCTCGTTCTCGGGAAAAAATTCACGAAACTCAGAATAGAGCTGAGCGGCGAGAGTTTTGTTATGGGCAAGAATCAGAGTCGGTTTCTGAATATTGGCGATGAGATTCGCCATAGTAAAAGTCTTACCAGACCCCGTGACGCCGAGCAAAGTTTGTTCACGAATCCCCATTTTGAGACCACGCGTGAGCTGAGCAATAGCCGCCGGCTGGTCACCGGTGGGTTGAAATTTACTATGAAGACGAAACTCTGGCATACCTATATATTATACAATTTTTGGGCTGATTACGCAAAATTGCGCCCTGAGTTAATATCTCAATTTTATGATTTCATTTCAAAAATAGAATATAGCCCAAAAAGATATTTGAAAATCTCATTATCAGCATCGCTTGCGTTTTCTAAGGTTTCAATTTTTCTTGGGATAGCCTCTAAATTATCAAAACCACCCTCACGATAACATTCAAGCTCAGATTCGATACCATGATGTGAATAAGTATTCACTAGTAGGTATTTTATATTAGTGGACTGATTTTTGATAACCCAGAAAAACTCGCCTCTTCCAAATGCGCCGTCTATTTCCACTAAGTAATCATCCATCGGCAATTGATATTTTGATATAATGTTACTTAATTTCGATTCAGTCATTTCCCACATCTAGATCTCCTTAAAGATTTGTTTTTATTTCAGATAATAATCGAGCTAAATATTGTGATTTTAATGTTTTATATTTTTGACGATCAAAACCAGATTTATTCGTAAACTCGATTTTCTTATTATAATATTCTTTGCTCTTTTCTGGATTTGATACTAAAAAACCACGAAGAAGAATGAAGTCTTTATAAGAATCGCAAGTTATTGGACAGATGTGAATATGAAAATCACCATCCCCGGTTTCATTTTCACTGCTTGCGAGAAAAATTCTGTCATCATGAGAATCATGACCCTCAAAATATCCGTTTTCTTTTAAAATATCCCGAATCCTAAGCATCTCATCTTTGTCACTAACACCGATTAGGATATCTACAATATTCTTGCCGCCGATGCCAACAGCACTACTTCCTACATGTTCAATAATGATGGCGTCTGGAAGAAAAGACAATAAGCGTTGTTTTTCCGACATAAATCTTTTAAGCAATGTATCTTTATATTCGCTTATCACAACTGACATGTAAATATTTTATCATGGACTACAGAGACTATTCAGCTTTAAGATGCTTACAACAAAAAACCGCCATGACGGCAGCTTTTTCTATAAACAACTTGTTTGGTGCCCGAGACTGGACTTGAACCAGCACGCCGTGAGGCATATGCTCCTAAGGCATACGTGTATACCAATTTCACCACTCGGGCATGGTGATATTATATAAAATTATTGGAGATTGTTCAAGTCGCTGGATTGAACCTGATTTTCTGAAGTAGAAGGGCTTTGAGATTCGATTACGGTTCCCTGGACTGGCTGAGCTGGGGTCTCTAAGACTGACTGAGTTTGGGTTTCGACAACTGGCTGAGCTGGCATTTCAGGAGCGGTCTGAACTGGCGGCTCAGTGATAGACTGGGCTGAAACTTCCGAAGCTGGCTGAGCTGGAGCTTCGGTAGGTGCTTGTGTATTATTCAGAGCGAAAGCGCCTTGGAATGGTACATTTTTGCCGCGCACGTATTGATATTCATATTTTTGGTCAGTTGCTAGCATCAGCATGATGATTGGCGAGAAGAAAATCGTTAAAAACGGAAAGGCTGGCTGTTTTTCACCAAAAGCGGCAGGTAGCTTGTAGCAGAAAATAAAGTACGGAATTAAACCGAGTACCGGAATGAGAATCGAGATAGCGAATAACTTATTTAACTCGACCGCATCGTAAAGCTTCATCAAACCCAACACCGGAATGGCACCCTGCCACATCTTTTTCTCGCCATAAATTTTCTTCATCAGAAGAACCTTGCCGGCAATGTAAAGACCGAGAATAATTAATAACAAAAGCAAGGTAATAACATTCGAAGCCAAAACCTCACCGAAGGTCGGCATCTTGGTCATATAATTATTGCTAAAGAAATAATCGTAAATCTTTTGAAAATTCATAAGCTAATTTTAGCATAAACACGATAAAATTACACTTTAAAAATCGTGATGCGGGAGCCGGCGTAAGCCTTGGTGGAGACAATTTCAGCGTCGAGTTGATGGGGGTCGAAAGTGGCCGGGTGAGATAAAACTAAAAATTCTTTCGCAAGCTTCGGGAGCGTAGCAAGATAGTCAGCTAGTTTCGGGGTGATTTTATCATAAGGTGGGTCAGCAAAAACGATGTCGAAACGATTATCAAAAGTCAGAGTTTCCGCCTTTTTGGCAAAAATTCGTACCTGGTCCGAAACACCGAGGTTTTCGGCATTTTGACGAATCAATTTCGCAACTTCACGATGATTTTCGATAAATGAAACATGCTTAGCACCGCGAGATAGGGCTTCGAAGCCCAGTGCACCGGTACCGGCAAACACATCGAGTACTACTTTACCCTCGAGATGAGATGACAAAGAATTCATAATTGCCAGACGTTCGCGCGAGCCCATCGGGTGCGTGACGGCGAGCTTGGGGGCGAGAATTTTTTGTCCACGAAGCGTCCCCGAGGTAATTCTGAGATCTGTGACTTTGCCAGATTTTGCCATTAATTTCATAGTTTTATTTTAGCAGTTTTTTATTAAAATATGGAATCGAGGAAGCCCAGCCAAGCGTAATAGCGCGGACGATTTCTGGAAGAAGCACGTTCTTGGTTTGAAAAACTAACTCGGTGTTCCATCCTTGATTTAAGAAATTTTCATACATTTTTAATGCATGGACCTTGGCGAGAGATTCATGAAAAGCTTTTTCAAGGTTGATATCTATGAGTTCCGCTTTCTTGATTTTCGGCATCACCGCACGCTCCGGCAGAGCGGTTAAAGTAATTGCCACGCCATATTCGAAAGCCACATGCTTGGTCATAAAACCATTAGCACCCCAATAGAGCCAGTTATTGCGCAGAGTCTCAAGAGAATTGCGTCCGCGCATGATTCCCTTGATGGGAATACCGAAAACTTTGACAAATTCATCTTTGGTCATCAGTTGTTTTTGGGTACTTTCCAGAGGAAAATGGTGGGCGGGCGTCAGACCATCAGTAATAGCATGGGCCATCCAACCAGCCTCGAAGCTGGCACGTACCTTATTTCCCTCTTCGAGGGCTTTTCTTAGATTATATTGGTGATCCAAAATCATAGTCATGAGTTTGCCGTCATCATGATCCGGATTAATGAAATGCATCGGTTCATCGACGCCAGGACTTTTACGCTTCAGGCCGTCCGGTCCGCCCATGCCTTCAAAATTTAAGATTTCTGAAATGTTTGGGAAAAAATAATTGTGTGGCAGGTTTTTATCAATAATTTTGCGGGCAATTCGGTCGAGTTTCTGGTGCGTGCCAACAATTTTCCCATTCGATTTATCACTAATTGCTAGGGTTGAATACATATTTTCCTTAATTAAGAGTCGTCAGCTGCTGATATTTTTTAATATCTTGGCTTAACTCAGTATATTTTAGCATAGAATCGGGCGAGCTTAAGAACTTTTCGACGTTAGTGCGCGCCAATTCAATTAACTTCGTGTCGGTAAGGCTCGCAATCTTCAAATTCAATTCACCGTGTTGCATAGCGCCATAGATTTCCCCCGGGCCACGAAGCTTAAGGTCGACCTCTGCGAGATAAAAACCGTCGGTGGACTTTTCCATTTCAAGAAGCCTGCGACTCGGTGGATTTTCGCCAGTAGTAACCAGAAAACATTGACTTGGCTTGTCGCCACGACCAACGCGACCACGCAACTGATGAAGCTGAGCTAGGCCATAGCGATCAGCATTGAGAATCACAATTTGCGTAGCATTCGGCACATCCACACCCACTTCCACCACAGTGGTAGAGACCAAAATTTGAGTTTTCTGCTCCTTAAAATCCTGCATCACCTGGTCTTTTTCGGCGGGCTTTAATTTACCATGCAGGATGCCGATTTGATATTTACTAAACTGTTTTTTAAGGAGCTTCGCGGTTTCAAGAACCGTGCGCGACTTATCTTCCTCGGAAATTGCCTCATCGATCAGGCGACAAATCACATAAACTTGTTCCCCGGCGGCGAGATGCTCGCTAAGTTCTGGATAAATTACATCCTTGAGATTTAATTCATTATAGAGACGAGTTTTGATCGGGGTGCGACCCTTCGGCATTTGATTAATAATCGAAATATCGAGGTCACCAAAAATCGTGAGCTGCAGAGAACGCGGAATTGGCGTAGCGGTCATAGCGAGAAAATGTGGCGAAATTTGCTGAAAATCCGGATTTTGATTCTGAAAAGATTTTTCCAAAAGATGTTGACGCTGCAAGACGCCAAAACGGTGCTGTTCATCGATAATACAAAGACCGAG
>JABCPJ020000019.1 GCA_013333135.2 Candidatus Saccharimonadota bacterium
AATCGAGTGTGGAAAAACTTTTGATATGATATTGGCAGATTTTGGAGTTTCATCTCCGCAATTAGATAATTCGGATCGAGGTTTTTCATTCAAAAATGACGGGCCTTTAGATATGCGCATGGATAGGACGCAAGAATTATCAGCTGAAACGGTGATTAATCATTTTCCAGAGAAAAAACTGGTAGAAATTTTCCAAGAATACGGCGAAGAATCTATTGGTCTAGCGAAAAAACACGCGAGGGAAATTGTAACGAGTCGGCCTTTTTCTTCGACTAAGGAATTGGCGGATCGAATCGCTGGAAATGGATGGCATAAAAAACATCCGGCCACACAGGTTTTTCAAGCTGTAAGAATTTTTGTAAACGATGAGCTTTCGATTATCGAAAAAACTTTACCATTGTTACCTAAGCTTTTGAAACCAAATGGTAGAGTAGCGATTATCACTTTTCATAGCTTGGAAGATCGGCTGGTGAAGCAATATTTTAAGCAGGAAAGTGCGCTAGGGTATGAATCGAAATTAACGATTTTGACGAAAAACCCAGTAATTGCGGGAGAATCTGAACTCGTTATCAATCCGCGAGCGAGAAGTGCAAAATTAAGAGTAGCAAAAAGAAATTAGCGCTAGACAAAATTAAGCACCTTTTCAGCTCCATTGATAAAAATAAAAACAAAAAAGGAGGCAATATGCCAAAGCAAATCATTGTAAAAAACAGCTCACGCGCACAAAAAATCAAAGTTAACTTTCGTTAATTAGATAAACTTTGGGAGCTTTTTGCTCCCACATGACGGGAAATTCTCCCTAAAGGTGAAGGCCCCGATGCGGTTGTGAGTAAATCGTAGAGTGTGTTTTATATAAAAAATATGACCTTCCCGAAGACCATATTAGCGATGCGGTAGTGCGGTTAATATGGGACTTCGGTCTATGAATATTTTTTGTGTAAAAAGATAGACTCATGACAATTAGAAAAATAAAAATAAAAATAATTAGAAATACTAATTAAAATCTTTTTTGCGACAAGATTTTAGCGAGTATTTTTTGCGAGGAAAAATGCGAATCACAGTTAATGGACCAAAGCAAAACAGTTATTCAGTCCGTACCAGAATGACAAGCACGCGTACAGCCGCGAGTTTGCCCCGAACGAATTTTTACGCCAGTGCGGTTTCTTCTGGCTATTCGAGAAACCAAAATAGTGTGAAATATAAGAGTAATGTGTTTGGTCGTTTTTCATCGGCTTTGATGATTACGATCATGGTAGCTATTTTGGGACTTTTTTATGTCTCAGAGCAGTCGCAAACTACCGCTTTTGACTACAAAATTAACGAAGTGAATACTCAGCTATCCGATCTCGAGGCAGAACGAGACGATTTACGAGTGGAGCAGGCAAGGCTTCAGTCGATTGCGAATAGCAAAAATTCCACCGTGGCGTCGAATATGGAAACCGCGACCGCCGCAGGATTTACTAGATAAAATATTGTTTGTTTTTGGTTTCTCTTTTCGGTAATGGATGTTTGCGAGGCGGAAATTACCAGATATAAATAGGCTCAAACTGAAATTTTCGGTTTGAGTTTATTTTGAACTGCTTGTGCTTTTTTCTCTCTCTAAAATATGGTAAAATAATTTAGATAAATGTGTCCTCTTGGGGGCGGTAAGGAGTAAGTATGGCAGAAAATCAAGACAAGGTGATTCAGATTGCGGGTTCAATTACCGTAGATGAGCTAGCAAATGCGCTCGGTCTTTCCGTGACATTTTTGATTGGCGAACTTTTTAAGCAGGGAATCGTGGCGACGATTAATCAGCGCTTAGATTTCGATACAGCAAGTATTATTATTGAAGAATTGGGTTTGAAGAATGTGCGCTTGGAACGTAAGAATACTTCGACCAAAACCTCGGATCTAAGAAGGGAATTATCAGATAAGGCAGTGGTACGTCCACCAGTGGTGGCGGTGATGGGTCACGTGGATCATGGTAAAACGACTTTGCTTGATACACTTTTGCATAAGAAAACAGTGGAGGGGGAAGCCGGTGGTATTACGCAGCATATTTCAGCTTACCAATTAAAACATAATGAACGCTTAATTACTTTTCTAGATACGCCGGGGCACGAAGCATTTGCGGCAATCCGCCAACACGGTGCCATGCTGACGGATATTGTGGTAATCGTGGTGGCGGCCGATGATGGCGTAAAACCTCAGACGGTGGAAGCGATTAAGTTTGCACAAAGTGCGAACGCAAAAATTATCGTTGCGATTAATAAGATTGACCGTGAAGGTGCAGATATTCCACGCACGATGGCGGATTTGGCGCAGCATGGTTTGAATCCAGAAGAATGGGGTGGCGATATTACGATGGTGCCAATTTCGGCAAAACGTGGAGATAATCTCGAGAAGTTACTTGATTTGATTCTTTTGACGGCTGATATCGAGGAATTAAAAGCCGATGTGCAAATTCCTTCCGAAGGTCTAGTAATTGAATCACACATGGAAGTTGGTAAGGGTTCAGTGGTGAATCTTTTGGTGACTGGCGGGGAATTAAAGACCGGAAAATTTATCGTGGCAGGTAGTGCTTATGGTAAGATTCGCACAATGCTAGATTTTCGTGGTAAGCCAAAAGGAAAGGCTACGCCTTCGACCCCTGTCACAGTGACTGGTTTTAAGGAATTGCCAAATTTCGGTGATAAATTTATCGAAGTAAAAGATGAAAAATCAGCACGCAAGATGGCACTACTTAACGCGCAGAATTTGGTGGAAGAAAGCGCTTCGGCGAATGTGACGAGCTCGGATTTGTTACGCATGATGAATAATGCGGATAACGCAAAGGTCTTTAATGTAATTATTAAGGGTGACGTGCTAGGTTCAGTGACCTCGGTGGTCGATTCTTTGAAGATGATCGACACCAAGGGTGAAGTGATGTTAAATATCGTGTCTTCCGGCGTGGGTGATATTACGGAAAATGATATTTATATGGCCGAGGGTGACAATACGGTAGTTTATGGCTTTAACGTCAATGTACCAACTAATATCGTGAAGTTGGCGGCGCGTGACGGCGTGGAAATTCGTAATTATAAGATTATTTACGAACTACTCGATGATGCGAAGACTTCGATGGAAAATCTTTTGGATGCCGAAATTGTGGAAACCGAAATGGGTGAAATGAAGATTAAAGGGGTCTTCCGCACGGAACGCACGGCGATTATTGCGGGTGGTGAAGTATTGACTGGTTTAGCGAAAAAAGGCTTAATGGGCCGCGTCTATCACGAAAAAGAACTGATTGGTGAAGTAGAAGTTGATTCAGTACAAAAAGAAAAAATGGATGTGAATGAATTGGTGGCCGGTGAAACTGGTGGTATTGCCTTTAAGTTAGAGAAAAAATTAGTGATCGAAGTAAACGACCGCGTGAAATTCTTTACCAGGGAATTAGTCAAGAAGAAGCTTTAAAATATAAGAATGTCGCATGCCTTTTTTCGGACCGCTCAAGGGGGAGAGAATGCCGCATACCCCGTTCCGGAGACGCTCTAGGCCGCTCGGCCAAGCTTATGCTCCGTCAGAGGTAAGCGGCATTCTCTTTTTTAAATATCAAAAATCTATTCTTCTTATGCTAAAATGGAACTATATGCAAGGCCAAAAATTGCAACCATGGAACCTCGCGGGGGGGGGTGGTTTAATAGAGAATTAAAGCTCCTTCTTGTATTTTTTGGTTTAATTTCTTTTTGTAATCTAGTTTTTAGCGACAATACGTTCGCTTTATATACTCCGACACTTTCGGCTTCGGTGGATAATTCCGATGTGACGATTTCGGGTAACAATGTAGTTAATTCGCATAATCAGTTAAGTTTTAACTCGATGAATTTAACAGTAAAAACTAATAACCGAACTGGTTACACGGCAGCGATTAGTACGGAAACAGACGATACCTCGTTGAAAAATTTAGACTCTACATTGGGCGCGAAAATTCAGTCGATTACTGAGAATTTAGCGCTAAATAATTTTACTGCAAATACTTGGGGTTATAAAATGGGGTCGGAGAATAATTTTAAACCGATTCCGGCAGCTTCTAACCCGTCAAATATTATTCAGACGGCGGTAGGTACTGAGTATGACGAGACAAATAAAATAAATATTGGAATGAAATTAAGCGACACGCTAGAAAGTGGGAACTACACTAATAAAATTATCGTATCTGTCGTGTCGAATCCATATGAGAAAAAAGCGAGAATTAACAGAGGCTATGATTTTAATACGAGTGTGGGGAATTTGGATAAAAATCAAACTGTTATAGATGGTAAAGGAAAAAGAGACAATATCTATCATATTAAAAGAAGTTTAATTACTAAAGATTTAATTCCGGCCGATGCGGTAAATATTGAAAATGGGAATACTTCGGATTATGAAGTGAAAATTTGGTTTGTCCCATCAGAGAATACAGTATACTACTGGACGGAGGCGAATAAAATTACCTTGAGTAAAGATAGTAGTTTTATGTTCGATCGAATGCCGAAGCTTCAGACGATTGATTTGTCTGGGTTTGATACAAGCGAAGCGGAAAATATGGCACGGATGTTTTCGAATTCACCAGAACTTAAATCGCTAGATTTTTCTAGCTTCAATACTGGTAAGGTGAAAGATTTTACGTATACATTCTATGATGCAAAGAATATAGAATCTCTAGACTTATCGATGTTTGATACTAGTAGCGCTACTACGATGTATGGGATGTTTAATGGCATGACAGCGTTAAAGAATTTAAATATTTCATCCTTTAACACCCAGAACGTGACGGAAATGCAGGAGATGTTTCAGTATAATTCATCACTAACGAGTTTAGACTTATCACATTTTGATACTCGCAAGGTGAAAAATATGCGATCGATGTTTAATGGAATGTCAAATGTGACTTCCTTAGATTTGTCGAGTTTTGATACGGGTAAAGTTACGGATATGTACGGTATGTTTCTGTCGGCAACTAAATTAACTAATCTGAATGTGTCAAGTTTTAATACTTATAATGTGACAACCATGAGATATATGTTTTCTGGATTGCAGGAGCTGACTAGTCTGAATGTGACAAATTTTAATACAGAAAATGTGACGGATATGAGCTACATGTTTTACAAGATGAATAAAATTATTGATTTGGATTTATCTAGTTTTAATACTCAGAATGTTACCGATATGGGTGGAATGTTTGCTTATGTAACAAATCTAAAAAGTCTTAATTTGGCTAATTTTAACACCAGAAAAGTAACTAATATGTACAGCATGTTTTCGAGTATGACTAGTCTCACGGAATTGGATTTGTCTAATTTTGATACGAGTAATGTGATTAATATGGACGGAATGTTTTACCATGCAAATAGTTTAACTTCGCTTGATTTGTCTAATTTTGATACGAGTAATGTAGTGAATATGCAAAGTATGTTTGAGTTAGGGGATGAAGATACTGATAAGGATAAATTAACGGTAATTTATGTAAATAATGATTTTGACACTTCGAAAGTTACTATTTTTACAAATATGTTTAAGAATCGTAAGAGGCTCAGGGGAGGGAATGGATCGTATCTTTCTGATCCTTCGACCGCCGATAAGACTTGGCTTCGGGTGGATCGCCCGGGAGTGCAGGGTTACTTTACGAAAAAAGCTTAAATTGTGATAGGGAATTGATAAAGCTTTTGGTTTTTGAAGATTCTTATGCTAAAATAAAAGTATATGCAAGGCCAAAAATCACATTCTTTTAAATTATTTTTGTGGAAAAATATTTTTGTAGTAGGCGCTGGTTTTTTGACTTGCTTTCTTGGTTTAAGTTTTAGTGCAAGTGATGTATCAGCTCTATTTGTACCAACCTTGTCTGCTTCAGTGGATCAAGCGAATCTGCAAGTGAATGGGAACCAGGTGATTAATTCTACGGATAAGACCACCGAGATTCCATTTAATTTTACAGTTAATACGAATAATCGAACAGGATACACTGCGACGTTAAGTGCGGAAACAGAAAATACGGCGCTAACTAATAGTAGCTCTACTACTGGGGCGAAAATTAACTCAGTTAGCAATATTTTATCCTTAAATAATCTGCCAAATAATTCTTGGGGCTATAAATTCGGAGCGTCTATGAATTACGCACCGATTCCAGCTTTGTCTACACCAGCGCAAATTCTTCAAACTACAGGGAAGACTAACGGTAATGAATCGAATCAACTAAGTATCGGTATGAAACTAGCGGATAATTTGGAATCAGGGAATTATACCAATAAATTGATTTTATCTTTTGTCTCTAATCCATATCAAATGCGAGCTGTGATGACGAATGGCCCAGATTTTAATACCAGAGTAGGGAATTTGGACCCGAACCAGGCTTATTATGCACAATCGCCATCTGATCATATACCGACTAAGCCTAATATTAAGTCTTTTAAAAGAAGTACTGTGGCACCGGTGAGTTCTATATCGACAATTAATATAGAGGACTCGGATATGTCGGATTATGAAATTAAGGCTTGGTATAATACGGCTGATCAAGCGGTTTATTATTATACTGAACCGAATGTGGTATTTCTAAATGAGAATTCGGAGGCGATGTTCCGATGGTTTACAAAAATGGAGACGATTGATCTATCTAGCTTCAATACAAGCGAAGTAACCACAATGAACACTATGTTTTATATGATGAATAGTCTAAAAAGCATTGATGTTTCTGGATTTAATACGTCTAAGGTAACTGATATGAATGCAATGTTTGATCTAACCGGCGTAATAGAACAATTAGATGTTTCGAATTTTGATACTTCAAATGTTACCGATATGAAATGGATGTTCTTTGGATTGAATAAATTGAAAAAATTGAACCTTACAAATTTTGATACAAGTAGGGTCACTAACATGTATGGTATGTTTGATGCAATGACTGATGTCAGTGAGATAAAATTTGGCACGAATTTCAATACTAGGAATGTGACGAATATGGGGAGGATGTTTTCCAGAACGAGCTCAATTCAGCAGTTGGATTTATCGCATTTTAATACTGGAAACGTGACAGCAATGAATGATATGTTTAGCCTAATGACATCTCTGACGCAGATTAATTTTGGAGCAAATTTTGACACTAGTAATGTGACGGATATGACGGGTATGTTTTATCAGTCTACGAGTCTAGTGAATTTAGACTTATCGCATTTTAATACGAGAAAAGTTAAATCAATGATTAGTATGTTCTCGCAAATGTCTGGTTTGACAATTTTGGATATTTCAAATTTTGAAACACCAAGTCTTGAAAATGCTGGTAGTATGTTTGCGATTGACCCGGGTTTTTCGGATAACCTTGAGAAGATTTATGTAAATCAGGATTTTGATACCTCAAAATTAACTTCTTCAACAAATGCGTTTATTAGGCGAAATAGGCTTAGGGGAGGGAACGGATCGTATCTCTCTGACCCTGTGACCGCTGATAAAACTTGGCTTCGCGTGGATCGTCCTGGCGTTCAAGGTTACTTTACGAGGAAAAGCTAGTTTCTTAATTAGATGCTGAGTGGGGGATCGAACTTAAAATATTGATTATGGGCGCTAAGTTTGATGACCAGTTTGATGATTGGGTCTAAAATGATTCAGTTCGGTTTTTGTTCGGTTTTGGGGTAGAAGTAGAGAAGAGCTCGATTTTTCATTAATATTGCAAAATCAAATATCAGGGGAGAGGAGGCCGGGAATTAGTCGGGAACAGAGAA
Organism: Candidatus Saccharimonadota bacterium; assembly: GCA_013333135.2. Classification (GTDB taxonomy): domain Bacteria; phylum Patescibacteriota; class Saccharimonadia; order Saccharimonadales; family Saccharimonadaceae; genus Nanosyncoccus. The sequence goes on from JABCPJ020000019.1 coordinate 7,713, forward strand.
GAAAAAGCTAAAGAGAGGGAAACGCAAAATTTAAATTTTTCCGTGAAATTTGGCGTAAAATACATATTTCACAAGAAGATTTATCCAAAGTCAAGGTGCCTAACAGGGGTGGCGGGGGCGGAGTGATTCTGGAGCTCTTCTCCGAAGTTCCAGAATTATCGGAATTAACCTGTGTATTTTGACATATGATAGATGAATTTACCCCTGTTAAATGATAATTTAGGTGGATTTTCGAACCCGTGCGGAGTAATTCCCAGGCCTTTAGAAGAGCTTTTTGTAACTGGTTCTAGGCATTGTTGGCTTAAGTATGGGCTGACGGAGGTGGGTCGGGAGAAAATATTCAATGATTCTCTGTCTGCGGGTAGAAAATTAGTGGGTCCACACGATTATTTATATTTGGATGGATTCGCCTCTTTATTGTCGCAAAATAGTTATTGTGCGACATTAAGAATCTAAGGAAAAGACGGTTAATCTATCGTCTAAATTAACTAATAAAATATCTCGCTTATGCTAAATTAGCGGTTTGAAGGCTTCTAGACGGTCGTAGATGCGGTTCTGTGGTCCTAGACGGGTATTTTATTGTCTGGTAAGAAAAGTCTCGTATGACGGCTCATATGGCCTGATTTTTAATTTAGAGCAATTCCCCTGCGGTATTTGGATTTTGGTTAACTAGTGCAGATTTTTGTTTTATATTAGATAAAAAACTTTGGCTAACAGAGAGGGAAATGTCGGGAGAGGGTGGCGTGATAGTGGTATTTAAAGATAGTAATAGGGGTAAAAGAATGATTTTTAGGGGTCTTAGAGGTTTTTTATAATGATAAAACAGAGAAAGAACAGGGGTAAAACAGGGGTAAAATGTGAGTAGAACAGAGGTAAAATGTGAGTGGAGCAGAGGTAAAATATTGGTGAAATAGGGCGTGAAACAGGGTGTGAGACAGGTGTGAATAGGGGTGGTGTAGAGGATAAACAGGGGTGGAGAAGTGTAAAGGAAGAAAAATAAGCCCTAAAAGGGCTTATTTCTAGTTGATTGGGGTAGGTTTCGGGCCGGAGACGGAAGTTGGTTTGTTTCCCTTTTTCTTGAAGTTGTTGCGGTTTCGGAAGTTACGATTTTTGAAACTACGATTCCCTTGCGGCTTAGCGTGAGATTCGTGGGTGCCGCTGTTTGGGTTCGGTGATGATGTGGATGGAGCTGAGTTTAAGGCATTTTCAGACGCTTGGGCGTGGCTTCCGGCTGAATCTGGTTGATTGACTGTATTTGACTGTAAAGCCTGTTCTGGAGCCTCTGATGCAGTATCTGCCGCATTTGAGATAGTAGGGGAATTAACAGGGGTGGAAACAGGGTTGGAGTTAGGGGCAGGATTTTTAGTTGATACAGAGGTAGAGATAGGGGTAGGGTTTTTGGTTGATATAGGGGTAGATGTGCCATGATTAACGAAAAGGGGAGTATTTCCCTGTTCTTGGTTTTGGGATGAAGATTGACTTTGAGGTTCGGAATGAGTCTGCGCGGAGGTTTTTGCCTCTAAAATCTCTTTAAGGTCTTTGAGGCCTGGTTTGGCTTGATTGGTAACGGTATTTGGTGAAAACTTTTTGGTATCGAAAGGTTTGGCGGACATGGAAGGTTTGCCATTGATGAAAGTGAGAGTTGGAAGATTCTCACGAGGCGCCTTATCGGCAGGTTGGCGACCAGAATTAGAGAGCTCTTGCTTATATTTTTCGCTCTGTTCGATGGTTTCACGAATTTGTCGTTCAATCTCAGCACGTGGGTGGGAATAATATTCACGGGAGTGGGCGATGATTTGATCAAAATTATCGTGAGGGCTATGTGGGATATTCAGGGTAGTAGCAGAGAAAGCAGGTACCTTTTCCCCACCGATAATCATGGAAATTACGAAGTGGCGGTTGTTCATTTGAATCAAATCGGATTCATCGAAAACTGGGGCGAATTGCTTGGAAAGGATTGGCGCATCGTCGGCAGAAACGCGGAATGAAATGGTGGTACCGACGTTACCGAAGACGGCATTACGCACATTTTCGGTCATCTGAGAGATATATTGGTTAGCAACGGTGAGATTGAGACCGTATTTGCGAGCCTCGGAGAGAATTACCGCGAAAGAATCGGTGGCAAAGTTCTGGAACTCGTCGACATAGAGGTAGAATGGACGGCGATTCTCAACCTCTGGAATATCCGAGCGAGACATGGCGGCAAGCGGGATTTTGGTAACTAGGAAGGCACCGAGGATGCCGGCATTATCTTCACCGATGAGACCCTTAGAGAGGTTAACCACTAAGATCTTCCCTTCGTCCATGATCTGACGGACGTTAAAGGTGGATTTTGGTTGGCCGATGATATTGCGGATAATTGGGTTGGCAGTGAAAGCACCGACCTTATTGAGAACTGGAGCGATGGATTCATTGATTTGTTTATCATTCCATTGACCGAACTCGTGTTTCCAGAATTGCAGCACTGTGACGTCAGTACAATAATCGAGAGTTTCTTTGCGGAATTCTTTATCGGTGAGGAGACGTGAAATGTCAAGTAAGGTAGTCTCTGGGCGATCGAGAAGCGCAAGTAGAGTGTAGCGCAAGATGTGCTCGAGACGTGGGCCCCAAGAATCACCGAACATACGCTTCAAAACGCCGATTACCTCAGAACAAACATTCGGCTTCTTCGAGGCATCGGAAACTTCGAGTGGGTTGAAGCCAACTGGGAATTGAGTGTCCGCTGGGTTGAAATAAATGACATCTTTCACGCGGGAAGCAGGTACGAAACGGAGGTTATTGACCGCAAAATCACCGTGCGGATCGATAATACAGTAACCTTGATTATAGAAAACATCAGAAAGGGCGAAAAGTTCGAGCAGGCCAGATTTACCTGCGCCGGTTTGACCGATGATGTAAATATGGCGAGAGCGGTCGCGACGTAACATACCAAACTGATGATTAATCCCACGGAAATTGGTTAGGCCGAAAGCGGAAATATTTTCGTCGTTACTGGCGATGCCGGTAATAAGAGGGAGTTTGGCTGGTGGTTCGGCAGTTTTTGAGGTGGCCCAAACAATGTTTGGGGTTTCCACTGAGGTATGTGGTAGATGATAGACCGAGGCAAGCTCAGAAATATTGAGAATGAAGCCTTCGTCGGTAAATTGACGGAGCTTGTAGGCTTCGAGGTCTTCTCTGTTAAAGCTACCACCGATGGATTTGAAACCATTGAGGTTGGTGGAGTTGTATTGTTTAAAAGTACCCACGAGAGCCTGCATGTCGAGCTGAGCATTAATTTCGCTGTCACCGAGGTAAGCAAGGCGGATTTTAACTTGATAACCGAGTTTGGTGGCCTTAGTTTCGGCAGCAGAAATCTGCGATTTAACGCGTTCTGAGAGTTCGACGGCTGGTTTTGGGCTACCAGAGCCACCACTTGGTGGAGTAGAGAGCGCAGAAAGTAATTCAGCTAACCAGGTCCAATCGATATTAAATAATTTAAGCGAAGAAGCGGGATTCTTTTGAGCTTTGACCCAAGCGTCGGTTTTTTGGTGCCAGGAATCGGCGACTGGGCGCGTGAGGATTTGGATCCAGAGCTCTTCGTTGCTATCAGGGTTCAGTTTGGCGAGAGTACCAGTAATGCCAGCTAGTGGGTCGACTTCGAAGGTATCAAAGGTCTTAATCGGCAGGACCTCATTTTCGGTGAGCGAAAGCTCCGAGCTGTAGACGACATTGTGACTGTGAACGGTTTCGGTGTAATCTTTGTCGACGACGTGAATTTGGACGCTTGGGTATTGCGCATAAATTTGGCCTTCGACGAAGCTCTGCAAAGTTTTCGGCACATAGACATAAAAACGAATCTGTCCACCAGAAGAAACAATCTCGAAACTTAGGTGTTCCTGGACAGTACCAGATTGACGTAAAAGTTCAGTGTCTTTTAAGATACCGTGAAGCGAGGCGAACATTTGCTCGGCGGAAAGTTCCTTTTTGTCGTTATTTTTTGGAATTTCCAGCATCAAAAGTACCGACTCGAGATTAAGAGTCTTTAGCTGATTGATTTTTTTGTAATTTTTGTATGTGAGATATCCAAGGATACCAACGATTGGAAGCCAAACGATGGGCATCAAGATAAAATGAACTAATTCCGCTATCATACTTCTATTTTAGCATTACTGACCAACTTAGTCAGCATAAGTATAAGTGTTTCGGTCGACACGACGGAAAAGTTTTTTGTTCTGAAGATTTAAGAGAATAGTGGTTTCTTTAACCTTGCGAGTTTTGAGCACGCGCTTGACAATCTCTTCCCTTGTGAGTGGCTCGCCGGCTTCTTTTAGAATGTCGGTAATAATTTGCGCGACCGTACCACGCTTATAGCCCCAGATATCGAGAGCGTAAATGCCACGACCGATTAAGACGAAGCGAGGGTCTTTAATCAGTTCGTTATGAATGGCTTGAGTAGTGACGTTTTTGCGACGGAATTTGGAATTGGAAATTGCGTCGGCGATGTCGCTAAAGTGCATTGGCTCGTTTTGATTCTTCAAAATAACATAAATTTTATCGCGAATGTTTTTTGGATTGACGGTTGGCCACTTGGCGAGACCCCATTGGTCGTCTAAGGAAGAGAGAGATTTAGAGATGGAAGCAATGGCGCGGATATGATTTGGGTGTTCGTAATTAAGTTTAGCGTCAAGCTCGTCCAGGCTCATTGGGAGCTTGTTGTTACGGATAAGGGTGACGATTTCATCAGCTTTGCGCTTAATTTCGCGTTCGTTGCCATATTCAGCGATGCCGGTGGCGTTGTAATAGCGCTCGGATTCATCGATATGAACGAGGCGGGCGGAAATTTCGCTAATAAAATTAATGGCGGCGAGTTCTTTTTCGTTTGGATTGTGACCATAGATTTTTTGGGCAAGAGTGGAAATGCGAGCGATTCTTCCCTCTTCGACGAGGAAGCGAATGATAATTTTTTCGGCGGCACCGAGTTCAGGAATTTGATTTTCTTCGGCCATCACGCGAAGACGGATGATGATGGCTTTTTCCAACTGACGGACGCGTTCCCTAGTGATAGAAAGCACTTCCCCGATTTGTTCGAGGGTTTCCTTCTGGCCGTTTAGACCAAAACGACGAGAAATAATCTCCTTTTCACGGTCTTGTTCTATAATATTAAGACTTCCTGTCAAGGCTTTCTGAATAGTTTCCGCATGTTGATCCATCTTATATTTTTTCCTTATCCACCCGATAATATATAAAAATTACTATAATTATAATATAAAATTATAAAAAGTCAAATAGGAATCTTGTGTGGTCGCTTTCCGTCTAACTTCTTTAAATATTTTATCATAAATTGTACATTTAGGACAGAAAATTATATCTAAATTTAAACATTGGCGGTTTCATGGTATGGTTATAGATAATGCTTATGTTTAATGTTGTGGCAATAGTAAAAAAGCCGCTTCCTATTAGTCTAATAGACAGAAAGCGACTTTGATTTTATGGTAGTTTTTGTGATTCGGTTAGATTTGGTGGCTAGCGGTATTTTTTAGCTCTTTTTGGCTGCAGTTTTTGCTTTGGTTTTTACTGCAGTTTTCTTAGTAGTGGCCTTTTTGGCTGCAGTTTTCTTGGTAGCAGACTTCTTGGCTGAGGCCTTTTTGGCGGCAGGCGCTTTGGAATTTAAAAGAATTTCTTCAGCTTCTTCCCTGGTGATAGATTTTGGATCACGATCTTTTGGGATTTTGGCATTATTTGGTCTGGCACGGCCTTTGCCACTGGCTGGTTTAATGGCTGGGCCCTTAATATAGGGACCAAATGGGCCGTTAATAATCTTAATATCACCCCAGTCGGCGAGAATGGAGTCGATTTTCTTCTGATAGAGAGCTTCGGCTGTTTCGAGCGTAATATGGTATGGATTTTCCGCCTCGTTGATTTTATTAAGTGCGATATTATGTGCACCAGCCTTAATGAATGGACCGAAGGGGCCATTCGCGGCAATTAATTCGGTGCCATCCTTGGCGTAGCCAAGAGAACGTGGGAGGACTGGCAATTCCAACTGCTTGAGCGCCTGTTCGAGGGTGACGGTTTTGACAGTTTTGCCTTTTGGTAGAGGAATGAAGATTGGTTTTTCGCCACTTTCCTTTTCATTTTCGCCGAGTTGCAAGAAGCCGCCATTTTTACCAATTTTGGCATAGATTTTTTTGCCAGTTTTCGGGTCGGTACCTAATTCGGTGGCGGAATTATAGCGGTTGGCCATAGCGGAAGCGCCAATAGCGTCAGAAAATGGACCATAAAAATCACGGAGCATCTTTAAGCGAGTGAGCTTTTTCTCAGCGATAAGGTCAAGCTTTTCTTCGATGCCGGCGGTAAAATCGTAGTCGACGATGTCTTTGAAATTTTCGCAGAGGAAATTGGAGACTAATTCACCGACAGGGGTTGGCATTAATTTACCCTTGGTGGAACCGGTTTTTTCTGAAATAGTTTGTTCAGAAATTTGATTCGACTCATCGAGAGTGAGCTGCAAAATATCGCGTGGCTCACCTTCGGATTCGCCCTTAACTACATAATTTCTAACCTGGATGGCGTTAATAATTGAGGCATAGGTACTTGGGCGGCCAATACCGAGTTCTTCGAGTTTTTTCACTAGTGAACCTTCAGTGTAGCGGGCAGGCGGTTTGGAGAAAGTTTGTTTGGCTAGCAAGATATGACGCTTTACGCTGTCGCCAATCTGGAGATTTGGCAAGGTAGTGTCCTTACTCTTACCATAAACTCGAAGAAAGCCATCAAAAATCACCATTTCCCCAGTAGCTTTAAATAGCTCGTTTGGCACAGTGTCGGCCTCGAGATAGAGACTGGTTTTAGCCACCACGGCGTTTTTCATTTGGGTGGCCAAGGTGCGACTTCGGATTAATTGATATAATTTCTTTTCGTACTCATTTTTACCAGCCACTGCTACGTCGATATGGGTTGGACGAATAGATTCGTGAGCTTCTTGGGCGCTGGCATTTTTGGTATGGAAACGACGAACTTCGAGATAATTTTCCCCAAATTCGGCCTTAATGAGATTAGCAATCTCGGCGAGAGCCTGATTTGAGAGATTGAGGGAGTCGGTACGGTGATAAGTAATGTGGCCGGACTGATAGAGGCCCTGAGCGGCGGACATGGTAGTCTTAGAGCTAAAACCGAGACGGCTATTCGCTTCAATTTGGAGCGCAGCGGTAGTGAGTGGTACGGGGTTGGCTTTTTTAGCTTCAGTTTTTTCTAGATTTTGCACTTTAAAATTAGCGCCTTTAAATTGTTCGAGGAAGAATTTAGCTTCTTCTTCGGTAGCAAAAGTAGTTTTATCGAGATTGGCTTCAAAAATTTCAGAGGAATCGAGATCGGAAATATTGGCAGCTTGGTCACTGAACTTGCCAGTGACTTTAAAGCTGGATTTAGCGTTAAAATGTTCAATTTCCTGTTCACGCTCGACGATTAGACGAAGAGCTGGTGATTGGACGCGGCCGGCAGATTTAGCACCTGGCACCTTGGTGCGCACGACGCCAGAGAGGTCGTAACCTACGAGCATATCGAGAGTTTGACGAGCTTGCTGACTGGAGACCATATTCATATCGACAGTGCGCGGATTTTTGATGGCTTCTTGAAGAGCTGGTTTGGTAATTTCATGAAAAGTAATACGATGGGTGGTTTTCGGTAATTTTAGTACCTCTAAGAGATGCCAAGAAATCGATTCTCCTTCGCGGTCTTCGTCGGTTGCGAGCCAAATCGTGTCAGCGTCTTTGCTGGCCTTTTTTAATTCAGCGATGACTTTTTTATGGTCTGGATCAATTTCGTAAGTCACGGCGAAATTATCGTGCACATCAACTTTGGTATCTTTACGAATATGGCCGACCGAGGCAAGAACCTTAAAATCATTACCGAGATATTTTTCAATAGTCTTGGCTTTGGCGGGAGACTCGACGATGAGGAGATTTTTAGACATATACTTATATATTATCACGCTTGTCAACTAGAAAAAATTTTTCGGATTTTTAATTGGGCGAATTTTTATAGAGATAAATTAGAGATGAATTTTAGAAAAATTTGCAAAAAAGCCAAAAAATCTTGGAAAAAGGACTTGTTAAGTCAAAATGTTTATGTTAAAGTTTAGGTGTGTGAAGGTTTTCTGGCAGTATAGAAAGGAAATATACTGTGAGAATAAAAAATAAAAACCATAAAAAAATTAAAATTGCGACAACATTAATGGTTTTATCTGGTGCGGCGTTATCACCAATGCTGTTTGATTTGCCAACACCAGTATCGGCAGTTCAACAATCTGCCTCAACAACAATTAGCGTTGTGATTGACCCTGTAATTTCAATTACTACGCCAAACTCAATTGATATTAATATTACGCCTACTCCTACCGGTGCGTTCAATACTGGGACTGGCACGGTGAATGTCTCGACCAATAATGGTAAGGGATATACTACCTATGTCACTTCCAAGACGACGGATACGGATTTGTCTCAACCAGCTGCCTCTGGTGTAGCGGACAAAATCCCTTCAATCAGTCAGACAAATTCGACGATCTCTGGTACGGGCTGGGGCTGGTCTGCTGATGGCACCACTTTTAACCCAGTGAAACAAACTGGCACCGTGGATGCTTCAACGATTTTTGCTAAGACTACTTCGGCAGCTACCTCTGGTAGTGCCAAGACGATTACGGTCGGTGCAAGTGCCACTACCTCTATTCCAGTAGGTGCTTATTCAAATACATTGCTCTTTACAGCAGTTGCGAACCAATAACACTTTCTTTTCGATTCCCTGCGGTCGACGGGCTTCAGGGGTCGAAGGGATTATTAAAGGATCTTGTTTTAAAAACTGCGTGGAGATGCTTTAGGGACCGCCTTTTAGGTGGTCTTTTTCTGGTTGAATTTTTTGGCTGATTTCTGATTGGGCTCAGATGGGTTTTATAGGTTAGTTTTTTGAGATTAACTTAGACCTTAAAAAATTAAGCATCAAAAAACCCCAAGTAAGGGTGGGCATCACTTGGGGTTATTAGACCCTACAACGCATCTCTATTGATTCCGGGAGAGCCCCGGAGCGTGACCCACCTCACTCTATTGGGGCCCGCCGGTTATAGGGGTTGCTATGTTCTTAAAAATTGACTTTCAAGTGGAGGTAATACTTATACTTACAACCGATAAAAGAAAAATTGTAAGCCGAAAGTCTTTTAAGAACACGCAACTTCTGTTATATTAGTAACAGAAATTATGATTTATTTAGGTGCGGTTTAGAGATCGTGCCTTTTTCTGGCTCCAACCCCTAACTGACTCGTATTATAGCATTATAAATAAAAATAGTCAATACATAAAATGTAAAAAATATTAAAATCAAGTACAAAATTGGAGGTTTTTGTGCAAGTCAAATCTATTTCCCCTCTAGAAGACGGGTTTTTGCGTAAATTAGAATTCATTGCGCTTAAGCCTAAAATATTGTATTATTATGGAAAATCGCCTGGTGAAATGGTGAATATTGAATCTGAAGCGGTGAAAAATAATCAAGAAAAGATATCGGGTCAAGCTTATGTGCGACCGAAGACCGTGGCGGTGGTGGGGTCTAGAAAATACACTAAATACGGTGAAGAATGGGCGTATAAGATTGCTTACGAACTGGCGAGGCGTGGAGTGATTATCGTGAGTGGGTTGGCTTACGGGATTGACTCGATAGCGCATCGGGCGGCACTCGATGCGGGCGGGGTGACAGTGGCGGTGTTAGGGACGCCAATCGACAAGATTTATCCGGCTCGACATACCGGTTTGGCACGGGAAATTGTGAGTCAGGGCGGTATGGTGTTATCGGAATATCCACCACAAGAAATTTTGGCAAAAGATGAGAAGTTGTCGCGAATGTTAAATAGTCAGTTAGGGATGCGTTCGGCTTTTCTAAAGCGTAATCGATTGATTGCGGGGTTAGCTGATCTGGTAGTGGTGGTCGAAGGTGGGGTGAAATCTGGTTCATTAAATACGGCACATCATGCCATGGAGCAGGGCGTGATTGTGTATGCGGTACCGGGAGATGTGAGTCGTAGTAATTCCCTGGGCTGTAATCGGTTGTTGGGACGGGGTGCGGTAGCTTTTACCGAGGTGGACGAATTATTGGATGAGTTAGGGCTAAAAATTCGTAAATCAAGGGAGAGTTTAAAACAGATTAAGGAAATGTGCAGTACGGAGAATGAAGCTTTGATGGTTTCAGTGATGCTTAGAGGTATAAAAATGGGAGAAGAAATCCTGGCACAGATACAGCAGAAGAAGGATTTTTCGGTCTCAGATTTTAGTGTGACAATTTTTAATCTTCAGATGAAAGGATTAGTGAAACCGTTAGGTAATAATGAGTGGATGTTATGTGTGTAGAAAAATTTCAATTACCGAAGACGATTACTTGGATTGATACAATGAATATTTTTGCGCGGATGGAGAAGATGCGGCGTTTACATACGATGGCGGTGGCGAAACGCTTTGAGTTGAATCTAACCGAAGTAAAAATTATGAGCTATCTCAAGAATAATCAGATTGAGCGGAATCTGAACGAAATTTTAGAGTGTAGTCTAATCGGTGAGACCAGTTTGTGCCGGGCGATTAGTCATTTAGAGCAACGTGAATTTATTAAGAAGGCGTTAAATCCGCAGAATCGTCGATATTTGCAATTAGATTTTTTCGGGGAAGGGAGATTTGTGGCGAGCTATATCGAAATGGAACAGAAAAAGTTTATCAGTGAGATTTTTGAGGGGTTTACCAGAGAGGAACGCGTAATGTTCGGGCGGATGCTTTGGAAAATAAACTTTAATATTCAGCGTAGAATTCAGAAAAGTTTGGCGACGAAAAATAAGTGATAAAAATTATTCTTGGATAAAATCGTCAATGCGTTTTGCGATATCCGTGAGGATTTCTGGGAGTTTTTCGCGTTCTTCTGGAGTGAATCGTCCTAGCACGAAATCAACGTCACCCATCTTTTTGCGCATGGCATTATTGGCGGTGCCGAGACGGAGACGCTTAAAATCAGTGGTAGAAAGCGCGCGGATAGTGGATTTAAGACCATTATTGCCACCATCAGTTCCCTTTTCGCGATAACGCAGGGTACCAAAATCGAGATTAAAATCATCACAAAGAATAAGGAGGTCGCTAAGTGAAATTTTATAATAGTTCATAAATTCCTGAATACTAGAACCCACATCGTTGTAATAAGTTTGTGGTTCAATAAAAATTACTTGGCCAGATTTTAGCCATTTGGCACGAAATTTTTCGGATTTTTCAAATTCAAGCCCGTGGGTTTTAAAGTAAAAATCTAAGGCCAAAAAACCAAAATTATGGCGAGTAAGGTTATATTCATTTCCAGGATTTCCAAGTCCGACAATAAGTTTCATGAAAATATTATAGCAAATCTTTTGGTAGGATTTTTATGGCGAAAAAACTGCCATAAAGTTTCAGGGAGAAGAAAATTCATTTTTAAATCAAGAAAAAGCCGCCACGGTTGGTGACGGCTTCGAAAATTAAAGAAAATAGCTGGGTTGAGTGGAAGCATTAGAGAGGTTAATCTGTAACATAGTTATTGTCGTCATCGTCAAATTCGTCTGAGTCTTTAGCTTCGATGTTCTCTAGAATTTGGCAAATGAGTTTATCTCTTACAATATCTCGTTTATCCATGGGGATTTGAGCTGCTCCAGAGATGCCTTTAAGTGCACGACGAGTAAATAGAATTCCGTTACTGTACTGATTAACATGTTTTGCGCTCGGATGAGACTGTGATTCATCGCCTGTGAAAATTATCTTAGAGCCTTCAGCAATACGAGTTACAATCGTCTTAATCTCCTTATTGTTCATGCTCTGGGCTTCATCAACGATAACAAATTCGTTACGATAGTTTTTGCCTCTGATGTAGAAAAGGGGTTCTGACCTAAATGATTTTTGAAATGAAAGTATAGCCTTGTTTTCGATAATCTGTTGCTTGGTGCGCTGAGAATCGGCGGTAGTTTTTTCGGTATATTTATCTTTACTGAATCTTTTACTCTGTTGCTTGTGCTTTTTGCCACTACTGTAGGTGTAAGTTTTTTCCTCATTATAAGAGGTGTACTCCTCGTCATCCTCTAATATCCAATTCTTCTTATGGATATAGGCTTGATACATGAGGGATTGCTCTGTATCTTCAACTAAAGTTGTGGGATTGCATGGGTCATCTGGGAAGGTCTTATGGTAGCTGATTAAGGCACTGATAATATTGCCGGATTTGATAGACATCTTATCTTCTAACCCGCCAGGCAGTGTTCCTACTCCATCATCGGCTATATTACTCATCGACGCAATTACCGGGATACTATCATATCGTCCTGTTTGAACTTGATACATACCTTCGACGACAGGGATAAATGTCTTACCGCTGCCTGGGACACCAGAAGCTAGAATTAGTCTGATGTCTTTATTATAGATAGAGTCCAGATACATAGCTTGTCCGGGGGTCATAGCTTCAAGAAATGGTTTAAATTTGCCGTTTAAGAGGTTATTAAGGTGGACGATTTTATCCTCGTCACCAGTTACATCTAAGCGTCCGATATTCCAGAATTTGCCTCTACTGTTGCCAATTTCATCATAATCTGAGTCTGCTTCGCAGCTAAACTCGATGAATTCGTTGGGAACTAAGGTGGGCTCGTTCGGCATCCGTTCCTCCCATTCTTCTAAGGTAATAAAACCTCCTTTTTGCATGAAGGTATTGTAGAGGTCTGGTGGAATCACACATTTGCGTCGGCCGGTAAACTTAAATTTTGGATCCGTGATTAGAGGTAGCGACTTGATGTTATGTGCTAATGCGCAAACACGCATTTCCTTATCATTGGTTACTAAACGAACTAATCTGTTTAAGGCATCGACCTGCTCTCTTCCTCGTCTAGTGTTTGTTAAGCAGGAGGCTAAACTTAGAGTCTGTAAGAAGATTTGTTCATCCATGTTGACGGGCTCGAAATCCCAGGTAACAGTGGCAGATTCAGTACTTTTAATAACCATAAAAGCACGGCTGCAGTTTTTGAAGGCGATCTGGATGCCAATATTGATGCGAACGTCATAACCGAGCTTGTCCTGATTATCTAGAACCGATTGCTGAAGCTCGTCGATACGGTGAATCACCTTACCGGCGATAAAGCCGCGCTCGGTAGCTTCGTTGCGGAAGCTTTTTAATTCATGAAGTACAGTGTCAGGTACAACGATGCATGAGTTTTTCAGGTCGATATTTTTAATAGCTAATTTCTTAAATCCGCGTTTGGTAGGAATAATATCGGGGTTGTCGATAATAATATTAGTATCGATAACGTAATATTTTTCCTTGGGTTCAGTGGAAATGTAAGCCACAGGTTCTGCACTTGAGATGCTGCCAGAGGTCTTCTCCTTAAGACTTGTTTGAGCACTGAGTATACTTTTAATTTCACTCATAACTATCTCCTTTTTAAGGTACAAGAAATACGTTTTAGGTATTTCTGTAGGGTGGGGCTTGGATTTTTGAGGTCCAAGAATAGAGGTGCGTCCTCTATTAGGCTAATTATTACATATTTTTCTAAAAATTCAAGAGAAACGTTAAGGTCCAGGACCTTTGCAACAAAAAGGCAATAAGTATTGCCAATAAAAATAGGTAGATCCATACTTAAGAATAACAACAAACGTAAATAGGAGA
>JABCPJ020000020.1 GCA_013333135.2 Candidatus Saccharimonadota bacterium
TGCAATCCACTTCTTCTACTGCGAAAGATTTTTTCATCTCTAATATTTTTTCTAGTCGATCTATATCATCGAAGCTTAAAACATGATCTTCAATGATGCCTCCTATTACATTTCCGACTTTCTTATTGCAAATACGGTTTAAAATATCTTCTGCATAATCCCTTACGGCTTTTTTCTCTTCAATATTGGTAGTGTAAATAAACTTTCTACCTTCTAGCTCTGTATTTAGTGCGCCTTTTTCAACTAATCGACCTAAGATCGTTTTGATAGTGGACGGTGTCCAATCCATTTTTTCTTGCAATACGGAAATGATTTTTTTACTAGTTACTCGATCATTTGCCCAAACTACACGCATGACCTCCCATTCAGCATCTGTGATAAAAGTATTAAATTCTATTGTGCTCATTTTTCTTTTCTCTTCATTGTCTACAGAAGTATAAAAATATATTCAAAATAAGTCTACAATTGTAAACGAAATATGTCAAATCTTTTTAATAAATGCTTAGCGTTCACTCGTTCCATTTTGAATGACTAGTCTTACTAGAGCGCAAATAATGCTATAAAATAGAAATAAACATAATCAAGGTAATCTATGAACGATTTTTTACTACTCACTATAAAACTACTCATCGGCTTTCTCGCTCTCATTATCATTATCAATATTACCGGTAAGGGAAATCTTGCACCGACTTCCGCCAGTGATCAAATTCAAAATTATGTACTTGGTGGTATTATTGGCGGCGTAATTTACAATAATAATATTTCTATTTTAGAATTCATCACCATCTTGGCTATCTGGTGTTTTTTGGTGCTTTCTCTAAAATGGATCAAAACTCACAACGTACGCGTTAAACAAATTCTTGACGGAAAAGCATTAATCCTCGTTGATAATGGCAAGATTAATATTGATAATTGCCGAAAAATTAATCTTAGCGCCCATGATCTTGCTTTTAAATTACGCACTAATGGTGTTTATTCTACCGAAAAGGTTAAACGTGCTATTATTGAACAAAATGGTAGTCTACTAATTATCCATAAGGGCGAAGAAAACCCTAAATTTCCAATCATTACCGATGGTCAGATTCAATTTGATATTCTAGAAGTCATCGGCAAAAATGAAAGCTGGCTAAAGCAAGAACTTAAAAAACACGGGATTACACATCCTAGCCAAGTTTTTCTTGGTGAGTATGAAGACGGAAAAGCTACCTTTACTCCATATCAATAGTGAGGACTTATCTAAATCACTTGACAGTTTTCACAATGTTCCTTTATTATCGTTTATGTTTAATTTAAAAAAGGAGGCTATTTTATGAAGTCGAATAATATTAAAAATAAAATCAATACTATTGTGGGGTCAATCGGAGCCTTTATTGGTATCTTTGTTTTCATTGCTTATATTCCACAGATTATTGCAAACATCAGTGGATCCAAAGGTCAACCTTGGCAGCCAGCTATGGCCGCTTTCTCGTGCCTAATTTGGGTAATTTATGGCTGGACTAAAGAGCCGAAAAAAGATTACATTCTAATTATTCCAAATGCTTTTGGTGTTATTCTAGGATTTCTCGCTTTTATAACAGCTCTCTAGTCAAAAGGAAAATATGCAAAATTATCCCCCAAACAATTCCAAAAAGACTAAATCTACTCCAATCACTTATCGACGAATGCGTAGCCGCCTAGTAAAATATGGCGCTATTGGATTTATTCTCAATGCCGCCATTTACCTTATTACCGAATTTATTGCAGCTCTTGGCACCAATCAAGATCTAGGGTATGTCTACTCTAAGCAATTCATCAGTGCGCTGGGAGTGTATCCTGGGCAAATCGCCGATGGCGCACCAAACAATTTTTCACCCCTTGCCATAGTAATGAATCTGGGCTTCATCGTCACCGCTTTTGGTTTTTCTATTAGTTATGCCTTATTACTATATCCAAAATTTAAAGATAGAAACACCAAACTAGCCTGCAGTTTAATGATGGTGGCCACACTATTCAGCATTGGTAGCCTCCTGGTTGGGCTTTTTCAAGGCGGTGTCCCCAACCAAGCCTCCTTACATGGCATTGGAGCCAGATTATCATTCCTCATGGGTAATCTTACCCTGCTTCTCACCGGAATCTTTCTAAAACCAAATCATAAAATCTATCGCCTAACCGCTATTCTGCTTTCAATTATTGGCATCAGTTTTGCATTTCTTCTTCAATACGCCATCTCCAATAATCTAACTGAAGTAGCCGCCATCTACGAACGTCTCACGGTTTATCCTATTACCACTTGGCAGATAATTACTGGTATAATCTTCTTAAAAGAATCCATTCAAACCAAACGTAATCTATCGCCAAAGGCCAAAAAGGAGAACAAGGATGAGACCAAATAAAGAACAACAAGCCGCCATTGAATATCTAGGCGGGCCACTTCTGGTTTTGGCTGGCCCAGGTACCGGTAAGACGCAAATTATTTCTCAGCGCGTCGCTCACATATTGAACGTCACCCAAACCAATCCAAGCAACATCCTTTGTCTCACTTTTACTGACGCCGCCGCTACCAACATGCGCGATCGTCTCCGCACCGTGATTGGCAACTCCGCCGACGAATTGAACATCATGACCTATCACTCCTTCGGCAAAACCATCATCGGTCGTTACCAGAATTATGCCACCGAAATTGAACGTTTATCCGAAAAAAATATTAGCCCCGTCGAAGCCGAGAACTTCTTCCAGCAACTTCTTGACGAGCTACCTATTACTAATCCGTTGCGAGCTAATAAAGCTAGTGAAGTATCCGGATTAATCAATAAACTTAAAAATGCTAATCTTTCCATCGCTGACCTAAAAATCATTCAGGAAGCCAATCAAAAAGATATTGAAAATCTCAACCAAGCTCTCGCCGCCACCACCATTGGTAAAGCCAGTAGTGGCAATTTTGAAAGTAAATGCAAGGAACGCTATTTCCCGATTCTTACCGTATTAGGTCAAGTCAGTTCTTCCCATGATCAAAACATCTTACCAAACGTACCATATATTTCCAGCGAGCTCTATCGCCAGATGCTTGATCTTTATCAGTCTGAAATCACCAAAGATAAACCTTCTATTGCAGCTCTAAAAAAATTTACCGATAAACATTTCACTTTAAATGCTAGTGGAGTTTGTTATTATAAACAAACTAACGACATTGTTAAATTTTCCACCATTCTAGATTTTTGTCAAACATACCAGACCTATCTCACCGACAGCCGTTTAGTTGACTACGCCGATATGATTCTTGAAGCTATTAAACATCTAGAGACTGACCCAGATTTTAGAGCCATGATGGCCGAGCAGTTTCAATATATCATGCTCGATGAGTTTCAAGATTCCAATCCGGCTCAGGTTCGTTTAATTCAACTTATTACCGACTACGATAAGCCGGAAATTATGGCCGTAGGTGATGACGACCAGACTATTTACGAATTCCAAGGCGCACTTTCTTCCAATCTCGTCGATTTCTACCAGCATTACCAAGCCAAAATCATTATTCTTAAAGAAAATTATCGTTCAACCAGTGAAATTCTTACTTTGTCGCGTAAAATTGCTGATCAAATTCCCGATAGCTTCGTTAAATCCGAGTCCGTCCTAAACAGCCTGGGTGAAACTTCTGGTGACTTCACTAAAGATCTTCATGCCGCCAGAAACTCAGAATTATCAAAAATCACTAGTGACGATCAGGCGCTTCAACCAATCAACCATCCAAACACTCGCATTTCTCGTCATCACTTCAGTGACACCATTTCTGAGTATCAGTGGGTCGCTGAAACTATCCATAATCTTATTCAAAGTGGGGAAGAGCAAAAAAATATTGCCATTATTGCTCGAAAACACGATGTCTTAAAAGCGATTCTGCCATATCTTCGTAAATACGACGATATCAACGTTACTTATGAGCGAAAGGAAAATATTCTTGAAGACACCAAAATCAAAGAACTTCATGACCTACTTCGCGTCATTCATCAGCTTGCATCTGGACAAGACCCCCTCGATTTGCTTGCAGATATTATGAGCTCCGACTATCTCGGACTTAACCCACTTGATTTTGTCCAACTAGTTCACACTGGATATCACGATCATCGTCATTTTCTCGATTATCTACTCAGCTACCAAAAACTTCCCGCCGTCCAAAATTTTGCTAAATTCCTCGCCGAACTTGCCAAAAAATCTCTCACTTCGTCTGTCGAAGATATGATAAATTTCCTCATCAATTTAAAACCAGTTTATCTTGATCTTGAAACTCAAAAAGTAAACTCCGAGTCTCCTGAGATGCCAGATTCCAACCCTGATTCCGCCATCATCGATCCATTCGAAACTAACTCAGAGTCTACCGACTCCTCCGAAAAATCGCTCTATATTTCACCATTTGTGCCAAATCTTGACTATGAAAATCCGGAAACCCTAGCCAAACAACTAACCTCCAAAGAAGTTCGCCAGATGGTAGATTTTTACCAAAATCTCGCCACCTTAAAAGAGGAATTTTACAATTTCACCAAGGCTGATCATCCAAAGCTTGCCGACTACATCGATTTTCTTGATAAATATCAAGCCACCAATACTGCCATCCAAAAATCTGCAATTTTTTCCGATGATCAAAACGCCGTCACTCTAATCTCCGCCCATAAATCTAAAGGTCTTGAATTTAAACACGTCTTTCTCCTTGATCTTTCGGATGCTCATTGGAATCAAAACCGTGGATCACAGGGAATTAAACCACCTTTTAATCTGACTTTTGTCAATGGCGCTACCGAAAGTGAAGGATGTAATCTACGCCTCCTCTTTGTGGTCATGACTCGTGCTGCTAAATCTCTCACCATGACCAGTGCCACCATTAATCACAACCAGAGCGCTACCAAGCCACTTGGTATGATGATGGAAATCAATGAGGAAAAAATTATTAAAACCTCTCCATTACTAGAAGCGCCTGAAATTTTCCAACACCCGTCCGATGATTCTGAAATTACCGAATTACAACATCTAAAATCTACCTGGCTCGACAAATATCTCGATCCAAAAGATGATTTACTCAAATACCTTCACGCCAAAGCCGATAGTATTTGGCTTTCTGCCACTGATGTTTCTAATTTCATAGACCTTGAATATAACGGTCCACTCAATTTCTACCGCAACCGTTTAATTGGCGCACCACGTAGTATTGAAAATGTGGTGAACATCGAGAAGGGGAATCTAATCCACAAGTGTTTTGAAATGATTACTAACCAAAAAATCACCGCCGAGCAGGCCCTTGAATATTACATTGAAACCGCCAAAAATCTTGATCTTTCAGAGCGTGAAATAGAAGATCTTATCACTATCGGTAAGACCGAATTGCTTCAAAGTGTCGCGTATTTCCATGATATTCTCTTTGACGAACATGCCAAGGCCGAAGTGTCCTTTAGTCATGAAAAACTTTCCTTTGAGGGCGTCCCTATCACCGGCACCATCGATCATCTTACCATCGATGAACAGAATAAAACTATTCGCATCTACGATTTCAAAACTTCAACTGGTATGCAAGAAAAGGACACCTGGAAAAATAACAAAAAACTTTTCATCTATACCATTCAGTTACTTTTCTACTACTATCTTGTCACCACTTCGCCAACTTATAAAAATTACACGGTCGAATCCATGAGCTTACTTTTCGTTCTTCCAAGTTATAAAAACGTCAAACCAGGCGAGCCAGGTGAATTCTTCGAAAAAACCATCACTAAATCCGAAATCGCTGAATTTGATATCAACATTCCGAAACTTATTCACGCTATTCGCCATCAACTAGATACCTTAGATTTCTTAAATACCGAATCTTTTGCCTGCAAACCAGTCGGATACACAACCAAGAAAGCTGAGATTATCGACTTCGCCAACCAGCTAATCGCCGACTATGATAAAATTAAAGAGTAATGTATCAAAATTTTTCAGAATTTCTCCAAAATAAAAGCAAAATCTGCGTCATTCAAGCCGAAAATCCGGACGGCGATTCGCTAGGTTCCAGCTTAGCGCTCGAAGCTCTCCTTGAAGATAAAGAAGTTTCACTTTATTGTCCGGTCAATGTACCAAAATATCTCCGTTATTTTTCTGGCTGGGAACGTATTGATCAAAATTTTGATTACCACGCGGATGGATATATTATTGTCGACACGGCCGCTACGATTCTTCTTAGCAAGCTACTTGACGATTTGGTTATCCGTAATATTCTCTACACTAAACCAATTTTCGTCATCGACCATCATGAAACTGACGATGATTTAGATTTTCCACATCAAAGTATTATCGAACATTTACCATCTTGCACTAATCTGATTTACAAAATTGCCATTGATCAAAATATCAAAATCAATCAATCCGCCGCCGAAAATATTTTTCAAGGTCTACTTTCCGATACTCTTGGCCTCACCACCGCTGGAGTCACCGCTGATACTTTCCGCGTCGCGGCCCACCTTGCCGAACTTGGCGCCGACATCAATAAGCTAGAAGAAAATCGCAAAGAATACATGAAAAAGTCGCGACGTATTCTCGATTATAAGGCCGACCTCATTAAGCGCATCGAATATAGCCTCGATGATAAGCTTTCCACCATCCATATTCCTTGGTCTGATATTACAGAATTTTCTGATGAGTATAATCCAAACGCGCTCATCCTCGAAGAGATGAAGATGGTCGAAGGCGTCGAAGTCGCCGTGGCCATTAAAACATATCCAGACGGCAAAGTCACTGGCAAAATTCGTACCTCGAAGCCAATCGCCGACAAGGTCGCTGGTTATTTTGGTGGCGGCGGTCATCCTTTTGCCGCTGGCTTCCGCACTTACGATACCACCTACGACGATGTACTGCGTGATTTAGTTTTCTGTTGTAATGATTTACTTTTTAAATCCGAAGAAACTAATTAATCGAGAAATATCATGACTAAAATTCATCTTTTTAACACCAAAACTCGCCAAATCGAAGAATTCATCCCTCAAAATCCAGAAAACGTCAAAATCTATACCTGTGGACCTACTGTCTACAGTTTCGCACACATTGGGAATTTTGCTAGCTATATCTACTGGGATCTCCTAGTTCGCACTCTCAAAATTAATCATTTAACTCCTCACCGTATTATTAATATTACTGATGTCGGACACCTCGCATCTGATGCTGACGACGGGGAAGATAAACTCGAAAAAGGCGCCAAACGTGAAAATAAAACCGTTTGGGAAATTGCCAAATTTTATGAAGCGGCTTTCATTAAAGATTTTAATGCTCTAAATTTATTACCACCTACCAAGTTCTGCCGCGCCACCGACTACATTCAAGAAGATCTTGAAGTGATTAACACCTTAATTGAGCGTGGATACACCTACGAAACTTCCGATGGGATTTATTTTGATACCAGTAAATTTGCTACCTATGCTGATTTTGCTAGACTTGATCTAGATAACCTACGTGCTGGCGCCCGCGTCGATTTTAATTCCGAAAAACGCAATATTTCTGATTTTGCTATCTGGAAATTTATTAAACCTGGCGAAGATCATGCCATGCAGTGGGATTTTCAAGGCAAAAAAGGCTACCCAGGCTGGCATCTTGAATGCTCCACCATCTCACATTTTGAATTAGGTGAGCCCCTCGACATTCATGCCGGCGGCATCGATCACATTCCGATTCATCACACCAATGAAATCGCCCAATCGGAAGCTGCTTTTGGTAAAACTATGGCTAATTACTGGCTCCACGCCAATTTCATCACCATTGATAATCAAAAAATTAGCAAATCCCTTGGCAATACTTATTCAATTCAAGATCTAAAAGACCGCGGCTTCTCACCACTTGACTTCAAGCTCTGGATTTTACAAGGGCATTATCAATCCGAACGAAATTTCACCTTCGATGGTCTCACTGCTGCCAAAAATCGACGCCTACATTGGCTAAATCGCCTTGCGAAAACCCTGCAGGAAACTGCTACCATCGAAAATCAAGCTGCTCTTCTTACTAAGATTCAACAAGATCACTATCAAACTACGGAATTACAAGAAAAACTCATCGCCATCATTAATCAGAACCTTAACTCCGCTGAGGTCTTTGCTGAAATTGATCAAAATGAATTAAGTTTAGATGATTGGCGTTTTGTCGATGAATTATTCGGACTTCGTTTCTTCGATTGTCTTATTCTGCCATCAAACGAAATTCAAACGCTTATTAAAGAGCGCGCCGAAGCTAAACTAAATAAAGATTACGCCAAGGCCGACCAGATTCGCGAAGACTTAAAAGCCCATAATTTTAGTATTTTAGACACCAATCAAACCAGTTTCTGGCAATATCTTGAAACACCAATGATATAATCAAACAAAGGAGTATATGTCACACACAATTGATATCGACACAAAAACATTTGTCCGCTTCTGGCTAGTCTTAATCGCTTTTGCCGCCGCCGGATTTTTCATTATTAAAGCTGCCGGTGGTCTAATCATCGTCGGAATTTCCGCTTTTCTAGCAATCTCTCTTCATCCGCTAGCTAAACAAATCGATAAAATCGACAAACGTAAAAGTCGCCCTGGACTTTCTTCCGCATTAGCAGTTTTTACCATTGCACTAGCTTTTGCCATTATCGTGGGTGTGATTGGCCCGGTTATTGTCGAGCAAGTTTCCAATTTTCTCGCTACTGCACCTGCTAAGATTTCGGAAGTTATCGACCATTTAGACATTAATGGTATTGGCAATTACTTTGGCATTTCTAATCTCCAAGACAGCTTAACTTCCGGTATCAAAAGCTTCAGTAGTACCATGCTCGGTAATATTAGCAATATCGCCGTCGGCAGTATCGGTGCCATCAGTAATATTATTACCAGTGTCATTCTTACCATCGTGCTCACTATTCTATTTATGCTTGATGGCCCAACCATGCTAAAAGACTTCTGGCGCGTCATGGCCGTAAAAGATAAAAAAACCGCTAATGTCTGGCAGCACGTCACTAGTCGCATGAGCAATGTCGTCGCCGCCTACGTTTCATCTCAAGTCTTCATCGCCCTACTTGACGGTCTCATGACCATGCTCGGCGTTTTTGTTATCACTCTTATCTTCGGTCTTCCAGTTACTCTTGCCATACCTCTCGGCCTCATTTCCTTCCTCTTCTTCCTCATTCCAATGTTTGGCCCAGTCATCGGCTGTATCTTGAATACCACTCTACTTTTCATTAACGCCCCAGGCGCCGCGATCGCTTTCTTCATTTTCTACCTCATCTATCAGCAAATTGAAAATAACATCATCGGCCCACGCATTCAGGGTAAGGGACTCAATCTTCCGCCACTTGCGATTTTAGTTTCCATCACCATCGGTATGTACGCTTTTGGTTTGATTGGTTGTATTGTGGCAATCCCTATCGCTGGCTGCATTAAAATTCTTTTCGAAGAAGCCGCCAATATTCGCGCTGCACTTGATGATGAAAAATAATTAAAACTCCAAGCATCATCTAGAGATAGGCTAAGCCTCGAAAATCAAATCTCTCCGATTTGCTTGACTAGTCATCTAAAATCTCACATAATTAATAAGCACTTAAAAAGGAAAAAATTTACTATGGAACAAGTTTTACCATTTCTTGAAGGAATGTTTTATATTGCAACTACCGATGGCGATCAGCCACATCTTCGCATTTTTGATGCTGCTGGCATTCTCGACGGCCATCTCTACATTGGCACCAAATCTAACAAACAGGTTTACGCTCAAATCGAAAAAAATCCTAAGGTCGAAATTTACGTCTTTAGCAACGAACTTGGCCTCATGCGTTTCACCGCTGAAGCTAAAACTGTTGCCGACAAAGAACTAAACCAAAAGGCTTACGAATCCACCGGCAAAACTTACGACGAAACCTCTGCCGCTATCGAGCTCACCAATGTTCGTGGCTCCATCAAAACTAAAGACGGTGAAACCGTAGAACTTAATTTCTAAGATGGACAAGCAAGTTAGAAAACGCAATCTCTTAATTTACTTCACCGCGATTTCGGCTGGGATCCTTCTGATTTCCAACTTAGCTGCGACTAAGCTTTGGGACCTCTTTGGTATTCCAGTCGACGGAGGGGTAATTAGCTTTCCAATTTCCTACATTCTCGGTGATATTATCATTGAATTTTACGGACAAAAGACTGCCAAACACATCATTCTCGGCAGCCTCTTAGTCAATATTATCGCTGCGCTCACTTTCTGGATTGTCATCGCCCTGCCACCATTCGCTGGTACGGAAGGCATGCAAGAATCAATTGCCAATGTCCTAGGTTTTGCACCACGCATTATCATCGGCTCACTTACCGCCTACCTATTTTCACAGTTTTCCAACAACTACATCTTCGAAAAAATTAAGCAAAAGACTGGTCAAAAACTTTTCATCGTCCGCGCCCTTACTTCCTCTTTCGTCGCACATTTCTTTGACACTCTTGTTTTTGAAACCGTCGCATTTTTAGGCGTTCTCGCTTTCTCCGACTTCTTAAATCAAGCCATCTTCGCTTACATTATAGGCATCGGTATCGAAATCGTCTTGTCCCCAGTCGAAATCTTAATCGTAAAAAATCTCCGCAAATACATTCCAGCCCATAAAGTTGAAATCGCAAAAATCGCGGACCAAGCGACTGAAAAATAGGGAATCATGACGACTTCTGGTTTTTCTTTCGAAATTAATCAACGCATCCCAGGCAAGCTCGGCCGCGCCGGAACTATTCATACCCCACACGGCGACATTAAGACTCCAGCCTTTATGGCGGTCGGCACCACCGGGGCCATTCGCTTTCTTTCACCAGAAGAACTTCATCAGACCAAAGCTCAAGCCATGCTCAGTAATGGTTACCACCTTCGTCGCAAATCACACGAAATTGCGGAAGCTGGCGGTTTAGCCAACTGGCCAAATTGGCATGGGCCGACCCTCACCGATTCTGGTGGCTTCCAAGTCATGTCACTCGGTTCTGGCCTTGGCAAAGTCGTCTCTATGGAGCGCGAGCGTGGTGTAGTTAATACCGCCCACCAAGAACGCCTCGCCCATGTCACTGAAGATGGGGTTAATTTCCGTGACCCTTTCGATGGTCAACCGGATTTTATTGGCCCAGAAGAATCTATGCAGATCCAATGCCGTATCGGCGCCGATATTCACATGGCTTTTGATGAACTTACTTCCTTAGCCGACAGCTACGAATATAATGTTGAGGCTCTCGCCCGTACCGAACGTTGGGCTAAACGTAGTCTCGACGAGCATTTTAAATTACGTGACTCACTCGGCTACCGTCAAAGCCTTTATGGAGTTCTACAGGGTGGTCGCTGGGAAGATTTAAGGCGCAGTACGGCCAAAAAATTTGGCAAAATGCCCTTTGACGGTTATGGTCTTGGTGGCGCCTTTCTCAAAGAAGATCTTGGTGAAATTTTGCGTTGGTGCAATGAAGAATTACCCGAAAATAAACCTCGCCACTTACTGGGACTCTCGCATCCTGATGACATCTTGATTGGTACCGAAATGGGCGCCGACACTTTCGACTGTGTCGCACCGACCCGCGAAGCTCGCCACGGTAAAATTTATACCAAATACGGCGATATTAATCTGCGTAAGTTTAAGGATAGCAATGAATTACTTGATGCCCACTGCGACTGTACTACTTGTAGAGCTGGTTGGACCAGGGGACAATTGCGTGCGCTTTGGAAATCTGGTGATCCAGAACTCAAGCGTCAATATTATAATCTTGCCACTGCTCATAATTTACGTTTCATTATTCGCCTCACCGAACAAATTCGTGAAAGTATTTTGAATCAGACTTTTGCTGAATTTAAAAAACAATTTTTACATGATTATTATCAAAAATAAGAACCATAATCGTGATAAAATAGATTAGTGGAAAATAAAGTTTCATTCTTCAAAAGATATCCAATCGTTAAAGATTTTGTTAATTTAATTGTTTTTGTCGCCTGTGTTATTATCGGTACGATGTTTTTAAACGCCTACGTTTTTCGTTCCTATAACGTCGTAGGGCACTCCATGGACTACACTCTAAGCGAAAATGACCGCTTAATTGTCAATCGCCTAGCAGTCAGTATGAGCCATCTATCGGGTAAGGAATATGTACCAGAACGTGGACAAATCATCGTCTTTCTCAATGGTGAGTCCAGTGGTAAGCTCACTTGTAATGTCGACTCTACTATTAAGGATCAATACATCATTAAGCGTGTCATTGCTTTTCCAGGAGAACGCGTGGTGGTGAAAGACGGTAAAATTACGGTTTATAACGACCAGAACCCTAATGGCTTCGATCCAGATACTACTAGAAAATCCGCTACCGATGGTCCAAAGGCCAATACCTCTGGTGAAGTCGATATCACAGTACCAGATGGTGAAATTTTCGTAGTTGGAGATAATCGTGAAGGCACCCATTCCTACGATTCTCGTTATGGCCTTGGCACTATTCCGTATTGTCGCATTATCGGACCAGTTCTCATGCGACTTTATCCCTTCGATCACATTCGTTTATTTTAACAATAAGGTATAATATTTATATGGCAGATTATGTAATCATCCGACGTGGCCGCAATATTCTGAGTACAATCTTACATGTGCTACTCAATTTAGTACTTGCAATTGCCACTATTTTCTTAAACCTTGCCACGGCAAGTTTTCTCCCGGGCTGCGTATTAGTATTGCTCTCTAAATGGCGTATGTTCGCCGTGCGTCCACGCTATCTATTTATTAATATAAAATCCAACCTAGTCGACCTCATCATGGGTTTTTCTTTCGTTTTTCTTGCCTATTGTGCCGGAAATATTTTAAGCCCACTACATTACGTATTAACAGCCCTCTATTCACTCTGGCTCATCGTTCTCAAGCCAATGCCCTCTAACTTCGCCACCAAACTTCAGGCTCTCCTCGCAGTATTTTTCGGCAGCACCGCCATTACCCTGATGGTGGCTAGCAGCAGCTCTGGTCTCACCGTCCTGTTAAACTTTATCCTCGGTTTTGCCGTAGCACGTCACGTCTTAGTACAAAGTGAGGATACTGGATATGGCTTAATAACTCTAATTTCTGGTCTACTTTTCGCCGAGATTTCCTGGCTAGCTGAATTTTGGCTCATCGTCTATTCTTTCAAGGCCTTCGGGATAATCATTCCACAAATCTCCATTATTCTGACAATCTTAGCGTTCCTCGCCGGCCTACTTTATCAAAACGCCAGTCAAAATGACCAAAAAATTGAAAAGAAAGATATTCTCGTACCTACAATTTTTGCTATTTCCGTCATCCTGATAATCGTGCTGTGGTTTAGTAAACCGCTATTTAATGTCTAATCTTACGTTTAAGGAGGTAAAAAATGAACGAAGATAAAAGTAATTTTGAGCCAAAAGACTCAACCGATATAGAAGAAGTAAAAAACATCTCTGAATCAGAAGATCTCGAATCTACTGATTCATCCGTGAGTTCAATCGAAGAGTCAGAGACTACCGACACCTCAGAACATTCCGAAGCTTCAGAACGATCCAAAAACGAAACCGAAGTTGAAGTTGAAACTGAAACCGATTCCGAGACCGAAGATGAATCTGAGACCGAAGATAAATCTGAATCTGAAACCGAATCTAAAGATGAATTAGAAGCTGAATCTAAAGACGAAGTAGAGAACACCGACCAAAATGATTCTACTGATAATGTAAAAGCCGAAGAGTTTACGGAATCAAAAAACGAAAAGAAATCTCAAGCTAAACCTGGTAAAAATCGCTTCGCTACCTTTGCTAGTCTCGTAGCCGTCGCCTTATCAGGCACCGCGCTTTATTATGCTTACAACCGTCCTACTACTTCAATTTTCCATAATAGTAATTCGGCCAGCAATAATGCCGCTACCTTTGCCGAAGGATCAATTTCTGAAATTGCCAATTCTGTCTCAAAGAGTGTCGTTTCAATTATCACCAATACTAGCACCACCGGTTCTTTCTTTACTGGTCAAGTCTCTCAGGCTGCTGGTACCGGTTTTATTCTCAGTAGCGATGGTTATATCGCCACCAACAAGCACGTCGTCGCTAACGCTACCAAAATTGGCGTTATCCTCGATGATGGATCGACCTATGAAGACGTTGAATTAATCGGTACTGATCCAATCAATGACTTTGCGATTGTTAAAATCAAAGACGTCAAAGATCTTACTCCAATCAAAATTGGTGACAGCAAAACCACTAACATCGGCCAGCAAGTTGTAGCTATCGGCAATGCGCTTGGTACCTACCAAAACTCCGTGACCTCCGGAATCATCTCTGGTAAAGGTCGTAGCCTCACCGCCTCTGACTCTTCTCGCACTACCTATGAAACCCTTTCCGATATGATCCAAACCGATGCCGCAATCAATGGTGGTAATTCCGGTGGACCACTCGTCAATGCCGCCGGTGAAGTGATTGGCATTAATACCGCCTATGCCAGCCAAGGAAATAACGTTGGTTTCGCTATCCCTATCAATAGCGTCAAGGGAATTATGGCCGGCGTCCTCAAAGATGGCAAATTCGAACGCGCCGTATTAGGTGTCCGCTATCAAACCATCACCCCGCTTATTGCCAAAGAGAAGAAACTTGATGTCACAGCTGGCGCCTATGTCAAAGGCTCAAACAATGCCTCCGCCGTAATTAAGGGTAGTGCTGGCGACAAGGCTGGCATTAAGGACGGCGACATTATTACCGCCGTTAATGGCACCAAAATCGGCACTGCCGGATCTCTTGGTAGCTTAATCGGTGAATATGCCGTCGGCGACACGGTCAAACTCGAAGTTTATCGTGACAAAAAATACGTTCAACTCGATGTTAAACTTGAAGCTTATGACGCCGATAGCGCCAAAGTTACCACCAACAAAAAGTCCGACGACGACGAAGAATAAAATCAAAAAATAACCCTCCGGGGTTATTTTTTATCTATCATAATACGCATTATTAAAATTCTTATTTTAACTAAAATTCCACCAAAAATTATTTAAGCTTATCCACCGGATAGAAAAATCCTAAAATTAAATCTTTCTTTAAGCCTAATTCAAAGCCCAACTTTTCCGCATATTCAATAATTTTTTGTTGCTGGCTCATATCTGATTCTATAATCACATAATTAGTTTCCAGTTCCGCCTGAATTTCTGTCTCCGAGAGCTCCTCCGGGTTTTTAATGCTGAAGAAATTTCGCTTAATCTGATCGAGCAAACGATAAATCTGCGCCAAGCCATCCTTATCCGCATAAAGCGCTAGTTTTGGTTCGTACTGCAATTCTGGCGATTGCCACTCCCAAGATTCATCCACGTATGGTAAATTTGCCACAATAATCTCTGGGCGAATCTTCAAGCGTAAAATCGTCGAAAGAAGGTCTGATTTGTAAAATTTAATATTTTTTACCCCTAATTTATCCCGGTTAATTCGCGCCACCGTCAAAGCATCTTTCGAAATATCGAGGCCAATCACCTGGCTATTTGCGCATTCCAAAGCTACGGAAAGACCAATGCAGCCCGACCCCGTTCCCACATCTACAATTGTCACCGGCTTTTTTGAAGTTGTCTGCTCTCCGCTATTAAATTTTCCATCAATGATACGATAATAAAGTTTTCCCGCCAGCTCCGCCGCCAGTTCTGTTTCTGGACGGGGAATTAAAACATTTTGATTCACCAAAAAAGGTCGCCCCATAAACCATTTCACCCCTAGAATATAGGCCAGTGGCACCTTGTTCGCGCGCAAAGCCACCATCTGATCAGCTTTCTTACGCGCTTCATCAGAAATTTTATCCGCCCCGTGAGTTACAAAAAAACTGCGGTCTTGCACATCCATCGAGACCGCCAAAATAATCTCCGCCTCAGTCGGATTGATAATCTGCTTCGAAACATCCAGCCAGCTTTTTACCGTGGTTGCCATTTTCTCCTTAAAATTCTATTCCGCGATGCCGTTTTCCGTACGAATTACATCGAGCTCACACTTCTTCAATTCTGAGATAATATCGTCAATATCACCGTCCATTACTGCATTTACATTTGATCTGGAATAATGAATGCGATGGTCTGTTACACGATCTTGTGGGAAATTATAAGTACGAATTTTCTCTGAACGATCACCTGTACCAATCAAATTCTTACGTGCCGCCGAAGCATTTTTCGCCGCCTCTGCTCGCTGGATATCATTCAAACGCGTACGTAGCACCATCATGGCACGCTCCTTGTTTTGGCGCAAAGAGCGCTCATCTTGCATTGCCACCATAATTCCGGTCGGCAAATGCGTAATACGAATAGCCGAGTTAGTCGTGTTCACTGATTGACCACCATGTCCACCCGCGTGAAAAATATCAATCCGTAAATCTTTTTCATCAATCACAATTTCCGACTCCTCCACCTCCGGCAAAGCCACCACCGTCACCGTAGAAGTATGAATGCGCCCCTGCGACTCGGTCACTGGCACACGTTGCACGCGATGTACACCACCTTCAAATTTCATCGTCCCGAAAGGCGTGTCTCCGTCCATCTTAAAGACCACCTCTTTCACACCACCGGTTTCATTTAAGCTTTCATTCATCAGTTCCACTTTAAAACCATGTTTTTCTGCATAGCGTAAATACATACGATAAAGTTCGCCCGCAAACAACGAAGCCTCATCGCCACCGGCCCCAGCTCGAATTTCCATAATCACTGGCTTGTCATCATCCGGATCACGTGGAATTAGCTTATCATCAAGTTGCCTAGTTAAATCCGTAATTTTTTCGGTAAGCTCTTGAATTTCAAGCTTTGCCATCTCGCCAAGTTCAGGATCTGAAACAATCGCTTCATCTTCCTTGATTTGTTGTTCGGCGCGGGTAATTTCATTTTTTAAATCCAAAATTGATTCAACCTCTGCCTTCCTCTTCGATTTTGCAGCAAAATCATTCTCGAGGTAAGCCTTCGGATTTTCCAAGAATTGATTGAGCTGGGTTAATTCCAACTCTAAACTTTTGATTTTTTCGTCCATATTAGGTTAATTATATAATAATCCACCCCATATTCCAATCTCGTAAAAAACTATCTTATTTTTGAACTAAAATCTTGAAGTATAGACAGCAAAAAATCCCTTCCCGGGATTTCAAAAATATTTTGGTGGATCTTACTGGGCTCGAACCAGTGACCTTACGAATGTGAATCGTACGCTCTAGCCAACTGAGCTAAAGATCCATAACTTCTCCATTATAATATATAATTCCACTTTTCACAAAAAAATAAGGCCATTTGGCCTTATTTTAGACTTAAGCTTCAGCTTTTTCTGCTTTTTTCTCAGCTTCTTTGATCTGCTTAGCAGCTTTGTTAGCGAGAGCCTGTTTCAAAGCTTCTGCCTTCATAGCGCGAGCCTTGAAGCGGTCAACGCGACCTTCGGTATCGATAATCTTCTCTTCACCAGTAAAGAATGGGTGAGAAGCCGAAGAAATCTGAACCTTCACGAGTGGATATTCATTTCCATCGGTCCACTTGATAGTCTCTTCGCTCTTAGCGGTAGACTTAGTCAAGAAAGAAAAGTTCGCAGCGTCATCAGCAAAAACCACAAAGCGATAATCTTTTGGATGCAATTCTTGTTTACTCATAATTAGTCACCATTTTATCAGATACTCGCGGTTTTTTCAATAGGGAATTAGCTTTACAGATTCCACCTCTTATGTTAAGATAGAAAAGTAATTAATTTAATGAAACAGCTTCATCCGTTTTCCTGAAGACAAGATGAAGTGAAGGGAAAGGAAAACATGTCCAAGACTATCGACATGAAAGAACTCCTCGAAGCAGGAGCTCACTTTGGTCACAAGACCTCACGTTGGCACCCAAAAATGGCCCCATACATCCATAGCAAGCGCCAAGACACTCACATTATTAATCTTGAAAAGACCGTAGCTGGCCTCGAAGAAGCCCTCGCTCTTACCAAGAAAATCGCTAAAGACGGCAAGAAAATTCTTTTCGTTGGCACCAAAAAGCAACTCAAGGCCATCGTCAAAGAAGCTGCTGAATCTGTCGACATGCCATACGTTACCGAACGTTGGGTCGGTGGTACTCTTACCAACGTCGAAACCGTTAACCGCCAAATCAAAAAGGTTAAAGACCTCGAACGCCGCATGAAGACCGGTGAACTCGAAGCTCGCTATTCTAAGCTCGAAGTTCAACGCTTCCAGGAAGAAATTGCCGTTCTTAATACTCGTTACGGTGGCATCAAAGACATGACCGAACAGCCAGCCGCTATCATCGTCACCGATGCTTGCGAAGATAAGAATGCCATTAAGGAAGCTAAAACTCTTCACATCCCAGTAATCGCTATCTGTGACACTAATGTCGATCCAACCGATATCGACATCGTTATTCCAGCTAACGACGATTCTACCAAGGCCGAAAAACTCATTCTTGATTACTTTGTCGAAGCTATCAAATCCGCCAAAAACTAATTTTCATCTATTAAGGAGATAAAAATGGCAGAAATTACCATTGAAAACATCAAAAAACTCAAAGAATTATCTGGTGTAGGTCTTACCGACGCTAAAAAAGCTCTTGTCGAAGCCGATGGCGATTTCGACAAAGCCCTCAAAGCTATGCGCGAAAAAGGCCTCACCAAGGCTGAAAAACGTGGTGACCGTGAAACCCGCGAAGGTATCGTCGACGCTTACATTCACGATGGCCGCCTCGGCGCTATCATCGAAGTTAACTGTGAAACTTCCTTCGTCGCTAATACCGATGAATTTAAAGATCTTGCTCACAAACTTGCTATGCAAGTTGCTTCCATGGCTCCACTTTACGTTTCCGAAGAAGATATTCCAGCCGAAACTATGAAGGCAAAAATGGAAGAATTCGAAGCTAATTTCAAGGGTCCAGAAAATATGAAGGAACAAATCCTTTCTGGCCAAGTCAAAAAAGCTTTCTCCGACAAAGTTTTGATGCTCCAACCTTACATCCTCGATGATTCTAAGACCGTCGCAGAATTCATCAAGGAAATGATTGCAAAAACTGGTGAAAACATCACCGTCAAGCAATTCAAGCGCATCGAACTCGGCGTTACTGAATAAAATATTTGTTCAGCCAAAAAATAGAATAGGCGAAAAACCTATTCTATTTTTCTTGTGCTAAAATAGATATATGAATATTTTATTTGGTGCTTTTATCGGCCTCATTGCCCTCACATTACTCGTCGTCATTCACGAATTTGGCCACTTCATTATGGCAAAAAAATCTGGTGTCAAAGTTAACGAATTCGGCATCGGCCTCCCGCCACGCAAACTCGCCTGGTTGCACCTTCCAGCCAAAGAAGTTCAAAAATTCTACGATAGCCTTAAAGAAGAATCCAAGACCAAAGTCAACCAAAAACGTCTACAAAAACTTCTCGCCATAGGTAAGGATAAAACCAAAAAAGATAAGTTCGTCTGGTTTTTCATTCCTAGCAACGAATATAAGGACGACCCGCTTTACAAACAAGATTATTTAATATTTAGCATTAATCTCCTCCCACTTGGTGGTTTTTGTACCATGGATGGGGAATCAGACGCTGAAACCAAGCCCCATACTTTTGGCGCCACGAATTATCTTCAAAAAACTGCCATTCTTTTCGGTGGCGTTACTATGAACTGGCTTTATGGCATTTTAATTTTTACCATTCTCGCCATCACCGGCATGCCACAATTCATGAATAATCAATTCAATATTAATGAAAAAGCACATTTTACTATGCCAAAAATCTATATTGATAAAATTCTCGAGGATTCTCCAGCTAGTCGTAGTACTCTAAAGGCTAATACCATCATTCATGACGCCAAAGCTAAGAATGAAGATAACTGGAAAGTGCTAACCTCTACCCTTGATGTTCAAGATTTTAACAAATCCCATCTTGGACAAACTGTAATTTATCGCACCTTCGATCCAGCCACCAAGGACACTAGCGAACACGAAGTCACCTTAAATTCAGGAGATAATTCGCCAGCTCTTGGCATTTCCATGCGTATGGACGGTCAATTCCTTGCTCACTATTCCATAATCGATGCACCGCTCATCGGTCTTGGTACCACCGCTCAGATTACTGGTGAAACCTTCCGTGGCCTCTACGACATGATTCGAAATCTTTTCTCTGGAATCGTCAAGCAAATTACCGGCAACCAAGAAACCAGAGAGTCTGGCAAACAAGAACTCGCCAAAGCTGGTGAATCCGTCTCTGGCCCGGTTGGTATTATTGGAGTCATTTTCCCAAGCTTCGTCAGTGCTGGACTTACCGAACTACTTTTCCTCACCGCCATCATTTCCATCTCTCTCGCCTGTATGAATGTTCTGCCAATCCCAGCCCTCGATGGAGGCCGCTGGACCATGATTACCATCTCTAAATTAATCAAGAAGAAACTCTCGACCGAGGCGGAAGGGAAAATTATCGCCACCACCTTCCTCTTCCTCTTTGCCATGTTTATTCTCGTCACGATTTTAGATTTAATTCGTATCTTCCATTAATATGCCATCAAAAACCTCATTTTCAAGCAAAATTGTCAAATTATTAAAATCTAACATAGACTTAATCTATCTTCCGATCTTAGCCATCATCACCTTTTACGCCGCTCAGTTCATCGTCGGGGTGCCAATGCTAATTATTCTTGGTTCCGACACTCTAAAAACACCACTCATTGCTACAATTTTTTCCGTCTTGGTCTATTCCTTAAGTTTTATCTTTCTACTTTTTACCTTAAAACATATAAAACCCCTTAAGGATCCCGTCACCTGTAATGAGCTTGGATTTAAGGATTTAGTCACTTTCTCGGATATCGGCCTCGCCATTGCCGGCCTCTTCGGTTATTTCGCTTTTTCCGCCATTCTTACCGCACTTTTCTCAGTTTTCCCATGGTTCGATCTCACCGAAACTCAACCCTTGCTCTATTCCACCCTAATTTCGCCATCCGGCAAAATTCTAGCGGCCATTGCGCTGGTAGTAGTCGGACCAATTCTTGAAGAAGCGATCTACCGCGGGCTTATCTATGGCAAACTTCGCAAAAAACATTCTCTAATAACTTCGATTTTGATCGTTTCCATCCTCTTCGGATTTCTTCATGGTCAATGGAACGTCGGCGTCGATGTCTTCGCCCTCAGCGTGGTCGCCTGTTTGATGCGCGAAACCACAGGTACTATCTATGCCGGAATTATACTACATGTGTTGAAAAACACCATTGCTTTTTATTTTCTATTTATGGCCTAGTACTAGCCTTAATTAAATAAATATATTAAAAAAGAGGCTACTCGGCCTCATTTTTTAATCTATCCAATTTTAAGCAACTTCGAGAATTTCACCCTTATTGCCATTTGGTAAGGTATATTCGTCACCCTCTTTTTTACCAATTAAAGCTTTACCAATTGGTGAAATATCTGAAATACGACCATTTAATGGGTCGGCTTCTACGGCACCCACGATTGAATAAGTATGCTCTTTGCCAAGCATCTTGATTTTTACCGTCGAACCTACCGCGATTTTACCGCCCTTCGCCGCCTTGATAATTTCAGCATTTTTCAAGATGTCTTGAATCTCCAAAATACGTCCTTCTACTTGGCGTTGTTCCGCACGCGCATCCGAATATTCTTGATTTTCCTTCAAATCGCCAAAAGAACGGGCAGTCGCCAAACGATCGGCGATTGCTGGACGCATTTTAATCAGACTTTTCAACTCATTCTCAAGATTTTTCTTACCATCTTGAGTTAAACTTACTGTTTTTTTCATAGGAATAAAAAATACAATCTTTCTTTTAATATAATTACTTCATTAAAAAATACACGAAGCCCCAAAAAATGTCAACTTATCTCTGTTATTTTCATTTTTCTGTGATACAATTAGAATATTATTATTTTAAACAGGAAAGGTAAAGGATGAAGTTAAGTCAATCATTTATCAAGACCTTCCGTGAAGTAGGAAAAGAAGAAACCAGCCGCAACGCTGAACTTCTCATCCGCGCTGGCTACATTTACAAGGAAATGGCTGGTGTTTATGACTTCCTACCACTCGGATTGATCACATTAAACAAAATTCAAGACATCATCCGTGACGAACTCGATGCTATCGGTTGTCAGGAGATGCAAATGACTGCGCTTCAGAACCCCGAATCCTGGGTCAAAACTGATCGCTGGCGCGATGATGTAATCGATGTCTGGTTTAAAACTAAACTTAATGCCGGCGGCGAATTGGGCCTCGCTCCTACTCACGAAGAGCCACTCACCAATTTAATGACCAAATACATTTCTTCTTACAAGGACCTCCCAGTCTACGTTTACCAATTCCAGACCAAGTTCCGAAACGAACTTCGTGCCAAATCTGGTATTCTGCGTACTCGCGAGTTCCTTATGAAAGATCTTTACAGCTTCTCGACCGATAAAGAATCTCACGAGAAGTTCTACCACGAAGTCGAAGAGGCTTACAAGCGCATCTATGTCCGTCTCGGTCTTGGTGATTGCACCTACGAAACTTACGCTTCTGGTGGTGCTTTCTCTAAGTATAGTCACGAATTCCAGACTATCACTCCAGTTGGTGAAGACGTTATTTATTTCAACGATGATAAGTCTATTGTCTTGAACGAAGAAGTCGTAATCGATGAAGTATTAAACGACCTCGGTGTTAAGAAAGAAGACCTTCATTCTACCGCCGCTGCCGAAGTTGGTAATATTTTCACTCTTAGCTATAAATTCTCCGATCCAATCGGCCTCAAATACGACGATAAGGATGGCGAAAAGAAAACCGTCTTCATGGGTAGCTATGGTATCGGTGTTTCCCGCGTTATGGGTGTAATTGCTGAAAAGTTTGCTGATGAAAAAGGTCTGGTCTGGCCAGAAAACATCGCACCTTTCAAGTACTACTTGATTGGTCTTGGCGATGAAGCCGCTAAGATCACTGTCGAACTTCATGATGCTCACCGCAAAGAATTCTTGCTTGATGATCGCGATATGCGCATCGGTGAAAAACTTACCGATTCTGAACTTCTCGGTATCCCTTACCGCGTCATAATTTCGGAAAAGACCTTGGAAAATAACCAAGTCGAAATCACCGACCGTAAGACTGGCGAAACCAAGCTTATCGGCCTCGAAGAATTCAAGAATTCACTCTAAAAGTTAAATACCCCGAATCAGGGGTATTTTTCTCTCTGATGTGATAAAATATAGATAAGTATATAAGGAAAAATTATGTTTGATAACACCGAATATAAAATTGCATTTCAAGCCGTCATCGACCGCTTCCAACAAGAACTCAAAAAAGTTCGTACTGGTCGCGCTCATCCAGACATGCTTTCCAGTATCAAGGTCGAAGCTTACGGTCAATACATGCCACTTAATCAAGTAGCCAATGTCACCATTGCTGATGCCACCATGCTTTTAATTACTCCATTTGATCCATCCACCATTGCCGGTATCTCTAATGCAATTCGCGCTGATCAAACTCTCAATCTCAACCCAGCTGACGACGGTCGCGTAATTCGTGTCCCAGTGCCACCACTCACCGAAGAGCGCCGTAAGGAAATTGTCAAAACCACCTCACAGAAAATCGAAGAAGCTAAGGTAGCTCTCCGTAAAATCCGTGACGACGCTAGAAAAGAACTCAAGTCTATCGAAGATCTTTCCGAAGATATTAAGAAACGTAGCGAAAAAGAAATTGACGATCTTACCAAAGATTTCAGCGCTAAAATTGACGAACTCTTCAAGGCTAAAGAAGCCGAAATCATGAAAATCTAATCAACAAGAAAAATTATGGCTACATTAAACGACTACCGCAACGAACGACTTAAAAAACTCACCACCTTAAAGGAAATGGGTATCAATCCTTATCCTTCTCATTCTAATCGCAACACCAAGATTTCTGAAATTTTGGATAATTTTGACGAACTTAATGGTAAAAAGGTGATTATTGCGGGTCGCATTGTCGCCATTCGTAGTTTTGGTAAGCTCGCCTTCGTTAAGATTCGTGATTATTTTGGTGAAATTCAACTTTTCATGAAGCAAGACGAAACCCCAGAAGGCTTTATCGGTACCAAACAATTAAAACTACTCGATGCCGGTGATTTTGTCGAAGCTGAAGGTCTAGTCGGTAGGTCTCAAACCGGTGAAATTTCACTCTTCACTAATTACGTGAAGCTTCTCACCAAAGCCCTTCGTCCGATGCCAGGTCGCGATGGTTTTACCAATAAAGAGGAACGCTATCGTCGTCGCTATGTCGACATGAATGTTAATCCCGAAGTTCGTGAACGCATGGTACGCCGCAGTAAATTCTGGCAAGCTACCCGTGATTTCATGAATATGCACGGTTTTATCGAGGTAAATACTCCGGTTCTCGAACATACCACCGGTGGCGCCGATGCTACGCCTTTTGTCACCCATATGGACGCCCTCGGTGAAGATTTTTACCTTCGCATTTCTCAAGAATTACCTTTGAAACGTCTTCTTGGTGCTGGTTTTGAAAAAGTCTATGATATTGGACCTCGCTTCCGCAATGAAGGCGTCGATGATGAGCATCTACCAGAACACATTGCCTTTGAATCCTATGCCGCTTACAAAGATTATCAAGACGGCATGGATTTTTATGAAGAAATGATTAAATACGTTGCTGAAAAAACTTGGGGTACCCTCAAGTTCCAGGTTAATGGTTTCGATATTGACCTCTCTAATAAGTGGCCACGCATCAAATATGCCGACCTACTTCGCGAAGAGTTTGATATCGACGTTTTCAATCCAGATTGCGCCAAAATCACTGCAATCCTCAAGTCTCACGGCGTCGAGGTGACTGCAGCGCAGGCCGATTCGCGCCTCATCGATAACCTCTGGAAGCTAATTCGTAAAAAATCTGGCGGACCATTCTGGTTAATCGAAGAACCCCTCTCACTCTCGCCTCTAGCGAAAATTTCTCCAGAAAATCCTCTAGTCACTGAACGTTTCCATCCGATTATTGCTGGTACCGAAATGGGTAACGGCTACTCTGAGTTAAACGATCCACTCGATCAGCTCGCTCGCTTCGAAGAACAACAAGCCATGCGCGATGGCGGCGACAGTGAAGCTCAAATGCTTGATCAAGATTTTGTCGAAATGCTTGAGTATGGTATGCCACCAGCCTGTGGTTGGGGCAACTCCGAACGTAATTTCTGGCTACTTGAAGGCGTCTCCGGCCGCGAGGCCGTCCCATTCCCAATCATTAAGCGCCGCGCCAATTCTGAAAATACTTCTGAAGAATCATCCGAATCCGAAGAATCACAGACTTCCGAAGATTCCGCTATTTCCAAAGATTCAGCCATCTCCGAAGATTCCTCCGAATCTTCCACTCACGCATAATTCAGAATTCAAAATCGTTAACTAAAATTATTAAAGAAAAGAGGTAAAAATGTTGGACATTAATTTCATCCGCAACAACAAAGAGCTCGTCGAACATTCCATCAAAGAAAAAATGTACAAAAACGTCAATCTTGATGAAATTCTCGCCTTGGATGACCAAAGAAAGACTCTCCTTCAACAAGTTGAAGCCTTGCGCAAAGAGCGCAATGATAATACCGCCAAAATGAAAAATGGCAAACCTAGCGACGAGCTAATCGCCAAAGGTAAGGAAATCAAAGAAAAACTCAGCACTCTCGAAGCCGATCTTTCTAATTTTGAAAAAGAATTAAACACTAAACTTAAAACCGTCCCTAATGTGATTTTTGACGACGTGCCACTCGGTGACGAATCGGCCAGCGTAGAAGTCAAAAAATGGGGCGAATGCAAGACTACCGGCGTCGATCATCTCGATTACGCCGTCTCTCGTGATTGGGTAGATTTCGAACGTGGTGCCAAGGTTGCTGGTGCAAAATTCTACTATGTCAAAGGCGGCTTAGCCCTGCTCGAAAATGCCCTAATTCAATTCGGCATCAAAAAAATCGTCGAACATGGCTTCACTCTCATGGATGTGCCTGATTTAGTCAATTCTCGCGTGCTCGAAGGTACTGGCTTCGCTCCACGTAGCTCTGAACAAAGCGACGAATATTACATCGAAGGGGAAGACCTCGCCCTTATTGCCACCGCCGAAATGCCAATCACCGGCTATCATATGGACGAAATTATCGACGAAGATAAACTCCCACTTTTCTATGCTGGTTTTTCCGCTTGTTTCCGCAAGGAAGCTGGTGCCTACGGCAAGCACACCCGTGGCCTCTTCCGTGTTCACCAATTTAACAAACTCGAAATGTACGCCTTCTGTACTCCAGAGCAAAGTAAGGAAATTCACGAAAAACTTCGCGCCATCGAAGAGGAAATCTGGCAGGAAATCGGCATCCCCTATCATGTTATTAATATCGCCGCCGGTGACCTTGGCGCACCAGCTGCCAAAAAATACGACATTGAATACTGGTCTCCAGTTGATCAAAAATACCGTGAAATCACCAGCTGCTCGAACTGCACCGACTTCCAAGCTCGCGGACTTAATATTCGCGTTCGTCGTAAGGATGGCACCGTCGAAGTGCTTCACACCTTGAATGGCACCGCCATCTCTCTCGCTCGCACCATGGTAGCGGTTATCGAAAACTTCGCCGAAGAAGGTGGTAAGCTTCGCGTCCCAGCCGTCTTGCAGCCATACCTCGGTACAGACATGTTATAATAGCCATAAGGAGAAATTATGATCGAAAAAATTGAAATTAGTGGTAGCAACTACAAAATCGAAGATAGTTTTCATAAATACGCGGTCAAACGCATTGGTAAACTCGATAAATATTTGCCACACGGCAGCAAAAAAGACATCGTTGCTAAAATCGTCGTCACCGAAGTCGGACGCACTCACGGTAATAAATACGAAATTTCTGCCGCCATGGAAATTCCAGGTGGTAAAGTTATCGCCGCTAAAGATGAGTGCTCTAATATCTTTGCCGGTATCGACATTATTGAGGCTAAGCTAATGGGTCAAATTCGTCGCTATAAAATTGAGAGTACCCCACACCTTCGTCGTGGCGTCTTCTCCCGCATTTTTGGCAAAAAATCTAATTCCTAATTTTAGGCTGAAAATCCCGGACTAAAACTTAATTAAA
Organism: Candidatus Saccharimonadota bacterium; assembly: GCA_013333135.2. Taxonomy (GTDB): domain Bacteria; phylum Patescibacteriota; class Saccharimonadia; order Saccharimonadales; family Saccharimonadaceae; genus Nanosyncoccus. The sequence continues at coordinate 26,993 of JABCPJ020000020.1, forward strand.
AATACATGTTCTCTTAAAAACATGTATTTTTTATGATAAAATATCCCTATAATATTATTCCGATTTGGAGGTTTCGACTGTTTATGTCTCAGAAAAAAATTGAAAAAATTCAGGAAGCCAAAATTAAGGCTCCAAAAGTTAAAAAAGAACGCAAGCCAACCGATAAATTAGCTGATAAAACCACCACGACCCGTATTTTGCAGGGCGTTTTTGGTGACCCAGCCAAGCGCAATCTCGCTCGTATGCGCAAAATCGTCAAGGTGATTAATGGTCTCGAACCAAAATACGAAGCCATGTCTGATGATGAGCTCAAAGCTCAAACCAACGTCCTAAAAGAACGTCTTGACACTCTTAACAAGAAGGCCGAAGCCAATATCGCTCGTGCCAAACTAAAAGCTTCAGCCAAAAAATCTGAGACAAAGGCTGAATCTGTTAGTGATAATAAAAAGCAGTCAACTTCTGTTAAATCAGAAAAACTTGAACGTAACGAAACCAAAATTTTAAGTGAAATTCTTCCAGACGCCTTCGCTTTAGTTCGCGAAGCTACCAAGCGTGTTCTCGGTATGCGCCACTATGATGTCCAGATGATCGGTGGCATCGTCCTTCATGAAGGTAATGTCGCTGAAATGAAAACTGGTGAAGGTAAAACTTTAGTCGCCCTTTTACCATCCTTCTTAAATGCCTTAACTGGTCGTGGTGTCCACGTTGTCACCGTGAACGATTACCTCGCACAGCGTGATGCCGGTTGGAATGCTCCAGTTTACCACTTCCTTGGCATGAGTGTAGGTGTAATTATTGCTGATGCAAGCTTCCTTTATGACCCAGAATATATCAACGAAGAGCACACCGATGAGCGTATGCAGCACTTGAAACCTTGCACTAGAAAACAAGCTTATCAAGCTGATGTGACTTACGGTACGAATAATGAATTCGGCTTCGACTACCTCCGTGATAACATGGTCAACGAAGTTGATTTTCTCCGCCAACGTGAACTTAATTTTGCCATCGTCGATGAGGTTGACTCAATTCTTATTGATGAAGCCAGAACCCCGCTAATTATTTCCGCCCCTGCTGGCGATAATCCAGATTCTTATTATCAATTCGCTAAAATCGCCTCTCACCTCGGTCCAGACGATTATGTACTCGACGAAAAACACCGTTCCGTTTCACTCACCGATGCCGGTATCGAAAAAGTCCAGCGCATGCTCGGTATTGACAATCTATATTCTGCCGACAATACCCGCTTAGTCTATCATATGGATCAAGCTTTACGCGCTCAGGTAGTTTTCCAGCGTGACCGCGACTACGTCGTCACCAATTCCGGCGAAGTTATTATCGTTGATGAAAACACCGGTCGTCTCATGCAAGGTCGTCGCTACAGCGAAGGTCTCCACCAGGCTATCGAAGCTAAGGAAAGCGTCGTAGTTAAAGAAGAATCTATGACTCTAGCCACCATTTCTTTCCAGAATTTCTTCCGTCTCTATAATAAGCTCTCCGGTATGACTGGTACCGCCTTCACCGAAGCTGAAGAATTCCAGCAAATCTATGCGCTCGACGTAATTCAGATTCCACCTAACCGTCCAATTATCCGTATCGATAAAGACGATCTAATTTTCCGCACCGAAGCCGGTAAACTTCGCGCAATCGTCGAAGAAGTAAAGAAATTCCACGAAAAAGGTCAGCCCGTTTTGATTGGTTCCGCCAGTATCGTGAAGAACGAATTAATCGCTAAATATCTCGACGAAGCCGGACTCTCTTATGAACTACTTAATGCGAAGAATAATGAGCGTGAAGCTGCCATCGTGGAAAAAGCTGGCCAAAAAGGCGCTATTACTCTCGCTACCAACATGGCTGGTCGTGGTACCGATATCAAACTCACCGACGAAGTCAAAGAACTTGGTGGTCTCGTAGTCATCGGTTCCGAACGTCACGATAGTCGTCGCGTCGATAATCAGCTCCGCGGCCGTGGTGGTCGTCAAGGCGATCCAGGTATCACTCAATTCTTTGTCTCTTGCGAAGATGATCTTATGCGCATTTTCCAAGGTAACCAGATTGGCGCAATGCTCAACCGTATCGGTATCGATGAAGATACCCCAATCCAAAACCGCAGCGTCACCAAGATGCTCGAAGCGGCTCAGAAACGTATCGAAGGATTCAATTTCGATTCCCGTAAAAACGTGGTGCAGTATGATAACGTCATCAACCGCCACCGTCGCATCGTTTATCTCATGCGTCGCAAGATTCTCGAGGGGGCAAATATTTCTGACGAAATTAATCGCCTCATCAAGGAAGCTGTGGCTGATTTGACCGCCGAAAGCATCCGCGTAAATCGTAACTTCATCAAAGAATTCCAATCTGTTTTCGATCTTGATCGTGACCTTATTATCGAAATCGGTTTCAAGCGTAAAGAAGAAGAGCGCGCCAAGCTTGCCACTCTTGCCGTTAAAGAAGCTTACGCCACCAAGGAACTTGAATTTGGCGCCGACGTCATGCGCAAAATTGAACGCGAAGTTTATCTCAAGGTTCTCGACGCTCTCTGGATGCAGCACCTAGAAAACATGCAGTACCTCCGTGAAGGTATCCACTGGCGCTCGATCGGTCAGCGTGACCCACTAGTTGAATACCGCACCGAATCTCAAAAACTTTTCGAAGGTCTCCAAAAGAACCTCCGCGAAGAAGTCTTAAAGATCCTCCTTTCTATCACCCCACAAGAAGCGGTCGCCACCGACACGATTGACGGGGAAGAATACGACACTGAGCTCACCAAGATGGCCGAATCTGCCACCAACCGCGGCGTTAATACTATCGAAGCTGGTGAAAAGAACCTCGATAGCGAATTCTCCCAAAAACCAACCAAATCCGCTAGCCTCAGCGAAAAGCGCAATAAAGCCAAAAAACAGAAAAAAGCTAAACGTCAAAACAAAAAGCACGGCCGCCGTTAAACATGAAACATTCCATTGAAGAAATCGAATTAAAGAATGGTGCCAAAGGTCTTTTGATTGACGTACCGGGTGCTTCCGTCATGAACATGAAAGTCCAATTTCGTGGCGGTATGCGCTTCGCCAAAAGTCCCGAACTTTACGAGATTGCCCACATTGTTGAGCATCTCAGTTTTGGCGCTAACGCTAAATACCCTGATGAATCCACTTACGAGGCGGAATTTACCAAAAACGGCGCCTATCATAACGCCTGGACTTCCGACTATTCTGTTTGTTACGAAACCGAATGTGCGGATTTCGAATGGGATCGTATTCTAGATCTCAAGCGCATCGCTATTACTTCACCCAAATTTAACGATGCAGAACTAAAGAGTGAAAAAGGCAACGTTCGTGCCGAACTCACCGGCTACATGAATGATTATGGCCGCCTACTTTGGCCACGTCTCCAAAAAGCCATTGGCGAAAATGTTCTGAATTTACGCGAACGTCTTTCCACTATTAATAACATCACGCTTGACGACATTAATGAGCATTACCGCCGCACTCACACCGCGAACAATATGCGATTTATTATCGCTGGTCAGACCAAACATCGTAAAAAAGAAATTATTCGCAACCTCGAGAGTTGGGAATTAAATCCCGGCGAACGCTTCGAAATTCCCGTAGATGAGTTACACTCTTCTAACGCCGTCCTAATTAAGCGAAAAGACGCCAGTAATATTACCTTTGGTTTTTCCATGATTACTCCGAGACGCCTCTCCACCGAAGAAACTCAGGCCATGGGCGCTCTCAACCACCTACTAAATGGCACTATGAGCAGTCGTATTTTCGGCCAAGCCCGCCGTCGTGGCTTAGTCTATGGTATGGGCAGTGGAATTAATAGTACCAATCATTATTCTTCCTGGGACTTCGATGGTGAAGTTAATCTTGAAACTTCCGAAGAACTCTTCACACTCATCCAACTTGAAATGCTTAAGGCTCTAAACGGCGATATTTCCGATGCTGATATTGAAGCCGTGAAGACTTACGCTCTCGGTCGCTATCAAATGGGAGTTCAGACCGTCAGCCAAATTTCCGATTACTATACCGACGATTATTTTATGACGGAAAAAGTTGATTTTTATGACAATTTCCCTAATATTATTAAGCAATTAAATAAACCTCTAATCGTCGAACTGGCCCGCGAATTTGCCGGCTCTGGCATCCATGCCATGGTTGCCGTCGGCTCCGTCGAAAAGCAAATCATTAATCAGCTAGCCAATTGCCTGGTTTTCTAGTTAAAACTAAATTTTGCCAGAGTGCTATAATAGACTTATGAAAATTGCAGTTTTAGGTAAAGGGGTGGAAGGTAATGCCGTCGCGGAATATTTTAAGCAGGACGAAATTACCTTTTTCGAGAAATTCAACGATGAAGATCTAGATTCTTTTGATCTAGAAAATTTTGACCTAGTTTTTCGCAGTCCTTCTGTCCACCCATACTACATCGCCAAGCAAAAATCGCCTCATCTCATCGATAATTGGACCACCATTACTAATTATTTCTTCGAGCACGTCAAAGCGCCAATTATTGGCGTCACTGGCACCAAAGGTAAGGGAACTACCTGCTCCATTATTGCCTCAATTCTGCGTGAATTCTCCGAAAAATTCGTACATGTCCACCTGGTTGGCAACATCGGCAACCCCGCCATCCTCGAACTTGATCAAATCACCGAAAAAGATATCGTGGTTTACGAAATGAGTAGCTTCCAGTGCTGGGATCTCGAAAAATCTCCCCACATTTCCGTGGTTTTACGTATCGAACCTGACCATCTTGATCGTCATCCCGATTTTGACGACTATGTCGATGCTAAATCTCATATCGTGTTAAATCAAACTCCTGAAGATTCCTGCATCTATTATGCTAACAATCTCTATTCCGAAACTATCGGCGAACTCAGCAAGGGCCAAAAATTCTCTTATCCCATCAAATCCCATCTCGAAGAATTAAACACTCTACTTAACCAACTGCAAATTCCTGGCGAACATAATCGCGAAAATGCCGAAGCTGCAATTTTGGCCGTACTTGCTCTACTTAATGTCTCTTATGACAAGCTTTTTCTACCAGAAAATCACGAACTCTACCAAAAAATTGCCGACGGACTCTATAAATTCCAGGGTTTACCACATCGCTTGCAATTCGTTCGCGAACTCAATCACGTGCGTTACTATGACGACAATTATTCTTCCGCTTTCCCAGCTGCCGATGTCGCCATCGCTGCCTTTGAAAATTATCCTACCTTCTTGATCGCCGGCGGCTTTGATCGCGGACTTGATCTCACCGAGATGAAACAGCGTTTCTTTTCCGCCAAAAATCTCAAGAAAATCATCCTCATCGGCGAAACCAAAACTCGACTCGCCGCGGGTGAAGACCCAGAAAAATATTGCTTTGCCGAAACTCTTGAAGAAGCCGTCAATATCGCAAGAAAACTTGCCGGAGCTCAAACTGAACTGGTCGCGAGCAACTACGATCTCTGTTTACCAATTTCTAAAAATTGCCCGAAAGAAGCCATTGTTTTAATGAGTCCAGGCGCCGCCAGTTTTGATATGTTCAAGAATTTTAGTGACCGCGGCGAGCAGTTCCAGGCCCTCGTAAAAAGTCTAAAATAACCATAACCATCTACCAAAATCTCTCATTTTTGATAAAATTAATGTAATGAACGAAAACGCTATTAGTTTTTCTAATTCGACCAATCAGCCTTCCTCTGGGAATCCAGTTTTTCGCTTTGTCAGTTACTATCTCGATCGCGCCTCTTTGACCGCTAGTTTTGTCTACCAGGGAATTGATAATATTTTCTTCACCGAAAAAATTCATTTCGCTAAAAAATCCGACACCGATAAAAAATATCGCTTCAATCCCACCGCCGATCCCGCCCTTGACCAACTACTCGACAGCGCAATGTTTCTTGCTTTTATCTTAATTGGTACCAGCTATTATAAAACCCATCCCACCCCTGCAGTTAAACTCGATGTACCCATCGATGCTTTTCAAGCACAATTTTTTAGCACAGTTTATCAAGAAGGCCTTAGTCAATACGCCTTTGAAAATCGACTCACTCGTGCTCATTTAGCTCACTTTCAACCGACCCCGAATTATCAAGCCAAACCAGCTGTAAAATATAGCGGTCAAGGTAATCTCGCCCTCCAATCTGGCGGTAAAGACAGTCTGCTGGTTGCGAAATTGCTTAAAGAAAAAAACATCCCATTTGAACCCTGGTATGTCACTAGCGACCCCAGCCTTTCACATCCTCACGTCATCGATACGCTAGGCGATTCTTTCACCCACATGAACGCCAGTATCGTTTACCGCGAGATTGATATTGCACATCTTCAAAAATCCCACGGCCTCAATGGCCACGTTCCAGTTACCTTCATCGTCGAAGCTCTCGCCCTAATTCAGGCTATCTTGAATAATCAAAATGTAGTCCTTACTAGTATTGGCCACGAAGGTGCCGAACCTCATGCTATGATCGGCGATCTCCCAGTCAACCATCAGTGGTCCAAAACCTGGGATGCCGAACGCTTTTTCACCGAGTACATCCGTCGCTATCTTTCGCCAGAACTTCATGTTGGCTCAATCATTCGCCAATACACCGAACTAAAAATCGCTGAGCTTTTCGTGCAAAAATGCTGGAAAGAGTATGGCTATAGCTTCAGCTCCTGTAATGAAGCTAATTACAAGCAAAAGAATCAAAATTCTACCCTCAAATGGTGTGGCAAATGCGCCAAATGCGCCAATTCCTACCTACTTTTCTGCCCCTTTGTCCCACCTCAGTATCTCCAATCTCTTTTTAACGACGAAGATCTCTTCAAAAAACCTGAGCTTTTCAATACCTTCAAAGGTCTACTTGGCGTCGATAACACCATGAAGCCTTTTGAATGTGTTGGCGAAGTCGGGGAACTACGCACCGCCTATCATCATCGCATGGCTTCTCCGCCAATTCTCATTGAAGACCTTAAACAGTTTAATCAAGAAAATAACGGTGGGATCATCTCTGGCCTTTCCGAAGCCACCAAGCGCCTTGGCCTAAACAATCTCTTAAAAAACCCACTTTCTTCCCGTACTTCCAAAGCACTTTCAAATAATTCCAGCTACTGGCAGCCACTCTACGCTAACCTCCCGTTCCCAGTACCGGAAAGTAATTTCGACTATAATCAGACCTACGAAAACCAACCTTTCTTCAAAGACTTTTTAAATAATTACGGAGCCGCAAATTAGCATGAAAATTTATACTCTAAGGCACGGCGAAACCGATGCAAATAAACAAGGTGTCAGTGCTGGTTTGCTCGATACCAATCTTAACACCACTGGCGTCAAACAAGCCCTCAAAATTAAGCGTCGATTAAAAGATGTGCACTTCGATCGCTGTTATGCCTCGCCTCTGATGCGTACCAGCAAGACCGCCCAAATCATCACCGGACACCTCGATCCTAAAACCAGCCACATTAATCACCAGCATCTCTGCCACATTCAGTATGACCGACGCCTTGTCGAACGGGCTTTTGGTGTTTTCGAAGGAAAGGATAGTCAAAAATTACACAGCATTAGCTGGAAAGATCGCTTCAATAGTGAAAGATTTAATATGGAGAGTATTCATTCCATGTATCTTCGCGCAGAAGATTTCGTTAAAAATGAATTATTCAAAAATAACGATCCAGATGCCACGATCTTAATCGTCTCTCACGGTGATTTTCTTCGCCTGATTGACTTTGTTTTGCGTGGCGGCACCGCTGAACAACTTTTTTACTCATTCCTTTACGACAATATCATCGAAGAACCATATCCAAACTGCGCCCTACACTATTACGAAATCTAATTTCGAAATTATCCACCTACTTTCTAGAATCCAAATCATAGCCAAAGCATTCCATTAACACCAATTTTATTGTGAAAAATCATTTTTCGTGCTAAAATATAACAGATTGGATCGTCGCCAAGCGGTAAGGCACTGGGTTTTGGTCCCAGCATTCGCAGGTTCGCCTCCTGCCGCTCCCGCCACAGAAAAATTATGCTCCCTAAATCGCAAGATTTAGGGATTTTTTGTTTAGACAAAATCACCACAATTTTTATATTTATATCAATTTTTAGAATAGCATGCACCTGATTAGAATAATCATACACCTGGCCGGCCTTTTTAAATCTTAAAACTAAGCCTGCATCGTAAAAAACAACTAGATTTTCATAAACATTAAGTAAATCCAAAAAAACATTAAAGTATAAAATAAAAAACTACCATAGACCTATAGTAGTTTAATTATAATTTCAACTTGGCTGGAGATGAGGGATTCGAACCCCCGAATGGTGGGACCAGAACCCACTGCCTTACCACTTGGCGAATCTCCAATATAGTTTTTATTATACCACATTTCCTCGGCTCCTGTCACTTTATCAGTTATAATATCTATATGAATAACCTCGAAAAACGCCTCACTCTCTTGCAAGAGGGAATTGATGATACCTGGGCCAAGCTAAATCTTGATAAAAAATTTGCCAGACTCACCCATCTTCAAGAAGAGTCCGCTAAGCCTGAACTCTGGAATGATCTTACTCGTGCTAAATCCGTCAATACTGAGCTCAAGAAACTCGAAAGCGAACTCAGCACTTGGCAAATTCTTAAATCTCAAGCGAACGATCTGCACGAATTAATCGAACTTTCCGCCGAAGATCTCGCTGAGGAAATCGAGGCTCAACTTACCGCTCACGAGAAAACTTACGCTGAACTCAAAAAATCTCTCCGCTTCACCGATCCACTCGATCAAAAAGACGCCATTATTCGCATTACCGCTGGTGCTGGTGGCACCGAGGCTATGGACTGGGCGGGCATCTTGGAGCGCATGTATTTAAGATTTTTCGAAAAACATGGTTACGAGGTCGAACTCATCGAACGTAGTACAGGTGAAGAAGCTGGTATTAAGACCGCAGTTTACGAAGTTTATGGCCCCGAAATGTATGGTCATCTCAAATCCGAACATGGCGTGCATCGCCTAGTGCGTCTTTCACCGTTTAATGCCGACAATCTACGCCAAACCTCATTCTCGCTAGTCGAAGTTCTACCGATTCTTGATAGTGAAGATGATCTTAAAATTGACGAAAAAGATCTTCGCATTGATACTTATCACGCCGGTGGACACGGTGGGCAGTCCGTCAATACCACCAATTCCGCCATTCGCATTACTCACTTACCGACTAATACTGTTGTAGCAATTCAGAACGAACGTTCACAACTCCAAAATCGTGAAAAAGCCATGGAAATTCTTCGTGGTAAACTGCTCAAAATGCAGCAAGATCAACAAGCCGAATCCATTAATCAACTACGTGCCGGTGAATCCGCCAGCTGGGGCCAACAAATTCGTAACTATGTCATGCAACCTTATAAACTCGTCAAAGATACCCGCACGAAATACGAGGAAACCGATGTGGATTCCGTTCTCGACGGCAAAATCGACAATTTTATCGACGCCTATCTCGAGTCCCTAGTCGGTAGTAACAACTAAACGCCCTCTCTCTCCGCCTTTTTCATTTTTAATTCTTCCCGTTTATGGTAATATAAGAGTATGATATTGTTCGATCATGTCACCAAGCGCTACGGTAAGGGTACCCGCGCTGTTCTCGATGATATTTCCTTGCATATTAGTGCCAATGAATTTGTTTTTCTAGTCGGTAAATCCGGTGCCGGTAAGTCTACTTTACTCAAGATGATTACCAAGGAAGCCACTCCAGACTCCGGCAAAATTATCATCGGTGGCATCGATCTTGATTATGTTAAACGTCGTCATATTCCAGACTACCGTCGTCGTATTGGTGTAGTTTTCCAGGATTATAAACTGCTTCCATCGCGTACAGTTTTTGAAAACGTCGCTTTCGCGCTCGAAATTGCCGGAATGTCGAATCATGAAATTGAAAATACCGTACCGAAAGTACTTGACCTCGTCGGTCTCTCTGATAAGGCTAACCGTTTTCCAGCCGACCTCTCTGGTGGGGAAAGACAACGTGTCTCAATTGCGCGTTCTGTCGCTCGTCAACCAAAAATTCTCATTGCCGATGAGCCTACTGGCAACCTCGATGTTTTGACTTCTAAAGAAATTATTGATTTATTACAGAAAATTAATAATTACGGTACCACTATTTTAGTTACCACCCACGATGCCAATATCGTCAATCTCTTAAAGAAGCGCGTCATCACTATGCGTGATGGTAAGATTATTTCCGACCAAAAAGAGCACGGTATTTATCGTCTCGACACCGATAACGACGGTATTTCCGACTTACCACAACCAGGCCACATGCGCCCAACCTCTTATCTTTATAAAACCGCCGAAGCCGAACTCCGTCGTGAAGCTACTCCTCGTCGTGAGAATATCCCACACCGCGAGGTCGCCACTCGTCGCGAAGCTACCGATTCCTACGAAGATGCCACTCGCCGCGAAACTACCATCCGCCAAGAAACTGACCTTCATCGCGGAATCGACACCAGAAATAATCCTCGTCCTGATTCGAATAAACGCTCGCGCAATCACCGTTTAATTCAATAAGGAAGCCTATGAAACAAAAAAATGAAACCTTAAGAAAACTCAAAACCATGCAGAAAAATAGTCGCGGACATCTTCTTCGTACTAATTTTCGCATTATGAAATACGGCATCATCGGCTATGGTCGTAATATTTGGCTTTCTATCACTTCGACTTTTGTGATGACTCTCACTTTAACACTGCTTTTTGCTACCGCCACTGCTAGCTTAGTACTATCTTCTACCGCCGATAAAATGCGCGAAAAAGTCGATATTACCATTTATTTTAAACCTAATACCGAAATTATTACGCTTGAAAAAATCAAGAAAAAATTCTCCGCCGACTCTAATATTCGTCAAATTTCCTATACTACTACCGAGGAAGAATTCAATAAATTCGTTGAGGAAACTAAGAAAAATAATGAAAACAATCTCCTTTCTACCCTCGATGATCCTGACATGAAAGAACTCATGCTTTCCTCTATGCCTTCCGCACTTCGCATAAAAGTCTACGATACAAATAAACTTAATACCATTAAGGAAATCGTTAATACCGATTCGGAAGTCCACGAAAATCTCGACCCAAAGAAGGAACCAACCTACGACACTAATGACACCGCCATCGAAACCATCACTTCTTGGTCCAACATTGCCAAAACTGGTGGTCTCGCCATCTCGCTCATTCTCTTAGTAATCTCTGTTCTAGTCATTTTCAATACCATCCGCATGGCTATTTACTCTCGTAGTGAAGAAATCTACATGGAAAAATTAGTCGGTGCCGATAATCATTTTATTCGCGGCCCATTCCTCATTGAGGCGATCATGTCTGGCTTCTTTGCCGGTATCTTATCAACCATTATCGGTTTCTTCCTCTTCCGCCTCATCGCCCCAAAACTCAGTGGCTATGATATTGACGTCACCCTAGTTTCTAGTTTCGTAAATTCACCAAGCATCTTTCTAATTGGCCTAGCCCTCACCTTACTTGGTATTTTTATCGCCTTCCTCTCGTCTTCCATTGCCGTCCGCAAATACCTCAAACGCCTCTAAATATTCCGCTTAGCTTAAAAACCACTCTCATCATTCCGCTCTGCTTAAAATATCAAACAGCACTATTCCACTCTGCTTATAATAAGCAGAGCTTTTTCCTTCACCAAGTCAAAATAAGCATTGCCTTTTCATATTATTCTGTGCTAAAATATAGCAAAAGTATCGTAAGATGCCAAAATAACAAATTAAATTATAGTGGAGTATAGTTTAATGAGCAAAATAAACAACAATTTTAAGATTCGAAGAAGCACAAGAAATTATCGTAAAGTCAAAA
>JABCPJ020000021.1 GCA_013333135.2 Candidatus Saccharimonadota bacterium
GTCTCCTGGCTTGGCAAAGACGTAATTTTTGCCTTGGAAGTTCTTCTGCCAAGAATTATGGCCGAGAGTACCAGAGTAGGAGTGATTCACTACGCCAGTGTCTGCGGAGGTATTTCCCTTGTAGTAGGCGCCAAAGTTACCTGAAAGCTGAGAACAGGTAGTTTGAGCGGTAATAGGCGGCTTGGTTTTATCTGAATCGTCTTCTTTTTTAATAGGAATAATAGTCTGACGGCTACAGAACCATGAAACATCATGGGTTTGCCATTGAGCTTCGTATTCGGCAGATGGTATGCCAACAGATGTACCGTTGTAATCCATATGAGCTGTATCGTCATTAACAAATCCATCAATTTGGGTACCTCTATGATATACTCCACCATTGAATAATTCAGAATACTTCTGGGGGAACATAATACCGCCAGTGCTACGATACCCATTCCCAGTTTTTTGATAAAGCGGATAACCAAAAATAAATACACCACGAGAATCCTTACAAGACATTCTAGTATTTGGATTCACTCCTGGCATTAAAGAATTATCTACCGGAAACCCAGGTTTTCTATTGTTTAAGAGATCTCGAAAAGTAAAAGTATCTCTCTTTTCATTTGGTACACCATTTACCTCAAAATCATAATAGAACCAGGCTAAACCACTATATTCGCCATTTCGCTTCGTATAGCAAGTGCCACCGGCTTTACATTTTTTAAGATCACCCGCATCATTACCATGAGTAACCTCATGTTTACCACCATTGCCATACACACTGGAGTTGATGAATGATAATGATAACAAAATAAATCCGATTATTACTGTAGTAAATCTTACAGTTTTAATTATTTTGCCTCCCATAATGCTTATAGTATAACACATTGGGAATAATAAAAAACCACCCGAATAGGGTGGTTTTAAAGAAGTATTAGTAGAGCATTCTACGTCCTTCGTATGGTTCAATAAATCCATAGCTTTTAATTTCCCTATGTATTTCACCAAAGGACCTAGCGGAAGTAAACTGGAGCATCCGTCTTAACTTATCAAGCTGATCAGCAGAGATGAAGAGTACCTCACTCTGATTTTCCCTGTAGAGACGCACATTACTAACGTCACGCTTCTGAGAGTAAAAAACCATTTCATAGACATGTTGCAACTTACCTTCTGCTCTAGCCTTAGCCTGAAATTCATATCTCTGCTTCAGCTCGAAAAGCTCCCACTTAGTAAAGCCAGCTTCAACATCTGCCGGAAGGATAACAGTCATCTCTTGACTATAAGTAAGGGCAGGGTTAGAAAAGACTGGAGTTTGAAGTTGAATACGCATCCCAAATGGATCGGTTCTCTTAGATTCAAAGACTACAATCTTGTCTGGGTAGACTGCACGATAACCGTCTACTTCTGGACATTCCGGAATTTCCCTTTCCCAACTGTCTGGATTAACGTAAAAGGGCTCCAATGAGCGTAGTCCTTCAACGCCATATTTTCTACCTTGGCCGCTAGAATTATAACGACCTTCCTCAACGATATTTCCTGTATCTTCGGCCCACTGATAGTACATTAACTGGCCATTATCGAAGCGCTGGTAGAGATGCCAGTCAGTGGCATCAAAGGTCTTATTCTCAGCCTTCAATTGTTGGGCTGGGAACTGATACTTAGCGGTATCATACTGAATACTTTGAACTTCCGTGTTCGCAGTATTAGTATTGCCGCTAGATTGAGTAACGCCTTGGTTAGCGCTAGGCTTCAAGCCTAAGACACCAGCTTCAGCTTCGGTTGCAAAAACATTCGTAGCAAAAGCTACTACGGCCAACATAGTTACTAGAAAAGTCTTTTTCATATTAACACCTCTTTCTGAATGAACTACTCTGGCCTATCCAGAGTAGTAAACATGGGTTTCTCTCTGAATATCAGAATCTGGTTGCATTATATAACATTTACGGTTAAATGTCAATCATAACACTGAGTTAACATCTCAAGTGCAACGCCTTAAGGAGTAAGAACAGGAAGTTATATCATAATAAGACTTAGCTACGTATTTTACGGATTATTGCAATATAATAAGAGTATGATAATCTACGATTCATCTTCAGAAACTGTTTTCGGTCCATGCAATCTTAAGCTCGATGCTAAACCAGATAAATGTCTCTTAATTTTCGATGATGAAATCTGGAATGATTATGTTTTGATGAATAAAAATCTTGCAACTTTTTCTGCCAGGAACACTTATGGCAGAATTTTTGATACCTACCGCTACCTCAATATGGATGGTGAAAAAATTCTCTTAGTTTATCCCACGACTGGCTCGGCTGGAAGTGTCTGTGATATGGAACTTTTAATTGCTAGTGGCATAAAAAAGTTTGTTGCTTTCGGCACCTGTGGTCGACTGGACAAAAATATTGCAAAAAATACGATTATTCTTCCCACCGCTGCATATCGCGAAGAAGGGACTAGTTATCACTATCTGCCAGATTCTGATGAAATTGAGGTGGATAAGTCGCTTCTGCAGAAGGCAAAATCAGTTTTTGATAAAACTATTTTAACTGCAATAGAAGGTAAAATCTGGACCACGGACGCGGTTTATCGTGAAACTTACGGTAAAGTAAAATTAATGCAAGAGCGTGGCTGTCTCGGAGTTGACATGGAACTCTCTGCTTTACTTGCATTAGCCAAATATCGAGACGTAAAGTTCTTTCAATTTTTGATTGGCGATGATGCCGTGGGCGGCGAAATAGTTTCTCCACTTGAGCGAAACAATCAAGAGATTTTTAATGCCGCTATTTCCTTATTGCTCAATATTTAAAAAGTAATCGTTGTAATTCTACTACGCACTATGCAAATAGATAATATAGATTTATTTGAATGCAAACAAAAAGCCCCGACTGGTTGCCGGGGACTATTTGTTTTTAGATAGGAATGATTTTAGATAAGTTTGGAACTATGGAACTCGCGCTTAAGATAGTAATAGCGATCTTGGCTGAGTTTTCCTGTATTAAACAAATCGCCTAACATCAGGAACATGTAGGCATTATGCCCATCCGAATAGAAGTAGTACTTACTACCGGAGACAGTTGTGGCGCACATTAGATCATGTGGAATACCATTGTGATTACCGTGCTCAATTCTCTCCATCAATTCAACATCCGAAGTGAAAATCTCGTCTCCATCGTTGAACCCTTTACGCCCGAACACCCTTCCGCCCAGCATACATTTTCCGGGTATCTTAAGTTTGTCAGCTGCGGGGTCTTCCCAAAATTTTGCAAATGCCTTCGCAACGGCGGTACGGTTGTCATAACCATTAACCCTCTCAAAATAGAGCTCCCATTCCTTAATCATAGGATTATATGACATATTAGTCACCTCCTTGGTCTCTGTTAAAATGTTGCCTACAGTTTCAATACTCATAGTGTAAACCTCCGTAAATAGTAGTTTTTTGAACATATGTAAAGTTTAGACTAAAGCCTAAAAACCGAAAAGGGAGTAATAACATAAAAGGATTCTAATCTTTCCTTCAAAAACTTTTCAATGTACTCACCTTCTTAGTGCTAGACTTGAGTCTATTGCTCAATTGATTGTATAGTAACATAAACACTTTGATTTGTCAATATACGATAATACTTTTCTTCAGAAAAGCAAGTGCGACGACAACTTCTAAAATTGGCGACCCAACTCTTATCCTCAAGTAAAACACTTTGAGAGGTCAACTCAGGTTTAATCCATACAACATTCACAACCTATGCAACATTTCAGTAGGAGTTCTATAACCTATACCTAAATGTATACGTTTATGGTTATAAAAGTCAATATAACTAAGGA
>JABCPJ020000022.1 GCA_013333135.2 Candidatus Saccharimonadota bacterium
CGCCATTTCCAATAAGAAAAGTTCTAGGATTGCTGACTAATATGTTCGTGAAATCATTTATGTATTCTATGCGTGTTTCTGTACTTTGTTCTCGATTATCTCTCCCCACTATTGAGAGTACGCTTTTAACATTATTTGTGATAAATATACTAGATATGATTACAATTGAGAAAATTATTGCATATGAGAGATTCCTGCTGATTTTGTTTTGAAATTTAATTTTATTTTTTATTAAAATATATATTTTATATAAGATAATTAATACTGCAACTAGTATGATTGAACTGCTTTTTGTTTCGAAAATCATATATAATGACGCTAATACGTAAAATATCTTTAATTTAGAAACTTCTTTTATCATTAATATTGCATAGATTGAAATAAGCAAAATGCAGGAAAAAATGGTTGGTGAATACATGAATCCATCTACTCGTGGTGAACCACTGACTTTTTCATAGACGACAAATAATAATGATACTAAGACTATAATTTTATATAGATACAACTGATTTTTAAAATAAAATTTACCCCATAAAGATGGAAGACCGAAAAACAAAAAATATCTTATCGTCTCAAATGATGGATAGTATGGGATTAGAATTCCAGCTTTAATAAAATCTAATTTAAGTGTTCCAGATTCCTGTTTTATTGTAACTATTAATCCGATAGCAAAACAGATGATTGCAACAAACCCAGAAAACTTTCCACTTATTTCAGAAAAATTATATAAGCGTTCAAATATTAGCGTTATTATAACTAACGCTAATATTTTAGAGTCATGTAGATTTGTTTTTTTATGCTTCATTTTATTTTACTATTAATAATTACTTCTAGATTTTTACAAAAGTTTTTGGTATTACTTTTTTGTAAACTTTTACTTTTTAAAGCAACTTTCTTGAGTAAATCTGAGTTGATCAGATTTATGTCCTCTATTAGTAAAATGTTTTTATATAAAGAATAGTATTTTTTACAAAAATCTAATTGATGATCGTTTACATGTTCATTAAATTCTTTAAGCCTTGGGACTACAATCGGTGTTTTATTGTATTGTATTGGTAGGATAAAGCTTGATGGACCACCATGAGTTATTATTATATCAGATGAGATAATTTTCTCTATCATTTCGCCATTCGTTAGAATTTTTTTCCATTTGCAAAACTTTGGGACATAGTCAGAGTATCCGGTTTGAATAAAAACTTCGTCCTTAATATCTTTTGATTTCTTTAAGTTATCGATGTGTCTGATTAATCTATTAAATTGTTGTTCGTGTGTTCCAACAGTAACGAATATCATATGAATCTCCTAAAAAATACAGCCAAGATTAATGGAATTTTTATAAACTTTTGTCATTTCTTCCCATTGAACTATCGTCTTGTCGCATACTGGCTGTACTAGTTTTCCAGTAACTGTCGGTTTATCTATTCTATCAAATACTTCAATATATATATTTTTTGTGCCTAGAATTTTCCCAACATAGAAGAATGGAACGGCTATGGCGGCACCGGTGGAAAGGATAATATCTGGCTTCTCTTTTAATAAAATTTTAATTGCTAGTAATGTGTTTTTTAGTAAATTTTTTAGATTTCTGTTTGTTGGAAAATAGCAATGATATATTTTTTCATTTTTTAATAAACTATTGGCATCTTCTTTATTAAAGGTCACCCAGAAATGCTCTTTTTTTTGCCAGTATGGTTTTAGTTGATAAAGTTGAGTTAAATGGCCACCACTAGAGCAGGCTAAGCAAATTTTAATTTTTTCCTTATTGATATTTTTTCTTTTATTCATACTATCTATAATGTTTATGGCTTAATAATAAATTTGCATTTAAATCAATGTTATTTTATTATAGACATTTCTTCACTAAAAGTCAATTTGATGCATTTTAAAAAAAGAACCGAAGAAGACTCCGGCTCTTAGAATATTTCAAGTTGGGTGATTAGTCAGTTTTTTGCGATTAGTTTTTTATCGGCTACAAATCTTTGTGGCATTATTTATTCCCCTCCTAAAATTTAAATTTGCGCGGCTTTTTGTATGGCTCTAAATCACCGCTTTTGGAACGAATTTTTTCATCTAACTTTTTCAATTTAGTTCTCTGAGTTTGAATTTCACTAAAAGCACGATTTTTCTTTCGCATAAGATTTTCGATTTCCGATTTTACAATACCCTGCTCTTTGAGTAGGCTATCAAGTTCACGATTCAGTGTCGCGATAAGGCTTCTATGCGGCTTAGATTTGAGATTTTCAGCGGCAAGCTGAATTCTAAGCCTCTCAATCGGCCCATAAAAGGCACTGTGACGCTTAATAGTAGCATCGTACTCGGCACGAATTAAATCGTGTTTAGCTTCGGCCTCCTTAATACTACGATTAGTCTCACGGTAATTGGCTTTCAAAACGGCAATTTCAGAATTTTCTGACATAAACACCCTCCTTGTTAATGTGCACGCCAAAAAATATAGGCGTAAATACGATACACCTATATTATACCAGATTTAGCCAAAAACGCAAAATTGACGATGGGGGGGGTTAGGTACACGCTGGTGAAAAATATAGTTCCGGAACTAGGTGCGGTTTTTCGGGCTAAAATAAACCGTGAAAGTAGTGCGGTTGTTTTGATTACTGCATTTGATAGTCCATCCGTTCTGTTCACAGAGAGTTTTGGCGATGGCGAGACCGAGGCCGGAGCCTTCCTTTGATTTGTCCGTTTGATAGAAACGATCGAAGATTTTTTCGAGGTCCTCGGTTTTTATCTTGGTGCCGTCATTTGAAATAGAAAGAGATGTTTTGGTGAGGTTAATTTCCAGAGTTTGCTTACCGTATTTGATAGCATTATCGAGCAGAATATCAAGAATTTGAAGAATATCTTGTTTAGGTAATTGATGGATGAAAGAGCCGGGGAGGCTAATGTAATGGATCTCGCCAGAGAATTTCGGGGTGAACATCTCGATGCGCTTTTTGATTTCAGTATTGAGATTGACGCGTTCGGTGGTACTTTTCATAATACTGCCGGTATCCATTTTGGCGAGTTGCAAAAGATCTAAGACTAGCTTATTTGCATGATTAATCTCGGTTTCGATATTGTCTTTCCAGTGCTGATTTTCTTTGTCTACCTCGAGTGCTTCCATGTTGGCTTGAATGACAGCAAGTGGAGTTTTTAGTTCATGAGAGGCATTAGCGATGAAGATTTTTTGACGTTCATAGGAATTTTTTACTGGTTCGACAATACGTTTTGAGGCATAGACGATGATAATTAAGACCGTAGTTTCGACAATAATATCGACAGCAATTAACGAGGCTACGAGGCGGCCCTGACCTTCGGCGCGATCAGATTGGATGAAATTGCGTAGCTCTTCGTCGTCGAAATGATGCTCGGAGGAATTATTTTGGAATTCTGGCTCGTGATGAGGCCCGGGTGCAGGACGCGAAGCGGTAGAAAAGACTAGAATAAGAATACTAGATAAAACCAAGACCGTCGTGGTGACGGCCATGGTGATAATAATGATGCGCTTACGAAGTTTTTGAAACATAAGTCTATTATATTACTTATCGGTTAATTTGTAGCCAAGCCCGCGCATGGTGACAATATTAGTTTTACTCTTGATTTTTTTGAGTAGTTTACGAATTCGAGAGATATAAGACTCAATGTAGTTATCTTCGCCGAAACCGTCTTCACCCCAGATTTTGGCCAGTAGATGTTCTTTATTAATCAGAAGTTCTGGAGATTTGATAAATTCACTGAGAATTTCGACTTCCTTGGCGGTCAATTGCTCGCCATTCAGAGTGGCATTAGTTTTATCGAGAATGAGGTCGCTATAAGAAATGGTATTGATATTAATGTTCTTTGGACGACGTACCAGGGCTTTAATACGGGCAATCAATTCGGCAGTTTTAAATGGTTTGGCGAGATAATCGTCAGCGCCGTGCTCGAGATTACTGATTTTAGTTTCAACTTCTGAAAGAGCAGAAAGCATGATGACGGGAGTTTGAATTTGCTTCTCACGCATACGCTTCAAAATGTCGGTGCCGGAAAGTTTCGGCAACATAATATCAAGCACTACACAGTCATAAATTTCGTCTACGGCTTTTTCGAGGCCGTCCTCGCCATTATTAACGTGGTCAACAGTGATACCTTGTTTTTCTAAATTATGTTTGACAGCTTCGGCGAGAAAGACGGCATCTTCGACATAAAGTACTCTCATGTGATTCTCCTTATTTATTTATAATACCATTTTGCGTCGGTAACTTGAAATGAACCTGAAAAAATAATTTGTGAAATTTTCAGGTTTTATTCAGGATACGCCGGAATAATAGGGTGGTAAACAACTAAATAAGGAGCGTTTTCAAATGGAAAATGAATCAACCGATCATAAATCTAACGGTAAGGACAAGGCTGGGTTGGTGGTGGCTGGCGTGTTAGCGGGGGTGGTGGTAACTTCAGCTGGATGTCTGGTCTATACTAAACTCGCAGCGAATAATAATCCTGGAGGCATGCCACCAATACAGCAAATGCAAAATGGCATGCCAGGTGGAATGAACGGCCAGGGTGGCCCACAGAGAGGTCAGCAGGGCGGCCCATCTGAAAACCAACATGGCGGCCCGTCTGATCAAAATAATGGCCAAAATAATTCTCAGGGCCAAGGCGGTCCTGGCGGTCAAGGTGGTCAACAGGGAGGCCCGAACGGTTCAAGCAATGGTCAAGGAGGCCCTGGTAGTCAAGGTGGCCCACAAGGTAATCCGCAAGGTGGCCCAAATGGGCAAAATAACGGTCAAGGCGGTCCTTCTGGGAATCAACATGGTGGTCAGCAAGGTGGACCTGGCGGCCAAGGCAATGGTCAAGGTGGTCCTTCCGGAAATCATGGAACCCCTCCAAACTTCCAAAACGGTGGCGGGAACGGCGGTCCATCCAACCAAGGTGGTCAACGCTAATCGAATAAAGATGAATTTAATTATTAAGCGGATATAAAAATGGGAGCCTGCTGGCTCCCCGTTTTTTGTCGGGCATGGTTTATGTGTTCGAATTTAAAAATTTTAATAAATTTTAAAAATATTCAATTTATAGCATGAGACTTATTTATTTTGAAGTTTTTCTTTGATGAAGTCTATTTCAGATTTGCGCATTCCCACTACTTCCATTTGAGCGCAGGCTTGATTTATTTTCTGCTGGGAGCGAAGCCTTAGCATTGGATCTTGAGTGACAATGCTTTTATGGTAGTCGGCGGCCGCACCGTGTATTTCTCTGAGGTAGCCGGCAAAATGTCTACTCCTTGATCTCTTGGAAAAATCCAAAGATTTCTGATAGTCTCTAATAGTCTCTTCAGTAAAACTTCCGTCTTCGTTATAAAATTCTATTCCCGGTAACATTACCGGTCTATATCTTAAAGTACTGGCCATAAAAATGACCCCCTTTCTTGTTGAATGCCCAACAATATTTATATTATACATCTTTTTGGATGTTTTGGCAAGCGGGATGGTCGCTTCGTGAGACTGAAGGTTATTCGATTGCTTATTTAGATAAAGAAGTGGTTAATTATTATTCTTTTTGTCTTGGCGTTTGCCGAGGCGCTTGGAGGTACGGCTACTGGAGAAAACGACAGCTTTAATGAGAGTATAGTTTACGATAATAACAATAATATTGCAGATAACTTTCCAAATGAGTTTGTTCTGGCCGCAAACATCGACGGAGAGCCACATGATGAAGACTTCGATGCCAAGTGTAAGTAGGCGTGCAATGAAAAAAAGTATCGCTTCGCGGAGAATAGCGGTGTGAGTTTTGGCCGTGCTTTCGAAAACATAGAGACGATTGGTAATAAATGCAAAGGCTACGGCAACGACCCAGGCCCAAATGGTGGCTGGAATGGTTTCAATTTGGAGAATTTCGGCAAAGATATAGAAGCTAATGAGGTTGACGACTGTCGTGAGGACGCCGAAAATAAAATACAATACAATATGCTTATTGTAATTAATAAAACGTTTGAGATAAGATGGTGATTTCAGGGCTTTAATTAGGTTTTTGAGATTGATTTGATAAAGCACTGCGGATTCATTAGATTCTGCCATGGTTATATTATAGCGGATATTGCGGATTTTTGGCTATTTTTTTGATTGATTTTGCTTATGTTGGACGAAATTTTTCTATTTTTTGATTGATTTCGCTTATGTTGGGTTATAATAATATAGATTGCTTATGTTAAACAATAGAACCTAGAATGGGGGTATTTTTTATGCGCAAAGAAATGTTAACTTTTTTTGAGAAGTTCAATAAACTACATTCAAAGACCGCTGGTATCGAATTAAATCTGAGTAAAGAATTAGGTTGGAGCTATTTCACCATCAGATACGCTCAGGAGAAGCTGCCGGATGAGGTGGAATTTAGATTACTCGAGGATTCTCTTGGTACATTTACGGGGGCGGAGCTGACGTTTCTCTCTGATTACAGAGATTTTAAGGAAACCAGAACCATTGTGGTGCGCATCTCGCAAACTTACAGACATTTAGCGACCTGCTGGATCCGTGATTTTAGTAGTTTTCTGGTAGAAAATTATAAACTTGCGGCAATGTCTGCCTAGCCCGTGATTCACGGGCTTTTTTCTTTGATTGTTTCTGCTGAGGTGGTTTTGTCTTGGTATTAGAAGTTATGGTAGTTAGAGATGATTAGGGTTTTAATCTTAGTTTTAACATAAAAAATACTCCCCAGAAGAGGAGTATTTTCTTTTGATTAACGCTTGGAGAATTGTTCGCGTTTGCGAGCAGAACGTAAACCGTATTTTTTGCGTTCTTTTTCGCGTGGGTCGCGCTTGATGAGACCAGCTTTCTTCAAGACTGGGCGTAGATCTGGGAATTCCAAGGTAAGAGCCTTAGAAATAGCCAATTTGATTGCGTCAACTTGACCAGCTAGACCACCACCGGAAACCAGGATGGTAACATCAAATTCTTTTTGCTTGTTAACGAGAGCTAAAGGATCGGTCACTTCAGCAAGTAAGCTTTTGTTTAGAGAAAGATACTCTAGAGCTGGCTTGTTATTGATGGTGATTTCACCTTTACCCTTAAATAGACGTGCGCGAGCAGTAGCTGCTTTGCGACGACCAAGTCCGTAGGAATATTTGGTTGCCATTATTTAATCTCCTTTGGATTTTGAGCGGAATGAGTGTGCTCAGCGCCATTGAAGACACGGAGACGAGCTAAACGATCGTCAGCGAGCTTGTTCTTTGGAAGCATGCCTTTGACAGCTTCTTTGATGGCGTAAGCTGGATTCTTCTCGATGATTTCTTCGAGTTTGAGCTCGGTGAGACCACCTGGGAAGCCACTGTGACGGTAGTACATTTTTTCAACCATCTTGTTGCCAGTAACTTGGATGTTCTTAGCGTTCAAGACGATGACGTAGTCACCATTGTCAATGTGTGGAGTGTAAGTAACTTTAGACTTACCCATAAGTTTGTCAGCGATGACAACGGCTAATTTACCAAGTGGCAAAGAAGCGGCATCGATAACATACCATTCGCGCTTGATTTCAGCGGTTTTTTGGCTAAAAGTCTTCATTATTTAGCCTCCTTAGTTAGATTGATAGAATCGACAAATGAGATAGTACCCATTTCAGCGTGGTCACCCTTGCGGAAGCCAGCGCGTTCAATTCTGAGGTAACCAGAATCACGTTCGATTTGAGGAGCAATTACATCCATCAAGAGGTCTGCAACTTCAAGGTCATCCAATCTTGCGATGAGGAGACGGCGATTAGCGAGACCACCTTTTTTAGCGATGGTGATAAGCTTCTCGGTGTAGCGGCGCATTTCTTTAGCGCGAGCTAGAGTCACGGTGATCGACTGGTATTTGATCAGAGAGCACATCAGCCCACGTAGTAGTGCCCTTCTCTGGTCGGTTTCACGGCCGAACTTGCGGCCTTTATATCCGTGGCGATGCATTAGATATTTAACTCCTTAAGTTTATTTTTAACCTCATCAAGAGCCTTTTGGCCGAAGCCTTTGAGGTCCTTGAGGTCGGTTTCAGACAAGACAACGAGGTCTCTGATAGTGTGAATTGCGTTGTTCACAAGAGCGTTAGCAGTACGAGCTGATAAGCCTAATTCTTCGATTGGAAGCATTAGACCAGCATCTTCCTGTTCGTTCTTGGAGCCTGGAGCTGGAGCGGTGTCAGCGACAGTTTTTCCAGCAAGAGCCTGGTATTGATTCACCAGAATCGCAGCGGCTTCTTCGAAGGCTTCACGTGGAGTGATGGTACCATCGGTTTCGACGGTGATAGTCAATTGTTGAAGATTGATATCTTGACCAACACGGGTGTTTTCAGCATTGAAACGAACGCGAATTACAGGGGTGAAGACAGCATCAAGGGCGATCATATCGCTGTGAATGCGTTCTTCGGCTGAGCGCTCAATAGTAAGATAACCGCGACCAGATTCGACGATGAAGCGCATCTTCAAAGTGTAATTTGGATCATCAATGTGACAAATTACCTGGTTTGGGTTAGCAATTTCGACTTCGTTAGTAAGTTTAATATCGCCGGCGACGACACGTGCGTCATCATCTTTTTTGGATTGTTCGCTACCTTTGATTTCAAGAGTAAGCTCGACTGGAGCGTCGGAGTGGCTCTTAAAACGAATATTTTTAAGGTTGAGCATGATGTCGACGACATCTTCACGAATACCTTCGATTGCAGTGAATTCGTGAGTAGTACCTTCGATACTGAAGGAAGTAATTGCAGCACCCTTAATACTTGAGAGTAAGACGCGGCGGAGAGAGTTACCCAAAGTGTTACCATAGCCGTAGTAAAGTGGCTTGATTACAAATGAGGCACAGTTCTCGGATACGTCGATGACTTCTGCAAGATTTGCTTCGTGAATTACTTTTGTTGTCATTTTTCTCCTTAGCGTGAGTAATACTCAACGATTAGTTGTTCGTTAATGCCTGCTTCGGCTTCTTCGCGTTTTGGCTTGCCAGTAATTTCGATAGTCATTTTCTTAGCATCAGACTTCATCCAGCTGAGTGGAGTAACACCACTGGCAGCAACGATGTTGTCGAGATTCTTGAAGTATTCAGACTTTTGAGACTTAGCGCGTACTTCGAGCTTGTCACCAG
Organism: Candidatus Saccharimonadota bacterium; assembly: GCA_013333135.2. Taxonomy (GTDB): domain Bacteria; phylum Patescibacteriota; class Saccharimonadia; order Saccharimonadales; family Saccharimonadaceae; genus Nanosyncoccus. Next base: position 9,083 of record JABCPJ020000022.1, read on the forward strand.
CCTTCAAACGGATTGAAGGGATGTCAATACGGCGACCGTTAAGAGTGAAGTGTCCGTGAGAGACAAGTTGGCGTGCTTGGCGACGAGTAGAAGCGAAACCAGCGCGGAAAACAACGTTATCTGCGCGGCGTTCTAGGTATTCTAGAAGGATTTCACCGGTTAGACCTTCGGCTTTTTGGGCTTCTTTCATCAATTTAGCAAATTGTTTTTCGAGAAGACCATAGAGTCTACGAACTTTTTGCTTTTCGCGAAGTTGGGTAAGATACAAACTACCACCGCGAACGCGCATATCACCGTGCTGACCTGGAATACCAGATTTTTTAGCCATGATTTTGTGAGCTTTTGGTGCTAGGGCAAAGCCCTCGCGACGACTTTGTTTGACAATTGGAGATTTATCTCGTGCCATTACGGTTTCCTCTCTCCTTTAGGACGTACACCACCATGAGCGATAGGTGTTTGGTCGGTTATACTATCAATTTTGATGCCAAGACCAGAGATAGCACGGATGGCGCTATCACGACCGAGACCGATACCCTTGACGTAAACGTCGACGGAATTCAGACCGTGATCTTTTTTGGCGATTTCACCAGCTTTCTCAGCGGCGATTTGAGCAGCGTAAGCTGTACCCTTCTTGGAACCTCTAAAACCGTTAGCACCAGCAGATGACTGAGCGAGGACTTGGCCTTTCTTGTCGGAAATGCTAATGATGGTGTTGTTAAAGGTGGCCTTGACGTGGACCTGACCAGAAGTGACAATACGCTTGCCTTTCTTGGTTTTGACTTTGACTTCTTCAGTTCTAACTTCTTCTGTCATATTTTACTCCACTAACTAGGTTTTACTTGCTGCTTTTGGTTGTGTTCCACCGACCGCGATCGCCTTACCCTTACGTGTACGTGCGTTCGTACGAGTACGTTGGCCGTTGACTGGAAGACCAGCCTTGTGGCGGATACCTTTATAAGAATTGATATCCTTAATGCGTTTAATATTGTTTGTTACGAGGCGACGCAGATCACCTTCGACTTGATATTTGCTAGAAATGATGTCGTTGATTTTCTGTTCCTCAGCCTCGGTGAGATCTTTCACCCGAGTGGTAGGCTCAATTTTGGCCTCCGCAAGGATGGCTTTTGAGGTAGTGCGTCCGATACCAAAAACGTAAGTAAGGGCAATCCATACTTGTTTTTCGGAAGGGATGACTACGCTAGCAATTCTTGCCATGCTTAACCCTGCCTTTGCTTATTCTTAGGTTTTTTCTTGTTGATGACACGTAGCACGCCTTTGCGACGAACATAGATATCATCAGGGGAGATTTTCTTCACACTTGCACGTACTTTCACTGTGTAAAAATCCTTTCCTTGTTAATCTATTTCAGGTACTAATGAAAAAGCGGAAATTTTTTCAGAGTTCGCCAAAATAGGGTTGATATTATTTAAGGCGGAAGCTGATACGGCCCTTCGTAAGATCGTAAGGGGTAAGTTCAACCTCAACCTTGTCACCTGGCACAAGACGGATAAAGTTTTTGCGCATTTTTCCGCTCATGTGCGCAATAATAATATGACCATTCTCAAGTTCTACTCGAAATTGAGTATTTGGTAATGCATCGACGACAGTGCCGCCTAATTTGATCACTTCCTTTTGACTAGCCATAAATTATTTACCTATTTTACCAGAGATTTTTAAAAATGTAAAGAGGTTAAAATCTGAGAATTTGGTGCTAAAATTAATAAAAAGGAGGTAAAGTGTCCGGGGAGAGACTGTCTAATTCTAATAGTCAAAATAAAAATACGAGTGCATTCGATGGTTTTGCGGAACGCGTCAAGCGTGAGCAAGAGTTTATAGAGCGGAGGCGTGAGGATACCAGGCATTGGGCGCGTTACTATGTGGGGGCGGAGCAGGCTTTTGATCGAAGAGTGAAAGCTAATAAAATATCGGAAACTGAATTCATGAAATGGGAAGATGAAGTGGGTGGAGCTTTCTTTAAAATGAAAGAAGCGGAATATGATGCTTGTTATACCTCGAAATATGAGAAAGATCGCGAAGAAAGAATTGGTGCAGTTAATTCCAATATGTCCGTCGAGGTTTATGCGGGTAATTTTTATAATGAACGAAAAAATGCTTTAAAACATAAAATTTTACAAAATGAAAATCTAGCGTATTAACTCAGAACCTTTGCAACATAGATTGGTAAACTTATTGTCATCAAAAAAGGTAGATTCTATACTTAAATCAATACTACTTAATAAAAGGAG
>JABCPJ020000023.1 GCA_013333135.2 Candidatus Saccharimonadota bacterium
ATCCTTTCTGAATAATTAAATATGTTTTAAGTATAACACAATCAAAATAGAGGTGAAACAAAAATCGGCTAGTGGTTAGCCGATTAATTTTAGAGATTTAGGAATTTAAATTAAAAAGTTTGAGGTAGGCTTCAGTAACTTTGGCGGGTTCACCTTCTTCGATAATTTTACCTTTTTCAATGAGAATGGCCCGATCACAATAAGCCATCACGTTTTCCATAGAATGTGTCACCAAAATCACGGTTTGCTTGCCATGAAGTGAGGCGAAATAATCATTACATTTCTTCTGGAAGGCAGCATCGCCTACAGCGAGGACTTCGTCGAGAATAAGAATATCACCACGCGCACGAATCGCGATAGAAAAGGCAAGACGTACTTGCATGCCGGAAGAATAATTTTTTAGTTTCTGGTCCATAAATTCTGGAAGTTCGGCAAAATTCACAATGTCATCATACATGGCATCCATTTCTTGATTGGAAAAACCAAGCATGGCGCCATTAAGATAGACATTTTCGCGACCAGTGAGTTCAGGATTAAAACCGACACCGAGTTCGATAAATGGCACAAGTGAACCATCAATCTCAATCTTACCCTTGGTGGGGGTATAAATCTGGGAAAGTAACTTCAAGAGAGTAGATTTACCAGAGCCATTACGACCGACGATACCGAGAAATTCACCATCATAAACCTTGAAACTGACATCGTTTAGAACTTGTTGCTCAGTGTAACCTTTGATGCCGCGCAGACGATTAAAAATCACTTGCTTCAAACCAAAAGAGCGCTCGGTAGGAAGTTTAAAAGTCTTCGAAAGATGTGAAACGGTGATGGCTACTTTACGTTCTTGTGTTTTTTCGGCGGCGTTTTCAGTAGATTTTTGAATAGATTTTTGAGTTTTCGACATTAGGCCTCCTCCGCAAAATATTTAGAGTGTTTTCGGAAATAGATACTACCGATAGTTAAAATAAATAAGGTGATTAAGACTGGCAAAAAGCGCAAGAAAATATTATCAATAAAATTCCAAACAGTAATGGATTGATCGGTGATCAAAAGATATCTAGCATCCTGGATAACCTGGGCGATAGGATTAAGAAGTAAAACCTTGGCCGCTATAACACTACTAGCGGAAACCATGGTGATCGGATAAATAATCGGCACTGCATAAAAAAGAGCCTGCATCAAAACTTCCCAGATGGAAGAAATGTCGCGATATTTAACATTGATGGAACCGAGGAAAAAAGCAATCCCGAGACTAAGTAGATAAAGTTCCAGAATTACTAATGGCGCAAGAAGCCAATTGAAGGAAGGCGTGACGCCATTGAGTAGGGCAAAAACGATAATCACACAGAGATTAATTAAGAAATTAATTAAGGCAGTGATGGTAGACGAAACGACGATAATCCACTTGGGAAAACTAATTTTGCGAAGTAGGTCACTCCGGCCGACGATAGCCTGAATACCTTGACTGGTACATTCCGAAAAGAAACTCCAAAAAACCGTACCGGTCATCAGATAGACCGAATAGTGTGGAATATCTCCACCCATTTTCAAAATTTTAGCAAAAACGGTATATAAAATGGCAAATAAAAGCATTGGACGAAGGACGGCCCAAAGATAACCGAGGACGGAACCTTGATAGCGAATTTTAAAGTCGGTCTTGACTAATTCCTTCAGAAGAATGCTATTTTTACGGCTCCAAATTTTTGGAATATTCATAAATAAATTATATCATATGCGAGTTTTGACAAGGGTGCATGTTATAATCAAAACAAATGAAACCATTAATTTCTGTAATTATTCCAATCTATAATACGGGCGATTCGGCAGTGAAATTGCTGAATAAATTAACCAAGCAAAGTTACGAAAATCTAGAAATCATTTGCGTAGATGACGGGTCGAAGGACGGGAGTTTTGATTTGATCTCGGAATTTATTAGACAGAGTAAACTGAAAAATAAAAACCTGAATATGACGATTCTGCGCCAAAAAAATCAGGGGGCGGCGGGGGCGAGAAATTTGGGACTAAAAAAAGCTTCGGGAGAATATGTAACTTTTATCGATTCAGATGATGAAGTGAAGAAAACTCATATCGAAGACCTACTTAAGGGTTTAGGGAAAGATCCGAGAAACGCGCTTTCAGTTTGTGGCTATGTTTATCGTCGTTTGAGAATGCAGACGGAAAAAAATTTCTTTACTAACGAAATTTGGACGGGCCTGGAGGAGGTGAATTTTCGCGCTTATATTTTAAGTCTACTAGCGAGCGATGGCCGGATGTACGCAGCGATTAATAAAATGTTCCGACTTTCAGTGATTAAAAAAGCGAAAGTGGAATTTCCGGTGGGTTGGGATTTTGCGGAAGATACGATGTTTGTTTTACGATATTTGAAGGCGGCGGAAGAAGCTGGTTTTAATCGGATCGGTATGGTTTTAAAAGCCAATTATATTTATAACTATGGTACTGAAACTAGCACCGTAGTGAGTTCATCGATGAAATTCAGTAACTGGCAGAAATCTTTCCAGAATATTACAAAATGGGCGGAAGATAAAAAGGATTCAGCGGAAATCAAGAAACTCAAACAAAAGTGGCTGAAAAAATTATATCTACGTTTTAAGATTTCCCATGCTTTGGCGGTGGCGCGAAGTGCGATGCCACTGACAAAAAAATGGAAGTACCTAAATCCGGTAGTACTTCCCCTAGCAAGTCTGGCCGCGAAAATTCGTAAATAACTTTATTTAAATTTAATTTTAGGAAGAATGCGTGGAGTGTGTTTGGCGTATTCTAAATATTCTTTCCCAAATTTTTTAGCCAACCATTTTTCTTCCGTATTTTGCATGAAAATTGCGAGATATAAATAAAAGAAAAGAATAAATCCGAGCATAAATAAGTTATGAGCGGTAATTAAAATTCCACTAAAAATAAAGAAAAAGGCAGTGTAAATCGGGTGACGCGTGACGGAATAAATTCCGGTAGTGACGAGTTTACCAGATTGAATTTCGTGGGCGATATTTTGAATTAACACAGCATAAATCCAGAAAAAGACGCCCGTAAAAATTAAGATAATTCCAAAAATTTGAAAAACTAGATCAAAAGAGGTAATTTCACCAGCCTGAAAAAATCCCTGCCGTTTTAAGTGAAAAGCCAGTACGGTAATTAAACTACAAGTAATTACATAGATTGGCCCTACCCCAAAAACCGGCAAGGATGATTTTTTCATAAGACTCCTTTATTTAGCGGAATCGAGGAAGTTAATCGTATCGCGCATCGCGTCCTCAATAGTGTGCGTAGTTTCCCAGTTCAATTCCCTCTTGGCTTTAGAAGGATCAGCAAAGATTTCAGCAAGATCACCTGGGCGGCGATCAGCAAAACGGTGTGGCAAAGCGGCATGATTAGCTTCTTCAAAGGCATGCATAATTTCAAGCACGGAAGTACCGCGACCAGAACCAAGATTATAGACGGAAGTACCAGTCTTTTCGAAAGCTTGCATCGATTTCAAATGACCGAGAGCGAGATCGACGACGTGAATATAGTCACGAATACAGGTACCGTCACGAGTATCATAATCATTACCGTAGATAGCGAGTTCTTTAATTTCGCCACTTCTGACTTTCATAACGATTGGCATGAGGTTGTTCGGAATACCGTTTGGATCTTCACCAAGAAGGCCGGATTCGTGAGCACCAACTGGATTGAAGTAGCGCAAGATTACCACAGACATTTCTGGACGAGCCACGGCTTCAGCTTCCAGGATTTTTTCGATCACATGCTTAGTTTCACCGTATGGGTTGGTAATGGCGACACCAGTAGTGAGATTTTCGCTAAGTTTGCCGGAATTCTTCGCACCGTAAACGGTAGCGGAAGAGCTGAAGATGATTTTATTGACCTTAAATTCAGCCATACACTTCAAGAGATTGACAGTTCCCTGAACGTTAGTTTCATAATATTCGAGGGGTTTTTCGATAGATTCAGCGACTGCCTTTAATCCTGCGAAGTGGATAACTGCTTCAAAATCGTGAGACTGAAAAAGTTCACGCATGCCAGCGAGATCTAAAATATCAATCTTGTGAAATTCTGGTTTAGTGCCAGTGAGAGTGGCAATTTTATCTAAAACTTCGATTTTACTATTAAATAGATTATCGATAATTGTAACTTCGTGACCAGCCTTGATTAATTCTACGACAGTATGTGAACCAATGTAGCCAGTACCTCCAGTAACGAGAATTTTCATGTGGGTTGACTCCTTTTTATTAATTATAAACCCTCAGAGTGATTTTTCGAAAAATTTGATAGAGGATACCACGAGGACTATGAATTAATTTCAAATAAAAGCAAAGTTTTTTGGTGAGAAATGGATTTTTAAATTGAGAGCTAGAAAGTTTTTTAATCTTCTTCAAATATACCTGATAATAAGATTTCTCAATACGTCGATTAATTGCATGATCCAAAAAAGCAAAATAAGCTAATAGTAATGCCACCTCTGCGGATCGCTTCAAATCTGGATCTTGCAGATATTGACCGGCTTCAATTGCCATTTGCTCTTTAACTTGAAGACGTTTTAGAGTTTTTTCCTTGGAATAAAGATTTTTAGTAATTTCTGAATGCGTGCGCTGATAAATATACAATACATCGGAAATATAGAAAACTTTTTGCGCATGAGAAAATAATTTATAGGTCGTAAGATTATCTTCGTGAATTTGTCCAACCGGATATTCAATATGATTGTCACTAAATAACTTTTTTCGATAAAGTTTATTCCAAGCTAGGACATCAAAATCCTGTTGTTTAATTAAGAGGTCTTTGGTAGCTTGGTAACCTGTGATTTTCTGAGATTTCAAGACGTGATTGATTTCAGTATTTTCGAATTTTTCTTGATAACCACAAACCGTAATATCTACGTCTGAATCTTCAAAAAACGGTGCCACTAATTTTTCTAAATAATCAGATTTTACCGAGTCATCACTATCAATAAAACAAACCAGTTCACCGTTCGCTAGCTTAAGACCGTGATTACGAGCGGCAGAAGGTCCGCCATTTTTTTGAGAATAAATGCGAAATTTAGGGTTTGATTGATAACTTCTTAAAATCTCTTCTGTTTGATCAGTGGAACCATCATTAATTACAATAATTTCAAAATTGGAATACGTTTGATTAATTAAAGAATCCAGACAAGTTTTAATGTATTTTTCAACATTGTAAGCCGGAACAATAATAGAAATAAGTGGGGCGCTATTCATTTATTTAATCCTCTTATTAAGCAATGGAATGAGTTTTTCGTGTATGGTTTTTTCATAATCAAATTCCTGAAGATATTTTAATCGCGACTGATGACCAAATTTTTCCACTAATTTTGGATTTGATAATAATTTTTCTATAGCCCGAGCTAGTGCGTTGGAATCTTTAGCTGGAATAAGTAGACCATTTCTTTGATCTTCGACAACTTCCGGATTACCATCAATATTAGTAGTAATGATAGCCTTACCAAGCATCGTGGCATCAATAAGTGAAAGACTAAGTCCTTCGATATAAGATGGGAGAATAAAGATTTCCGCTTCAGAAATTTTCTTTAATGGCTCATCGGTAAAACCGTGATAAATAATTTTGGAACTAGAATGCTTTTGACAAAAATCAGATAGTGGACCAGTGCCATAAATATGTAGTTTAGCTTCAGGAAATTTTTCAGCGACTTTTGAAAATCCAGTAATTAATTCCCTAATTCCCTTATATTCTTCCAGTCTTCCAAGATAGATTAAAGAATGTGGAGATGGTTTTATTGTTTCAAATTCCGCATATCGATCAATGGCGCCATTTTTTATAGTAATCAGATTTTTTAACTTTTTAATCTTTGTGTGAGAAATTAACTCTTCAAAATATTTTCGCTCGTAATCTGAAATAAAGATTATCTTTTCAACATTTTTAGCAATTCGAAGAATTTTTTTACCAATATAG
>JABCPJ020000024.1 GCA_013333135.2 Candidatus Saccharimonadota bacterium
CCTTAGTTATATTGACTTTTATAACCATAAACGTATACATTTAGGTATAGGTTATAGAACTCCTACTGAAATGTTGCATAGGTTGTGAATGTTGTATGATCTAGAAGAACGCGATGCGCACCTTAAAATTCTGGGCGACTTATACGATAGAGTTTGTGCACATATAGAGTGTAAGCGCGATTTTAAATTAAAATCAAAGGATGTAGCCGCATTTGATGATGCACGTAAAAATGCTCATAATAGTTTAATTAGAAACATGAATCAAATCAATAATCTGGCAGATGAATATGGAGTCAGAAGATTAACGTTCAGAAATTTTCTAATTAATGACGAAAAAGATTATGATAAGGCTTATGACATTTATCTTGATACCGATTCTAGATATGATTTTGACCGTAGTAGTGTAGAAAAATATACAATGATAGCTTTTGCTGATGTATATAAAAAGGCCGAAACAGATGGCACATTGAAAGTTGATCCTTCCAAGATATCAAAGACCGCTTATTTTCACAATATGGGTGAAGATTAAAATTGCCCCGGGAGACCGGGGCGAGGAGGGATAAGAGGATTACTAGTTTAATTCTTCCATGGTACGCTTGGAAAAAGCGAAAGAATACTCTTCTAATTCCTCTTCTTTGGGGATGGCAACCTTGCAGTATTCTGCAATTTGTTTAGCAATTTTTTTTCTTTCCTCGTCAGAAAGGCATTCTGGTCCTAGGCATCTGAGCCAAGAGAAAGCCTTGGTGTGTACGAGTTTTTTGAAGACTTCATCCTTGAAAATGTCTTCGGGTATTTGGTAAACATTTTTCTCAATTCTGGTCATTTCTGTTTTTGACATAACATCACCTCGAATTTTCTTAAAGTGCTTCCCTGCAGTTATAATGTGCAACAAATGTAAAACTTATATTCAAAAAGAATATTATGATATGATATCACTATTTGTGGATTTTGTCAAGAATAAAGATTATGTTAAACAGGTAAAGATTTTGTAATTAGAATAAGACTAATTAGGACCTGCTGGTGATTATTTATAACTACTGGTTTTGCTTAGTGGTTTCTTGCACGAGGGTAGCGCGGAGGAATTGGCGTGAAAGATAGGTCTTTTGGACATCGGACCAGGTGCCGGTACAGGTAATAATACTGATGGAGTCTTGACCAGTGACGGGAGATTCGAGCATGGCAGACATTTTTTCATTGGCGTCAGCCAGGGCTATGGTTTGATTTTCATAGACACGATAGGTGAGTTTGGTGCCATCACCCATTTCAATTTGAATCAGGTCGCCAGCGACGAGGCTGTTTAAATGTTTAAACACGCCAGAGGCGGTAGGTCCACCATTGTGCCCGACAAAAAGTGCGGTCTTGCCAGTGAGTGGAGGAAGAGTGCCGGTATACCATCCTACATCGAAAATACTGTTCGGGGTACTGATAGCACCTTTTCCGGTTAATCCGACTGGCAAAATGCGGGCGTTTTTGACGCCGAGCTTCTCAATACTCATGAAACGCGGTTTGTCGTATGCGACGGAATAGGAATTGGTCTTATCTTCGGAAATTGGGGTTTCATCGACCGATGTTTGGTCGGTTTCGAGATCGAGGTTCGATTTAGGTAACATTCTTTCGCTACCCTCTTTGGATTTATAATAATGATCTTCCCAAAAATACAGACGTGCGGTGACGATGGCAAAAATCAGAGCCAAGATAATGAATGGTAGATTGATGAGGATTTTAGATTTTGATTTAACTTCGAGAGACATCCCACCCAGCTTTCTTATTTATAATCGTCGTAAGTTACCATAAGAGCGCGAGAATCGAGCTGACGGAGATTCTCAAGGGCTACGGTCACCACGATAAGCAGTCCGGTACCGGAGAGGGATAGACCCATCGGGGCGTCGCTGAGCATGATGGCAACATAATCAGTAATGAATGGAATCATGGCAATAAAGCCGAGTGCAAGGGCGCCAAATAGATTGAGGCGAGTCATGACTTTTTCTAGATAATTAGCCGTAGTCATACCAGGTCGGACACCTTCGATGAAACCACCTTGTTTTTGAAGATTATCAGCAATTTCTTTAGTATTGAAGATAATGGAGGTGTAGAAGTAAGTAAAGAGGACTACGAGCAAGAAGTAGAGAGCTGGGTAGATAAACCAACGTTCGTTGATACCGTTTGGATAAAGAGTTTTGAAATTGGAAGCGTTTGGCATGGTGAAGATTTCACTAATAGTTTTAGCCATAGCATTTTCCTTGTCCATACTAGAAATTAGTTGTCCAACGAGGGCTGGCAGCGAGAGGAAGGCAGTAGCAAAGATGACTGGTACCACGCCGGCAGAGATTAGCTTCAAAGGTAGAATAGATTTGATACCACCATAGGCACTGTTGCCGTGAATACGCTTGGCGTAATTAATAGTAATGATACGCTGCGCTTCATTGAGCTTCACGAGCCAATAAAGAATCAGAATGACGACGACGAGCAGGGCTAGGGCGACCCAGAATAATACCGGGTTAACTGGTAGGTTTAGCCAACCGAAAAGATTTAAGGAGCCATTTTTGGTATCGAAAAGTTGTTGGCCGAGTGAGCCAATGGTGCTTGGGAATTGAGAAATAATACTGGCAAAAATAATCATGGAAATGCCATTGCCGATACCTTGCTCAGTGATTAATTCACCTAACCACATCAGGATAATCGATCCGGCAGTCATGGTAATCACTGAAACGACCCAGTCGCGAGGAGTTGGCGTGAAGCTGAGAGTATTCGAAGATACGACAGATTGGTAAAGAATATAAATATAGGCAATGGATTGGACTACGGCTAGCGGTACGGCGAGCATACGAGTCCACTGGTTGATTTTGCGACGACCAGTTTCGCCATCCTCGGAAAGCTCTTCGAGGCTAGGGATGGCTTTACTGAGGAGTTGGAAGACGATGGAAGAGGTGATGTATGGAGAAAGCCCGACCAAAATAATGGAGAAGGAGGCTAGGCCACCACCTGAAATTAAGTTAATAAAACCGGTGAAATCTGACTTTGAGATCAAGCTAGAAACGGCATCCTTGAAGGTCTTGGCGTCGCCCATTGGCACAGGAATGTGTGCGAGTAAACGGTAAGCAACCAAAATACCTAACACGATAAAAATGCGTTTTAGCATGTCTTTGTTTTTTAGAGATTTCAAAATCGTCTTAAAATGCATGGAATCCTCTCTATTTATTAATCTATATTACCATGTTTGCCTAAGTTTTTGAAGATAAAAAATAACCCCCGTGTTAATTACGAGGGTTATTTTAGACTAATTAGTCATTTTGCTTTTTCAAGCGCTTTGGCACTGGATTCTTAGTGAATGAACCACCAGCCTTTTTAAGCATCTCGAGACCAGATTTAGAGATAAATTGGGTTTCGAGATCAATTTTGCTGTTGAGTTCACCACGGGTGATAATCTTAACCTTGACGAATGGGCTAGTAATGAAACCAGCTTCGAAAAGAGTGAAGTTATCGACTTTGCCGGAAAGGGCGTTGAGAACGTCGGTGTAGACGACTTCAGCCTTAGGATGGATAGACTTGAAACCTTTGAGCTTTGGAACAGCTTGCATCATAGCGCGCTGACCACCCATGAAAGTAGCAGGCATCTTGCGGTGACCAGTACGGGCTTTTTGACCCTTAGTACCACGACCAGCAGTCTTACCACGACCAGCGGCAATACCACGACCAGCACGAGTTGGGCGGGTATTAGCTTCAACGATTAGATCATTATATTTCATTACTTGCTCTCCTTTTCTTTGGTAGCAGTAGTATTCCACTTAGAGCGTGGAACCTGAGCTTTAAGACCATCGATAACGGCGTAAGCGATGTTGACCTTGTTGGTAGAACCGAGAGACTTGGAAATCAAGTTCTTGATACCAGTTAAGCCAATTACGGAACGAACGATACTCCCAGCGATAATACCAGTACCAGGGGCAGCTGGTTTCATCAAAACGTGAGCACCGGTAACTTTGGTTTCCACTTCGTGGCAGATAGTTTCGCCAGACATGTGGAAGGTTACCATGTTTTTCTTGGCTACACGAGTAGCTTTTTGAACAGCGGAGGTAACATCGGCGCCCTTAGCGACACCTACGCCAACTTTGTTTTTCTTATTTCCAATAGCAACAAGAGCTTTGAAGCGCATACGGCGACCACCTTTGACGGTGCGAGAAACACGATCGATATTGATAGTGATTTCTTCAAATTCCTTTGGTGCAGCTTCACCACGGACGCGATCACGGCGATTGTTGCGGCGCATTGGGCGACCAGCCATATCGCGAGTTTGCTTGGTGGCAGCGACATCGTCAGACATTTTGAGGGTGCCAGCTTTGTTCACTACTTTTGGTTGCTTAGGAGCGGTAGAATTTGCTTCGGCCATATTAGAACTCCAATCCTTCCTTACGAGCTGCATCGGCTAGAGCTGACATGCGGCCAGCGTAGGCGAAAGCACCACGATCGAATACAACTTTTGTGATATTTGCTTTTTTAGCTTTTTTGGCAATTTCTTCACCAATTTTAGCGGCTTTTTCAGTCTTGGAACCAGTTAGCTTGGTGCCAACAGTGGTGGCGGAGACTAAAGTAGTCATGGTGTCGTCATTGATGATTTGAGCAGAAACGTGAAGATTGCTGATGTTAACGCTCAAGCGTGGGCGAACTTCAGTACCATGAATTTTTGCACGGGTACGTTTTTGGCGATACAACTTATTCATTATTTCTTCCCTGCCTTTCCAGCCTTGCGAAGGATTACTTCGTCAGCGTATTTAATACCTTTACCCTTGTATGGTTCAGGTTTCTTGAAGGCGCGAATTTCAGCGGCAACTTGACCAACTTTTTGCTTGTCAATGCCAGAAACAATGATTTCCATCTTGTTAGTCTTTAATTCGATACCTTCTGGGGCTTTGTATTTCACTGGGTGGGAGAAACCAAGAGACATCTCAATTTCTTTTGGACCACCGGAAAGACGAAAACCGACACCATTGATTTCGAGTTTCTTCTCAAAACCTTTGGAAACACCAGTAACGGCGTTGTTTAGAAGTGCGCGTTGTAGACCGTGCCAGGCACGAGCTTCAGCTTCATCATTCTCACGGGTAACGATGATCTGACCGTCTTCGACCTTAGTCACAACGAATTTTTGTACAGGAACCTCGAGTGAACCCTTTGGTCCAGCAACAGTAATGAACTGTTCGCCGACCGTGATTGTCACTCCTGCAGGAATCTGTACAGGTTGTTTTCCGATACGACTCATATCTTCCTTTCAATTAATATTCGGTTAATTTTAACATAATTTAGGTCTTAATTCAAGATAAAAAATAAAAAATACCCCCGCCAAATGGAAGGGGGTATAAATAAAATTTTACTTAGTTAACAGACTAGATGGCAATAAGATACTTTTTCAATAAATGTAGTACCCTGGAAATATTCCAGATAGAAAAAGCATTGAGGTTATCTCTGCACCGACAGTTGCTAGGATATTTATCAAAATAAAGCAGGTTACATATTTAAATGGTAAATTACCGTAAATTTGTAATGTTAGCAATATTGGTAGTAATATCATCCAGGTGTATTTAAAGCCAGAGAGCTTAGTATAATTCTTTTGTTCTGAATATACACAATCTACAATTTGCAGAACTTCATTAGTTATACTCATTAGAGTCAATATAAATAATAGTTCCATATTATCCATTTGATTATCATATCGAAGGATGCAACAGTATAAAATATAGACCGCGTAGGCCATCATAATGATAAATGTTTTAGCTCCATAAATTGGTTTAGCTATTTTTGATTTTACTCCCTGTATACAATCTTCTAGATGGATATTTGCCGCTATTAACATGAAACCAAATAAACCTCCGGTAATCTTATATACACTACTCAAGTCTGACTTATAAATCATAATTGAGAAGATAACCCCAGCATAAATTAACTTAAATAGAAGAAATAAGCTGAGTATTTTTCGAGGATGATTAACTGTATAGTCTTGCACGGATGCGTTATGGTTTCTTAAAAAGTGTCCAACCTCACCCTTTTCCTCAAAAATTGAGCTATGATGTCCCTGCTTTTTCTTGGTTTTCTTCATTTTTATCCCCCTTTTTTCTAGAAACTTCAATACCCGTGATGTTAACAAAGTATTTTTAATAAAAATTTACTTCACTAGCGCATGGATAGTAACTTTTATATTATACAATTTTACGTGTTGCTCGTCAATTTTACAAAATTTTACTCTTTTGCCTAAAACATGTATGATAAAAATATGAGTAAAATAAATGTCTTACTGGCCAATGCAAATGGTAATTTGGATGATAGTAAAGAAACTATTTTGGCGGCAGTAAAAGAAGTTGAATCTTATGCTTTTCCAAGATTGAAAATTGATTGGGATATTGATGTGGTGGTAGCTGGGAGTGCTTATTCAATAATTATTCCGGAAGATGGCGTGGGTGGACAGACTTTTGCGAGTAACTTTATTGTTTCTGCTTTAGATTTAAAAAGTATGTCGATTTTGCGTTTTAAAGAGATGTTAGCTCATGAACTCGGGCATGCTGCACGTTGGGGGAAGAATGATGAATGGATGAATACATTGTTTGACGGGATGATTTCGGAAGGGGTTGCGACGTATTTTGGTACAGAATTTGCAAAAAATAATAGTGAGAAACAGTTCTTCACTAAAACTATACTAGAGCGCAGTGACGAAGAAAATGAACGTATCTTAAATGAGCTTCGCGGAAATCTCGACGATAAAAATTATGACTACCAAACGATTTTCTTCACTGGTAACGATAAATTGCCACGTTGGTCTGGTTATTCATTGGGGTATTATTTGGTAAAGAAATATTTGGAAAAAACACACAAGACAATCGAAGAAGCATTTGCTGATAAATTTGAAGATTTTAGGATTGTGCTTTAGATTTTTATAAAAATACCCTCACCTTTCGGTGAGGGTCGGTGAAGCTTAAATTCAAGGATTTAACGACGATAATACGGGCGATCAGACTTCATCATCCTATGCGCAAGCTGTATAATCTCCCATTTGTCATTAATCTTAATTTTATGACAGTAGTAGTTCTTGCCAGTAATTTTCATTTCATGATCATTAATTATTTGAACTCGATATTCATCACGTTTTTCTTGATTTTTTCTGTTAATAGCCATCTTCCCCTCCTCGATAAATACAGAAGTAAACTTCATTACAAAATAAGTTGCATTAAACTGATTGTTTAACTGAATATTATTATACAACTTTAAATTTTTGTGTCAAAAAATACCCCCTCCGGAAGGAGAGGGCTTGGTGAAATCTAGTTACATTTTATTGCTTCAAATACGATAGGTACTAAAAATAGACTTAGTATTACGAAGGATGCGAGTGTGCCATATTCAGTTATTGTAGATGGTTGAGAAAAAATACTATAGAATAAGTAAATAATCACAGCTACAGCAAATAAACTTGAAATGGCCATCATAAAAACATCCAATTTTTCATTAAAATTATTCTTCATAATAATTCCCCCTTTTATAAATAGAAAAATTTGTTTCGACAATTTAATTGGTTAGTTCCACCAAATTTATAAGTTACAATCAAAGAGTCAAATCTTTGATTGTTATATTGTATCATTTTTATACTTATTTGTCAATCTAGCTTATGCTTAAATTATTTTTTGTCAAAAAAATACCCCCTCCGGAAGGAAGGGGTGGTTAGGATTGGTCTAGATTAAGACCAGAGACGCAGGTCCGATAAAATATCCCGAAACCAAGTAAGCTTTCTTTTTTTCACGTCTCAAGGTGTAGGGTTTGACTGGTTCAGGCGGTGGTATTGGAGGTAAATTACTGAAAAGCTCTGGATAAACTACGGATATCTGGGTTCTGAATGCGTAGTTAACCATTGTGTTAAAGATTAAAACCGGAATTTCTTCTCCGCCAAAAGTGATTAGGAAGGGATCACCAAAACATGCATCGACGACAAACTTAGAGGATCTTCTTCTCACATGATTTTTGATGATTTGGCGTTTTTCCAGCGTCGTAAAATTGATACGACGAATATGGGCTGGAGCGTCAAGCTGTCTAGTGTATCGACGATTTTCAATCTTTAGTACATCTAGATCTTGAAGAATTTCCAATTGGGTAGCAATCTTAAGTCCTTGAAATTGGAAGCCAGCAGGAATTTCTGCTTCGTCGATTCGCTTAGTCAGCAGGTCGTTAATAATGGTGTAAATTGGTAAATTGAGAGCCTTATTGTCCGGATAGGTGCTGTACCTAATAGACCACGCATTGATTATTCTAATTTTGCCTGCCATGATGTCCTCGTAGATTTGATTTTTACTGAGCAACATGGTATTCACCTCTCTTTCTGAAAGATGTAATGTCCTAACTTAAAGTGCATATTCGTCGGACGAGATACAGATTAATTTTAACATAAAAATAAGGCCAGGAGTTCTGACCTTATTTTTTCTAGTTTATTACCAAACCTTGACTAAGATTTCACCACCGAGGCGAGCCTTGCGAGCTTCCTCACCAGTCATGATACCTTTTGAAGTCGAGACGAGGATGACACCACGACCGGATTTGACCTTTGGAAGATCATCGGCGGAAGTGTAAACACGGCGACCAGGTTTACTGACCTTAGTGATTTCGTTAATACGAGCGATTTCGTCAGCTTGATTGATTAAGACGTGAATGAAATTGCGTGGTTTTGCTTCTTCGATAGAGAAGTCAGCGATAAACTTGGTTTTCTTGAGACCTTCTAGTACAGCAAGCTTTAGTTTAGAAGTTGGTACAACAATCTCGTTTTTGTTGACGAGAATAGCATTGCGGATACGAGTGATAAGGTCGGCAATTTGATCTGTTGATTGTAATGACATATCTTATCCTTTCTACCAGCTACTCTTTGTTACACCAGGGATTTCACCCTTGCTTGCTTTTTCGCGGAAGCTAATACGGCTGAGACCGAAGCGGCGCATATAACCGCGTGGACGACCGTCGAGCATATCACGATTTTTTAACCTAGTTGGGCTGGAATTTTTTGGTAGCTTCTGAAGACCTTCGAGGTCGCCAGCGGCTTTAAGTTCAGCACGCTTTGCTTTGTACTTATCGTACATTTTTTGACGCTTGAGGTCACGGAGTACTGCAGACTTTTTGGCCATGTTATTTGTTCTCCTTTTTCTCGAATGGCATACCAAATGCCTCTAATAATTTACGGCTAGCTTCTTTAGAACCGTTCTTGATGATGAAAGTAATCTCAAGGCCGTGAAGAACAGATGCGTCTTCGAAGGTAATTTCTGGGAAAACGGTTTGTTCTTTAAGACCGACGGAATAGTTGCCTTGTTCATCAAAAGATTTGGTAGGCACGCCGTGGAAGTCACGAACGTGTGGCAAAGCAATGTTAATGAAGCGGTCAACGAATTCATACATCTTGTCGTTACGTAAAGTAGTGAGGTAACCAACTGGGGCGCCCATGCCTTTACGAATTTTGAAGGTAGCAATAGATTTCTTTGCTAGTCTAGAGGTGGAAGCTTGGCCGGTAATCTTAGCAAGAGTAAGGGCTACAGTTTCAGTGTAGTGCTTATCTTCACGCTTTTTACCAACACCACAAGAGACAATCACTTTTTCAAGTTTTGGAACTTGGTTGATGTTCTTGATGTTGAGCTCTTTTTCTAGGTCTTTTACGATTTTGTCTTGGTATAAGACTTTCAAACGTGGGGTATATTCAGCCATGATTATTTCCCTTCTTTCTTAAGATTGGAAAGATCGATACCGACGTGAATATCTTTCTTACCACCCTTTGGATTAAATTGAGTGGCTTTGATGTGGCGCTCGCGAATGCCGATACCTTCGATCATCGCTTTGTGAGCGGCACGATCCATTTTGACGATTTTACCAGTCTGACCCTTGTGGTCGCCGGCAATGATTTTTACCATATCGCCAGATTTCAAATTCTGTGCCATATTATAGAACCTCCGGTGCTAAACTGATAATCTTGTTGAAGCCGAGTTCACGAAGCTCACGTGGGACTGGTCCGAAGACACGAGTACCCTTTGGAGTTTTGTCGTCGTTAACGATTACGGCGGCGTTGTCGTCGAAGCGGATGGTAGAACCATCAGCACGGCGAATTTGACCACGAGTACGAACGATAACGGCACGAACTACTGCTTTTTTCTTAATGTTTCCTGTAGGAGATGCGTCCTTTACGCTGGCGGTGACAATGTCACCAACACGAGCGTAACGAGCGCGAGTTCCACCGAGGACACGGATTACGCCAAGTTCCTTGGCTCCGCTGTTATCTGCGACAGCTAATCTAGTTTCCTGTTGAATCATCTTAGTTTTCCTCTCCTTCTTGGTCACCAGTAACTTCAGACTTTAATTCGACTGAGTCGTGGGACTTTTCAAGAATTTTGACGAGTTTATAGGTACAAGTCTTTGAGTAAGGACGGCAGGCGATGATCTCAACCTTATCACCAAGCTTGGCCTCATTTGCTTCATCATGAGCGGTGTACTTACGGGTGTGTGAGTACTGCTTGTGATAAAGTGGGTGAGTTTCACGGCTGGTAATGGAGACGGTGATGGTCTTATCGCGCTTATCAGAGGTAACTACTCCTTGAAGTGTTTTTGCCATACTTAGGCTCCCTTTCCTTGATTAATTAAAGTTAGTGCTTTTGCGATTTCTTTACGCAAAGCTTTGATACGATGTGGATTTTGCAAGGTACCTTCGTAGAGTCCACGCTTAGCTTCGAGAAGCTCTTGCTTCAACTCAGCGACGGTTTTAACCTTGGCGGTTTCAGTTTTCTTATCAGCCATGATTAAATTTCACCTTTCCTTACAAATTTACAACGTACTGGAAGCTTGTGAGAGGCAAGACGAAGTGCTTCTTTTGCCTGTTCTTCAGTGACTTCAGCCATTTCGAACATCACAGTACCAGTTTTAACTTTAGCTACGTAAAATTGTGGTTCACCTTTACCAGAACCCATTTTCACATCAAGAGGTTTCTTGGTGACAGGGGTGTGTGGGAAGATGCGGATCCAAATTTTACCACCACGCTTAATATAGCGGGTAATAGCTTGACGGGCAGCCTCGATTTGGCGGGAATTGATACGTTCATTGTCGAGAGACATGAGACCAAATTCACCAAATGCTACAGTATTGCAGCGAGTAGCTACGCCATCGTTTTTGCCTTTTCTAACCTTACGGTGCGCAACGCGACTTGGAAGTAAAATAGCCATATTTATTTTTCTCCCTTATAAATCCAAACTTTAACACCTACGATACCGGCGATGGTTGGAGCGTGATGACAGTAGAAATCGATGTCGGCGCGGAGAGTATGTAGAGGAACTGAACCCTCGATGAATTTCTCACGGCGAGACATTTCGGCGCCATTAAGACGGCCAGAAACTTCGACACGAACACCTTTAGCGCCTGCGGTCATGGTAGACTGAGTAGCCATCTTGACGGCACGGCGGAAGTTCATACGCTTACCAAGTTGGAAACCGATATTTTCAGCAACGAGCTTGGCGGATAATTCAGGTTTCTTAACTTCTTCCACGTTGAGGCGGATTGGTTGAGAAACGAATTTTTCCAATTCTTTCTTTAATTCATTGATACCAGCACCTTGTTTGCCGATAACTGCACCAGCCTTAGCGGTACGGATAGTAACCGTGGTAAGGTTGTCAGTACGTTCGATTTCGATGCGGGCAATGGTTGGGCGAGCTTTGAAGCGGTTTTCAATAGTCTCGCGGATCTTGACGTCTTCGATTAACCATTTTTTAAAATCAGTGTTTTTGGTGAACCATTTGGAGGCCCAATCTTTACTGATTTGAAGGCGATAAGAAACCGGGTTTACTTTTTGACCCATTACTTGTCCTCCTTAGCTGATTCTTTTTTAGCTTTTTCTTCGCCAGCTACTTCAACGAAGATGTTGCTGCTAACCTTCTCAAATGGAAGAGCGCGACCGCGTGATGCAGGAACAAAACGGCGGATGCGAGTACCAGCAGTAACAGAGATACGAGCGATGCGGATAGTCTTTGGATCAATTGAAACACCAGAGTTAATGAGATTAGCTTTGGCAGAATCAATCGCCTTCATGACTGGACGTGCAGCGCGGCGTGGAGTGTGTTCTAGAATGACAAGAGCGTCGGCGACGTAGCGATCGCGAACGAGGCTAGCGACGACATTAGTCTTGCGTGGCATAGAATCTACACCTTTAATGTAAGCGTGTGCAAAATGAGTGGACATTATTTACCTCCCTTTACATCAGCTTTTTTACCACCATGGCGTTTGAACTTGCGAGTTGGAGCAAATTCACCAAGCTTGTGTCCGACCATATTTTCGGAAACGAAGACTGGAACGTGGACTTTGCCGTTGTGAACAGCGACAGTGCGACCAACCATTTCTGGGAAGATGGTAGAGTGGCGAGCCCAGGTTTTAATCACGGTGCGATCTTCAGCGGAGAGAGCTTTGATCTTCTTTTCGAGTTTAAAATCCACGAATGGACCTTTTTTAAGGCTACGAGACATAGATTATTTCCTCTTTCCTTCGTGACGACTACGCACGATCATTTTATTAGTTTTCTTATTGTGACGAGTACGGAAACCGAGAGTGAGCTGACCCCATGGAGTACGAGGAGCTTTACCGGTACCGTGACGACCACCGTCACCACCACCGTGTGGGTGATCTGTAGCGTTCATAACAACACCACGGACACTTGGGCGGATACCTTTACGGCGAGTACGACCAGCAGCACCAATCTTGATGTTTTGGTGTTGGAGGTTACCAACTACACCGATGGAAGCTTCACAAGTTGCGAGAACTTTGCGAACTTCACCAGATGGCATACGAAGAGTGGCATAGCCGTTTTCTTTTGCCATAAGTTGAGCGGATGCACCAGCGGAGCGGGCCATTTGAGCACCACGACCTGGAGTTAGCTCGATAGCGTAAACCATAGTACCGACTGGAATTAGGTCAAGCGCTAAGCGGTTAGATTCTTCAATTGGAGCTTCTGCACCAGTTTGGAATTTCTTGCCCTTAAACATCTTGGAATCAGCAAGTACGTAATGGAAGTTATTGTTTTCGTCTTTGATACGAGCAATACGAGCGCTACGGTTTGGATCGTATTCGATCTCCATAACTTCGTAAGTCTTACCTTGTGGAAGATTGTGAGTAAGAATACGATAGTGTCTCTTCACACCACCACCACGGTGACGAACAGTAATGCGTCCTTGGTTGTTTTTACCTGCATTCTGCTTTTTGGCCTTCAAGAGAGACTTGAGAGGTTTTCTGGTCGTAATTTGATCAAAATCCTGAGTAGTCTTCTGGCGCTGAGCAGGAGTAGTAGGACGATAAGCTTTAATGCTCATTATTTTTTATCTCCTTCCTCAACAGTTTCTTCGTCGAAGACGCGGATTTTGTTACCCTCAGCAAGCGTGACATAAGCATACTTGCGGTCGCGACGATATGTTGTGCCTGGATAGGCGTGTTTACCCTTTGAAAAGCGGGTCGCTTTACCCTTACGAGCAAGAATACGGATATCTTTGACGGTGACATTGTATTGTTCAGCGACAGTCTTAGCTACAGCGAGCTTGGAAGCGTCAGCAGGAACATTAAAGATATAAGTAGATTTACTTTGTTCGGCGTAAGCCTTTTCGGTTCTTCGAGGAATAAGTAGCATTATGCGTTCTCCTTTCCGATTAACCAGTTTTCGAGTTGAGCTTCAGAATCCTTTACGAGAACGATTTTGTCTGCATTCATGACGTCGAAGACATTGAGGAATGTAGGACGGACAACTTTGACGAAGTCGAGGTTGTTAGTTGCACGTAGGGTGAGAGCGTCTTTCTCTGGAACTACGATCAGAGTGTTTTCTGAGGTAATACCATTTTTCTTAAGAGTAGCTAAGACTTCTTTGACTTTACCATCTTTGATACCGAGAGAATCGATAGTGATAATGCTCTTATCGGTGTTCTTGATAGAGAGAGCTTGCATGACTGCAACTTTCTTAGCGTTTCTTGAGAGATTCTTGGTGAAGTTTTCGTTGCCAGTACGGCCGCCAGCTACACCACCATGGCGCCAGATAGGGTTACGGGTAGAGCCGAAACGAGCACGACCAGTTCCTTTTTGCTTCCATGGTTTCTTACCACCACCGCGAACTTCGCCACGCTTCAAAGTTTTAGCGTGTGAGCTACGTGAGTTAGCAAGATATGCATCGTAAGCTAATTTAATCAATTCGTGATTAGTAACTTCGAGATTGAAGATTTCTGGATTTAAATCTGCCATATTACTCCTTTCCCTCCACAGTTACGATACCTTTCTTTGGTCCTGGGACGGCGCCCTTAAGACCGAGGATGTTGTTTTCCTTATCGATGTAAGCAACGACAAGATTCTTCACAGTAACTTGATCGTGGCCCATGCGACCTGGCATACGCTTACCCTTGAAAACTTTTTGAGGATACATCGAGCCGATAGAACCGACTTTACGAATATCGCCCTTGAAGCCGTGGGTATTGCGTGACTCTTGGAAGTTCCAACGTTTGACAGTACCAGCAAATCCTTTACCCTTCGAAATACCAGTAACCGCAACCTTGTCTCCAATTTCAAAATTATCGACTGTAAATACGTCGCCTAACTTGAAATCTGTGGTGGAATCCGTACGAAATTCCTTTAAGATTTTAGGACTTAATGTTTCTCCAGCTTTTTTGACGTGAGCTGATACCGACTTGCTCAGATTCTTACCCTTACCGTAACCGAGCTGCACAGCATTATAACCATCGGTTTCGACGGTCTTTATCTGAGTCACTGTGGCTGGTCCAGCTTGAAGGATAGTAACAGGGGTCACTAAACCATCTTCGCTGATGATTTGGGTCATACCAATTTTGGTGCCGAGGATGACTTTCATCTTTTCCTTTCCTTTACGGAGACACTCTATTAGCTAGACAGTAAGGCAGTTCCGACTTTTTTCTCTGTTTGGCCTATATTAAAAAATATTACAGTTGGAAAAAAGTGGCTTTCCTTAATTGTCTAGTTCTTCAAATGTCACCTTGATAAACTTACAAAGATGATTTTACCACAAATGGCACAGATTATCAAGGTCGGAATTAGACTTCTTCGGCCTCATCGTCCTGGTCGTCATTTTTTGAGACTATTGAGTCGTTATTTTGTGTGATTTTTGCGGCTGGTTTAGAATTTTTAACTTTCTTCGTGGTGTTTACTAGATGGGTTTCTGAAAGATTTTCATAAAATAAACTTTTGCGGATGGCGACGAGGAGTAGGGTAACGAGGTAATATATACCGAAAATTACCAGTAGGCCTAGAGCGATATAGGTAATGGTTTCATAACTAAGAATATTGTTAACGAGAGCGAGATTCAGCACATTAATTAAAGCAAGCGGCAAAGTAATGAATTGAAGATAGAAGAAGAGGTAACGTAGGAAATAGCGCAAATTAGTTCGCATGAGCCCGACTTTGTGATTAGACTCGACCTTGAGGTTGGTCATAAAAAAGCCAATCGTGCGTCCGCGTAGAACAATCGTCGAGACGGTAAGATAAAAAATGAGCGGGATTTGGATAGTGAAGAAATCGGATTCGAGATGAATTAGCTTTAGTACAATATTACCAAAGAAGATAGTGAAGATTCCGCCGAAGACAAAATCAAAACCCATAGCCACGAGACGACGCAGAAGTGAAATTTTATCACTGCGCTCGAGACTTTTTTCGTCGATTTGTTTCCTAGTCGGGAGATACTTAGCTAAAATGGCAGCTAAAGTGAACCCTAGAATGCCACCGAGGGTATTGGTGATTAGGTCGTCGACGTCGAAGAGGCGATAATTGCCAGAATAGATAAAGTAGAGGCCGCTAAGCTGAGTTAATTCAAAGAACAGTGAGAGAAAGAATGACTTAATGGCGACCTGCTTGAAGTTATTTTCAAAGTAATACTTGAGATAAAAACCAAACGGCAGAGTCATAAAAATATTGAAAATCGTGGAGAAGAAGGCGGGGTTATTGATGATTGTAAGATAAGATTTGGGATTAACTAACTGCAAGTTTGCATGCTTCAGAATATCGAAGATAAAGTTAAACGGAAGGAGTTGCATTTGATGATTATGTAAGGCAGCGGCTTTTTCGGGAGAAGGAAGCGGTAGAATCACTAAACAATAGGTGCAAAGCATATACAAAATAAAAGAATAGACGATCCAAATACGCATACTCCAGATGGAGCCATATTTTTTGTAGTTATAAATTAGATATGGAATAGTAAAAGCTAGGGCCAGAGGCGGAAAGATGTAAGCGGCCTGCTGGATGGAATCGACATAAGTTTGCATAGGTTTATTATATAATGTAAATCATGAAAGTATTACCGATTGTTGTTGCTGGTGCAAAGTTTTTACAGGATTATTCAAAATCTCGGGCACTCGATTATGGTGCCGGGACTGGACGAAATTCACTTTATTTAGCAAATTTAGGAATCGATGTACTGGCGGTGGATCAAGACATTGAAGACCTCGAAAAGTTAGCCATTAATAATAAAATGATTCATCCGGTGAAGGCTGATTTAAGAAATTGGGAGATTCAAGGTAAGTTTGATTTGGTAGTGGCGACGAATGTTTTGCAATTCTTTGATAACGATACGGCAACTCGATGTCTCAAGGATATGACTAATTGTCTAAACAGTGGGGGTGTTCTATGTTTAACTTATATTTTGGATAAGAAGATTTCCCTGCCACTCGGTTTTGAAGAAATTCTTACTTCGAAATTCGAGATGATTAACTCTGATACTAAAGTAATACAAGACCCTGGACACCCAGATTTTCCTGAACCGCATCAACACAAAATTTTTTATTTCTTAGGATTAAAGAAGTAGAAGATTGCCTTGTAGAGAATCGAAATTTAAGTTAAAAATAATTCGTTAATAAAAAATATACCCCAGAAGCGGGGTATATTTTTACTTTCTACTCTTATTCGAGAGTGATTTCAGCTTCAGCTTCGGTAGATTCTTCAGCTTCGGCTTCTTCTTCGTTCTTACGGGCGATGACACCAGTACCTACTGGAATCTTGCGACCGATAATGACGTTTTCCTTGAGACCATTGAGGTGGTCAACACGACCAGAGATGGCAGCATTGATAAGCACACGAGTGGTATCTTGGAAGGAGGCAGCAGAGAGGAAGGAATCCGACCAGATAGCGACCTTGGTAATACCAAGCAACATACGAGTGTAAGAGGCTGGCATGCGACCCTTGGCTTCGAGCTTTTGGTTTTCGTCTTCGACGGCAGAAAGGGAGACGATATCGCCAGTCACAAAGTCAGTATCACCTGGTTCGTCAATCACGACGCGGCTGAACATCTGGCGGACGATTACCTCAAGGTGTTTGGCGGAAACTTCGTCACCGTTAGCAGCATAAACGGACATAATTTCGTTCATGATGTAACGAGCGGTGGCTTCGGCACCCTTGAACTTCAATTGATCTTGGAGATTCAAAGAACCAGTAGTGAGACGATCACCGGCTTCGACAGTGTCGGTTGGTTTGACTAACATTTCGGCATCATTAGGAATTTCGACACGAACTGGAGCACTACCACCTTCGGTAAGGATGATGGCACCGTCCACGATTTGCGCGTTACCATCAAATGGAGCGATGATTGGTTCAAGACCCTTAGATTTAGCAGCTAAGACATCACCAGTTTTAACATTGGCACCGTCTTTGACCTTAATCTTGCGGCCTTCAGAGATTTCAATCTTTTCTGAGCGACCTGCGGTTGGGGTGATTTGAACCACAAAGTGATTACCGTCTTCCCAAACATCGACAAGACCAGAGACTGGAGCAATCCAAGCTTGACCCTTTGGTGAACGGGCTTCGAGAAGCTCTTCCACACGAGGGAGACCACGGGCGATAGCACCAGAACCTGCGACACCGGAGCTGTGCTTGGTATCAAGAGTAAGCTGAGTACCAAGTTCACCGAGAGATTGAGCAGCGATCACACCGATTGGTTGGTTTGACTCAATAAGTTTACGAGTGGCGAGGTCGACGCCGTAAGCCTTACGAGGGACACCGTTAATACTCTTGGTGGTGAGGACAGATTGAATTTTGATTGATTCGATATTTTCATCTTCAGCAATTTGCTCGGCAACTTCACGAGTGATGAGCTCATCAGCTTCGAGATAACCTGGGACGGTTTCAGCAGCGAAGCGACCAGCAATGCGTTGAGCAAATTCAATACCAGTGTGTTCAGTTTCCGACTTGAAGATTTCGAAACCTGGATCATCGTTTGGCTTATCGACGGTAAAGACATCCTGGGCCACATCGACAAGACGACGAGTGAGGTAACCGGAGTCAGCAGTACGGAGAGCGGTCGAGACCATACCTTGACGAGCACCACGGGTAGCGATGAAGGATTCAAGAGTGTTAAGACCCTTCTTGTAGCTAGACTTGACTGGAAGCTCAATTTCACGGTTGAAGATATCCACCATGATACCGATTTCAGCGGAAGCAATCTTAATACCAGAGACAGAACCACGAGCACCAGAGTTGGTCATCACAGCAATGTCGGTATCCATAGTTGCAAGTTTAGCCTTAAGGAAATTAGAGATTTCGGTATCGATTTCACGCCAGTTAGCTACGGTCAAAGAGTAGCGTTCTTCGTCGGTGAGGAGGCCTTGGTTGTACTGATCTTGAATAAGAGCAGTCTTAGCGTCACCCTTGGCGATGAAATCTTGGATTTCTGGGTAGGTTGGGTAGTCATCCTTACAAGTCGAGATGGAAGCGATAGTTTCGTACTCGAAGGAGAGAGCCTTGAGTTCGTCAGCAATACGGACAGTTTCATCAGCACCGTAAAGGTTGAAGATGTCAGCCATGACCTTCTTCAGATGCTTGGAAGTTTGAATGCCATTATCAAATGGGTAGTCTTCTGGCAAGATTTCATTGAAGAAGACACGACCGAGAGTGGTATTTCTAATAGCTTTCTTAGCGAAGACGCGAATCGGAGTTTGAAGGGCGATATCACCAGCTTCGTAAGCCATTTCAGCTTCATAGACTGAGCTATAAGCGCGTGGAGTTTCCGATTCAGTACCTGGCTTATCGTAAGTGAGGTAGTAAGCACCAAGTACGATATCCTGGTAGATTGAAAGCACTGGAGAACCATCGGCTGGCTTCAAGAGGTTGCTGGCGGCCGACATCAAAGTCTTAGCTTCCTGCTGAGCTTCATCAGAGAGAGGAAGGTGGACGGCCATTTGGTCACCATCGTAGTCAGCGTTAAAGCCGGAAGCTACGAGTGGGTGAAGCTTGAGAGCCATACCGTCAACAAGCTTTGGTTGGAAAGCTTGAATAGATAGACGGTGAAGAGACGGAGCACGGTTCAAGAGAACATAGCGACCTTGAATAACTTCGTCGAGGGCATCCCAAACCACGGATTCCTTAGCATCAATCATACGAGATGCAGCACGAGAGTTGGCAGCATATTCGTGAGCAAGCAACCAAGAAACCACGAAAGGTTTGAAGAGCTCGAGAGCCATGAGTTTTGGTAAACCACACTCATTAAGCTTGAGTTCAGGACCAATGACGATTACAGAACGACCAGAGTAGTCGACACGCTTACCAAGAAGGTTTTGACGGAAGCGACCTTGCTTACCTTTGAGAAGGTCAGAAAGGGATTTGAGCTTACGACGACCATTTTGGGAGCTAGCTTGACGACCATGGTTGGCGTTATTGTCAATTAAAGCATCAACCGCCTCTTGGAGCATACGCATTTCGTTGTGAATAATCACCTCTGGTGCATTGAGGTCGAGTAATTTCTTCAAACGATTATTACGGTTAATCACGCGGCGGTAAAGATCATTAAGATCGGAAGTCGCGAAACGACCACCAGGAAGTGAAATCATTGGACGTAGGTCTGGTGGGATGACTGGAATTACGGTTAAGACGAGATCGACTGGTTTGATGTTGGAATTTTTCATGCCTTCAAGTAATTTGATACGCTTGATGAGCTTGCGTTCCTTTTGACCCTTAGCTTCTTCAGCTTGCGCAGAGAGATCTTCGATCATGGCATCAAGGTCAATTTCTTCGAGCAATTCACGAATGGCTTGAGCACCCATCTTAACAGTGACAAGTTCTTCGTATTCCTCTGGAAGGTTGCGGTAATCGATTTCGGAAATGACGGCACCCTTCTTCAAGCCTTCAAGGATGTTCTTACGAGAATAGAAGTCGGCATCCAAAGCTTCAAGTTCTTTAGCTTCTTCATTAGCCAAGGTTTCAGCGTTAGCACCTTCAGCCTTAGCAGCTTCTGAGTAACGAATCTTAATCGCTTGAATTGCAGCATCATGTTGAGCAATCAAATCGCCTTTAACTTGTTCAATCTTAGCGTCATCAGCATTAATGATGAGGTAAGAAGCGAAGTAGACAACTTTTTCAATTGACTTGACAGTCAGGTCAAGCAAAAGGCTCAAAGCAGATGGGGTGCCACGCATGAACCAGATATGAGCAACTGGTGCAGCGAGTTTGATGTGGCCCATACGTTCGCGACGAGCGATAGATTTGGTAACTAAGTTACCTTCCTTATCGACGGCAGCTTCACGAGAGCGGACACCTTTAAGTTTACTATCATGTGGGTTGATATCTTTGACTGGACCAAAGATACGCTCACAGAATAAGCCATCACGCTCAGGTTTCTGAGTACGATAGTTGATGGTTTCTGGCTTCAATACTTCACCATAACTCCAGCTCAAGATGTCTTCGGCGCTTGCTACGCAAAGACGAATTGAATCGAAGTCGCTGGCTGAGATATAATTATCCATCCAAGCCATATTTTAGAGCTCCTCTCCGAGATCAACGTTGTCGTCGTCTCCTTCTGTTATTGATATTCCATCTTCAGTTAATGCTTCTTCAGTTTCTTCTTCAGTAAGATCGATGGTGTCATTACTGTCATCTTCAATGTGAACATTGTGTCTAGCGTAAATTTGGCGGTCATCTTGAGCGCGTTCAATTTCGCGAGAGGTGTCTTCGATTACAGAGTCAGCGTCACGTGCTTCCCCATTGTCGAGAAGATCAACCTTAAGACCGAGACCTTGAAGTTCCTTGACTAAGACGTTGAAACCTTCAGGAAGCTTAGGGCCTTGAATTGGTTCATTCTTAATGATGGATTCGTAAGCCTTAGCACGACCATAAACGTCATCAGATTTAATAGTGAGCATTTCTTGAAGGATGCTGGCAGCACCATAAGCTTCAAGAGCCCAAACTTCCATTTCTCCGAAACGCTGACCACCGTTTTGAGCCTTACCACCGAGAGGTTGCTGAGTAACCATGGTGTAAGGACCAGTCGAACGAGCGTGAATCTTGTCTTCGACCATGTGGTGAAGCTTGATCATGTGCATCACGCCAACTGCAGTCTTCTCGTGGAATGGTTCACCGGTGAGACCATCATAAAGTTGGGTACGACCATTGCTATCGATACCAGCCTTTTCAAGTTCCTTGGAGATTACTTCGTCAGGAATACCATTGAAGGATGGGGTTGCAACCTTGTAGCCAAGGACGCGAGCAGCCATACCGATGTGGATTTCATAAAGCTGACCGAGGTTCATACGAGAAGGCACACCCATTGGGGAAAGTAAGACATCGATTGGGGTACCATCAGCCATAAATGGCATATCTTCGACGTTAAGTACGCGGGAAACTACACCCTTGTTACCGTAACGACCGGCCATCTTATCACCGACCTGAATCTTACGCATTTCAGCAACGTAGATTTTGATCTGCATGAGCACACCAGCCTTAAGTTCATGACCTTGTTCACGAGTGTAAATGCGGACGCCGATAACTTTACCGGAAGTACCACCACTCATACGAACTGAGGTATCACGGACATCTTTGGCTTTTTCACCGAAGATGGCGCGAAGGAGACGTTCTTCTGAACTGAGCTCTTGTTCACCCTTAGGGGTGATTTTACCGACGAGAATGTCGCCGTTTTTCACTTCAGAACCAACGGTCACGATACCGTCTTCACCGAGGTGGCGAAGAGCGTGCTCAGAAACGTTAGGAATATCACGAGTAACCTGTTCTGGACCGAGTTTGGTTTCACGAACTTCTACATCGAAATCTTTAATGTTAATAGAGGTCAAAGTATCATCTTCGACAAGCTTGCGAGAAATCACGATGGCGTCATCCATGTTGTAACCACGCCATGGCATGAAGGCGACGAGAAGGTTGCGACCGAGAGCGAGTTCATTATTTTCAAGAGAAGCGCCTTCGATAAGAGTGTCGCCAGCTTTAACTTTTTGACCACGAACCGCCACACAGCGTTGGTTGTAACATTGATCAGAGTTGGTTTGTTCGAAATGCTCAACAAAGTATTCCTTAGAAGTTTTGTCAGCGTATTTCACGATTACGGAGTTACCGTCGGCCTTTTCAACTACACCATCACCTTCGGCGACAATAAGTTGAGAGGTGGCGCGAGCGATATCATTTTCAATACCGGTACCAACAGTTGGGGCTTGATTACGAAGAAGAGGCACAGCCTGTTTCTGCATGGCACAACCCATGAGTGCGCGGTCGACACGGTTCTTTTCCACGAATGGAATCAGAGCGGCGGAGATACCGAGAATTTCCTTGTGAGCGGCATCGACGTGGGTAACCTTAGCCGATTCAACCTGAACTGGCTGACCATTCACACGAGCGGAGACCCATTCATCTTCAAATTCGCCTTTAGCGTTCAATTTAACAGAGGTATCAGCGATCACCATGTCACGTTCGACACTAGCGTCGACATAAATAACTTCGTCAGTGACTTTACCGTTTTTCACTACGACATATGGAGCTTCAATGAAGCCATATTCGTTAATACGAGCATAGGTAGCAAGGTTCAAGACGAGACCCACGTTACCACCTTCTGGGGTTTCTACAGTACAGATGCGACCGTAATGAGTAGGGTGGGTATCACGCACATCGAAACCGGCGCGTTCACGAGTGAGACCACCAGGACCCATAGATGACAGACGACGCTTGTGAGCAAGCTCGCCGAATGGGTTATAAGAATCCATCAACTGTGAAAGCTGAGAAGTACTAAAGAATTCACGCACTGCAGCGACCACTGGACGTGGGTTAAGAAGCTGAGATGGAGTGACTTTTTCTTTAGCGTCAACCATCGACATGCGGTCTAGAATATTACGTTGCAAACGAAGCATACCAAGACGGAATTGACGTTGGACAAGCTCACCAACCATACGTACGCGACGATTAGAGAGAGAGTCAATGTCGTCAGCGGGCTCTTGAGTATTATTCAAGCGAATGATTTCAGCAATAATCGCTACGAGATCATCCATTTGCAAAGTACGGTGAGTGCTATCGTTAGGGGTATCAAAGCCAAGACGTTGATTAATCTTAAAACGGCCGACACGAGAATAGTCATAACGCTTATAGTCGAAGAAAGTACGTTCAACCATGGAACGAGCATTTTCGACGGTAGCCAAGTCACCTGGGCGGAGACGGCGGTAGACTTCGAGAAGGGCAGCAGCTTGAGAGCTGGTAGTATCCTTATCGATGGTGGAATCAATGTAATTAATCGCACCAGTGTCAACATTTTCGAATTTGGCCTTAATATCAGCATCCTTCACAACGCCAAGAGCGCGAAGTAAAGTAGTGACTGGGATTTTACGACGGCGGTCGATCTTCACATAGATACAACCATTTGGCGCGGTCTCGAATTCAAGCCATGCACCACGACCTGGAATTACCTTAGCACCGTAATAGCGCTTCATGCCAATGGTTTCGGCAGTGAAAAAGACACCAGCTGAACGAATCAACTGAGAAACAATCACACGCTCAGTACCATTAATAATGAAGGTAGCGCGGTCGGTCATCCATGGATAATTACCGAAGTAAATTTCCTGTTCGACGACTTCGCCGGTGACTTTGTTTTGAAGTTCAGCTTTGACGTGCAAAGGAGCTTCGTAGGTTTCAAGATTATATTTGGCTTCCTGAATGGTGTGTTTTGGAGCCTTAAATTCATAATCTTTAAACTTTAGTGACAATTTCTGACCAGTATAGTCATCAATTGGATTGAGTTCGGTGAAAACTTCGCGTAGACCCGAACGTACAAATTCTTCCCAAGAATCTTTCTGATGTGCAGTAAGATCAGGGATAGGCAATTTGTCTCCTTCAGTGAAAAAGACACGATCGCCATCTGGAATGGTACTATTTTTACTCACTTTTCCCTCTTATTTAGTGTTAATAATCTTTAGCGCCGAAGATTACTGCCACTTATGTCTTTCCACCTCGCTAAAATAAAAAGACATGTTTATAGTAGGCACACTACTTCTTGTAGCCATTTTAACGCATTTTAGGGATTTTTTCAAGGGGCATTTCTGATTTTTAGAATCAAAAAACCACCTGATTTCGGGTGGGATTTTTGAACATATAAGCTCTCAACTTGTTTATGTAAGCCGACTCGCAGTTAGGCTTCGTTCAAAAATGAACTATCATTAGTATAACCATTATGGTATTGAATGTCAAGAGAATTTAGCAAGAAAAATACCCCATTTTCCGGGGTATTTTCAGCAATTACAAAAATAATTCTGCGTAGCCTATTAAACTTCGAGGTCATCGAGATCGGCAAGCTCGGCACGAGTCTTCTCAGCGAGGCCGTCGTTTTCTGCTTCGGTTTCGTCGTCATAATCCGCAACGGTGCGAGCGGCAGTAGGTTCACCTTCACCATCGAGTTCGTCGGTATTGACGATTTTAAGGTTGTAACGAGCGTCATTCTTCGTACCAAGAGCGCGAAGCAGAGTGCGGATAGATTGAGCGGTAGCACCACGGCGACCAATGACGCGACCGACATCTTCTGGGTCGACAGAAAGTGAAAGTAAGACACCTTTTTCATCAATTACACGATTAATATCGACTTTTTCTGGATTACTGACAAGAGTTTTTACGATAAATTCGACAAATTGTTGGTCAATGGTTGACATAGGTTCTCCGGTTAAGTTTATGGTTATATTATAGCACTTTTGGTGAAAAAACGCCCCTCTTCGGAGCGTTTTTTAAGAAATTAAGCTTCAGCTTCTTCTTTTGGTTGATTTTTGCGAAGCTTATCTGCGTGCTTTGGAGCTTTTTGCTTCTTGGTAGGTTCTTTGACCCAGTCAGGAAGCTTGACACCTTCGAGCTTCAAGATGCGAGCTACACGAGTAGATGGTTGAGCACCATTCTTGAGGTAGAACTCGATCTTTTCCTTGTCGAGGGTGGTTTTCTTAGTTTCTGGATTGTAATTGCCGACCTCAGCCACAACGCGTCCAGAAAGTGGATGACGCTGGGATTCTTGGACGACTAGTCGAAATGTTGGGTAGTGAGTACGACCATTACGCTGCATACGAATCGCGAGCATGTTTTCTCCTTAATTAATTTTAGATATTTTAACTGATTTTCTGGAAAATTGCAAATTATCCAAAAAACAATGGGGCCTATACGTAATCTGGATGATAAATTACTTGCGAAGGGTGAGACGACCAGTGGCTGGAAGTTGGTTGCCGAGGTGTTTTTTATAATACTTGATACCCTCGGTAGCGGCATTAGACTGAGCCTCCTGCTTGCTATGTCCGGAACCAGTACCACGAATATGACCTGCGACTACTACGTTAACCGAAAAGACACGGTCATGATCTGGGCCTTCCTCTTTGATGACGTGATATTGTGGCGTAGCGCCATCGGTTTTCTGAGCTAATTCCTGTAAATAACTCTTAGAGTCACGCCAAGATTCATTGATAATAATTTCGTCCATTTTAGTCAAAATGTGCTGATAAATAAATTGCTTAGCGCGAAGATAGCCCTGATCGAGATAGATTGCCCCGGTCACCGCTTCAAAACAGTCGGCAATAATTGAGGCGTGGGTACGGTCACTACCGAGCTTTTCCCCTTTCGAGAGACGAATGAGATGAAGATAGCCAATTTTGGTGGAAGCGCGACCAATAGACTCAGTACGCACCAAGGCGGAACGCCAAGCGGTCATAATCCCCTCTGGTTCAGTAAAATTACGATAGAGAAAATCAGAGGTGACGAGCTCTAAAATCGCATCACCGAGAAATTCGAGACGTTCATTATGCTCGATATGGGCTTTTTTATGTTCATTAACATAACTACGATGAGTAAGGGCGGTAATAAAGAGCGAGATGTCTTTAAATTCGATACCCATTTTCTCTTTGGCGAAGTCGGCGTAGAGAGCTTTAGTATCGGCAGTAAATTCTTCAGCGTTTTGAGGTTGCTTCTTGGTCTTATTGACCGCCACCTCGTCAATATGATGTCTAATGTCCGCGATATTAATTTGATAATCAGCAAGATTTATTTCTTGTTCCATAACTACTTTCTTGGGAATCTTTTGGATACTTGA
The DNA here is from genome assembly GCA_013333135.2 of Candidatus Saccharimonadota bacterium. Classification (GTDB taxonomy): domain Bacteria; phylum Patescibacteriota; class Saccharimonadia; order Saccharimonadales; family Saccharimonadaceae; genus Nanosyncoccus. Next base: position 26,339 of record JABCPJ020000024.1, read on the forward strand.
AGTGTTTTTCAAGTATCCTGAGAAACTCAAATTTATTTAATATTCTCCTTGACGGATGCGTTTTTTGGCAATGAGCATGAGTTTTTCAATATCTTCATACTCAATCACATTGATTGCATCCTGAAAACTAAACCATTTGATGCCATTCATCCATTTTTCCTTGGTTGGACGCTCCGTAGTATCAAGCGAACGTACGAGATAAATTTGCGTGGTCATCAGCACTAGTTTATCAATACGACGATACTTGAAGTGGATCTTTCCGAGCCAAGAAAGGACCTGGATATGGTTCAGACCGGCTTCTTCGCCAATTTCGCGAATGGCGGTCTGTTTTGCGGTTTCACCGGGTTCGATATGCCCCTTTGGAATGGTCCAACGGTTCTTTGAGTCTTGGATGAGTAAAACTTCAATATCTTTTTTGTCTTTAGTCAGTCTGAAAACGATACCACCAGAGGTCGGTTCGCGGACAATTTCTTTGATGGTCGGTTTTTTCTTGAGAATTTTTTGTTGAAGTTTTTTAAGATTGGAGTCGCGAGAATTTCGAGTCCTGGGGGTAAATGCGCGACGGGAATCAGTTTTGGCCTTTGGTTTAGTCTTCTTGAGGTTTTTCGCCTTCGACTGAACTGGTCTTTGATTGTTCATTTGTTCCTTCAGATTTCTCGAACCCAAGCTGTTTGTAAGCGGTACCGAGAACACCGTTGACGAACTTGGAGGAATTTTCCGAACCAAAAGCCTTAGCTAATTCAACAGATTCATTGATAGCAACTTTTGGTGGCACCGTTTGAGCTTCGAGCTCATAGAGCCCAAGGCGCAAAATATTACGGTCAATCGCGGCAATAGATGCAAGTGGCCATTCTGGTGCTAATGGATGTAATTCTTGGTCAAGTTTTTCTTGATGTTCCAAAATACCCTTGGTGGTATTGATAATAAAATCAGTATCACCAACGGCTTTAACGTATGGTTCGATATTTTTTGCGATAATAACATTGATGTCGGCTGTAGCGTCGCCCGCCAAACTTCTCACCTCGTATTCATAGAGGCTTTGAAGGATAATAATTCTGCCAAGGTGCCGATTACTTGCCATTATTTTTCGCTTTTCTTTGTCTTTTTAGTAGCTTTAACTGCAGTTTTAACAGTTTTAACTTTAAGATTTGGGGTTTTCTTAGCAGTTTCGAAAGCCTTAACAGGTGATTTCTTATTGACTGCACGAGCTAAGACAAGACGAAGGTGGCTACGGCGTAGACCAGTCTTTCTTGGGCTGCTTTGCTTTTTAGGTTCAGGCATTAAATGCTCCTTGTTAATATATAAATTTGTATTATTGTACTATAAAAACCCGTGGTTTGCAAGAAAAATCAGAGCGGGTGAGAGATTTTTTCGTGGATTTTTGAGAAAAATTTTTAGATTTAGGCCACAATGCTGACGAGGTGAGTATTTGGTGGGAAAATAATTTTTCGCGGTTCACCATTCAGGTATTTTCGAACATTTTCGTCGGCGAGGGCAAGCTTTTGGATTTCTTCTTTAGAAATATCCGTCGGAAGTTGCAACTTAGCGCGGACCTTTCCGTTCACTTGAATGATAAATTCGACAGTTTCGCTAACTAAAGCAGATTCATCGTAGACTGGCCAAGAAATATCAGAACCAAGCGTCTCGAGCATTTCCGAGGCGAGATGTGGGGCGAATGGATAAAGTAGTTTGGCTAAGACTGCTAGGTCAGCCTGGGCGGCGCCGTTTTTATAGAGATGATTAACGAATTCCATGAGAGCAGCTACTACGGTATTAAAGTTCGCACGATTCATATCGTCGGTGGCTTTTTTGATAGTTTTATGGCGAGCCATAAGATTAGTCTCGTCATCGACCTTGGTGGTGGTATTTTCGAGATAAACTAGATTAAAGCAGCGGTTGAGGAAGCGATATACACCACCAATGGCTTTAGTGCTCCAGGCGGCATCTTCATTGTAAGGGCCGATAAAGAGTTCGTAGGTACGCAAAGTATCAGCCCCGTAACCAGAATCAATCACATCCAGCGGATCAATGACATTACCTTTAGACTTACTCATTTTTTTGCCATCTGGCGCATTAATGTAGCCGTTATAAAGCAAGGTCTTAACTGGCTCTTCAAAAGGCAGGAGGCCTAAATCATGGAAGAACATGGCCCAAAAACGTACATAGAGTAAGTGAGCGACAGCGTGGTCACCACCGACATAGATATCGGTCGGAGCCCAATATTTGACAGCCTCTTGATCCCAAGCGTGCTCTTTATCATGAGGTGAAGTATAGCGCCAGAGATACCAAGAGGAACAAGCGTAACCATCCAGGGTATCGGTTTCACGCGTCATTTCTTCGCCGTTAATTATGACCTTCTTCCAATCTTCAGCCTTGGCGAGAGCGGAGCGACCAGAGCTATCTGGTTTATAGTCAGTAATATCTGGCAAAACTACCGGCAATTGATCTTCTGGAATGGCGTGAGGATTCCCGTCCTTGTCATAAGCAATTGGAATTGGACAACCCCAGTAACGTTGACGAGAAATTAGCCAATCACGCATGCGGTAGGTGGTGCGAGGGGCGGCAATCTGGTCTTTTTCAAGATCTGCAGTGATTTTTGCTTTAGCTTCCTCAGAGGTGAGACCGGTGTAATCGCCAGAATTAATTAAGATTTCATTTTCGTCAATCACAGTTTTTACTTCGAGGCCATACTTTTCTGCAAAGGCTTGGTCACGCTCATCATGAGCTGGCACCGCCATCACGGCACCCTCACCGTAGCCGATTAAGACATAGTCAGCGACATAAATTGGCATTTTGACACCAGTAACTGGATTAATCGCGAAGCTTCCAGTGAAGACACCGGTCTTTTCCTTGTTTTCTTGGCGTTCGATTTCGGATTTTTTAATAGCATTTTTAGCATATTCTGCCACTTCGGCTTTTTGATCTTCCGTAGCAAGCTCAAGCGCAAGTGGATGTTCTGGGGCGAGTACCAAGAAAGTGGCACCAAAGATTGTATCAATGCGAGTAGTAAAGACTTTAATTTGACGATTAGAATCAGCTACCTGGAAAACAACTTCTGAGCCGACTGATTTACCAATCCAGTTTTTCTGCATGGTTTTGATTTTCTCTGGCCAATCGAGACTATCAACATCGGCGAGTAGGCGATCTGCATAATCAGTAATTTTGAAGAACCATTGCTTCATTTTCTTTTTTTCAACTTCGGTGCCACAACGCCAGCAGTGACCATTTTCTACCTGTTCATTAGCAAGTACGGTTTGGTCATTCGGACACCACCACTGATAGCTTTCCTTCTGGTAGGCTAGACCATTTTTAAATAATTGCAAGAAACACCACTGGGTCCAACGATAATATTCGGGATCCGAAGTGTTAATTTCGCGTGACCAGTCAATGGCAAAACCAAGACGCTGAGCTTGTTTACGGAAGTTTTCGGTATTGATACGAGTAGCTTCTTTCGGAGAAACACCGGTCTTAATTGCATAATTTTCGGCTGGCAAACCAAAAGTATCGTAACCAAATGGACGTAGAACATTATAGCCATTCTGAGAATAAAAACGCGCTAAGGCATCGACGATCGAAAAATTACGCACATGCCCCACATGAAGACCTGCACCAGATGGGTATGGGAACATTTCGGCGAGGTATTTTTTCGGTTTGTCAGAATTCTCCTCTGCCTTATAGGTTTCCTGTTCGGCCCAAATTTTTTGCCATTTTTGTTCGATTCTTAAGGGATTATAACGTTCCATTTAGCTCCTATTTTCTATATTATAACACTTTAATTCATAGAGTATCATCCCAGTGGCCACCGAAACATTAAATGACTCTTTGCGACCCACCATGGGAATTTCAACAAAACGGTCACATAGTGCCTTGAGCTCGTCGGAAATTCCCTCAACTTCCTCTCCGAGAATCAGAACAATTTTTTGCCCAATTTGTTTTTGAAAGTTTGGTGAATTTATCTGGATTAGACGTGGGTCGTTAAAATTATTTTCTAAGCCAACTAGCTGGAAGCCTTCTTCGCGATGATTTTCTAGAGTCTGCAGAATATTATCAGTCGCTGCTAGATCTAGATATGCTTCAGCGCCAAGGGCGGTCTTATGAATTTTGGCGGTAATATTTTCGGCGATATGCGGAAGTGCTTTTGATACAGGGAGCGGAGTGGGAGTGTAACCAGAAAAAATCACCTTCTCGACCCCCAGTCCTTCGGCGGTGCGCAAAATCGCCCCCACATTTAAAATCGAGCGAATATTATGCAAGATTAGATGAATTTCACGAGCCACGGTTTTACCTTTCTTTGAGTCTATTCAATATTGATATTTTTTGCGTCAATGAATCGGCTTCAAGATATTGATTCCAAATTTCAAATAGCTCTGGGTCCTTTTCTACTAATAATTTGCCCAAATATTTTGGTTGTGGCATGTAAGCACCATTGAGGGCAAGAGACATTTGAAGCGCATTTTGCAACACATAATTTGCATGAAGATAAAAAGCTATGTTATCTCCCGTTATGATGTCTTTTTTTAATTTAGATAGGTAATCTGCGATAGAATACTTCCACATTTTTACATCTTGCTCACTATAGACCGGGGTGGAAGATAAGGTCAACTTGGCGAAATTTATAAGTTCTGCAAGTTTTTCGGAAGATTTATTTGAAATAATTCTTGAGGTACCAATCATAGTTGAGACATTACGATTTAGAAGTTCTCCATATTCTGACTGAATATCTTTAAAGATGTTATCGAAACTATCTTGTTGAAATTCGACAGTAACCCCATCAACGATAGCTTCAGAACGTGAATCATAAAAAGAATCATCTATCAAAAAAATATCAATATCTGACTGCTCAGTCCAATTAGGTAACAACGCCGAGCCAAACAAAAGCATAGTATCGATATTTTGATATTGTAGTTTAACCTTTTTAATGATTTGTTCGACCCGAGTATTCATGTTTTATATTATATAGTATCAGGGGTGATTTATAAAATTTTTGATTTTCAGCTTCCGCTTATCATAAGATAGAAAACAGTTATGTTTAATGTTATAATTAAGTTTATGGATAAAATAACATTAAACTGGTTAAATGAGCTGAAAGACAATAATATCACTGGACCAGATATAGACCGCTCGATGGCTTATGCCAAGGACCTCCTAAAGGGGTTGTCGACAATCAGTCAATTCTCCCAAGGCGTAACAATTTTCGGTTCTGCCCGAACTAAAGAAAAAGACGTTTACTATCAAAAAGCCATGAAACTTGGCCGCCTACTTGCAGAAAATGGCCATCCAGTGATCACCGGTGGTGGTCCTGGCATTATGGAAGCAGCGAACCGTGGCGCCTTCGAATATGGTGGTCGATCAGTGGGCCTAAATATCATTTTACCGCACGAGCAAAAAATCAACCCGTACCTTACTGACACCATGGAATTTCACTACTTCTTCGCCCGAAAAGTGATGTTAGTAATGTCGAGTAAGGCTTATGCTTTCTTCCCTGGTGGCTTCGGTACCCTAGATGAACTTTCTGAAGTTTTGATGCTGATGCAGGGCAAAAAGATGCCGAAGATGCCATTCTTCTTCATCGGCAAGTCATACTGGAAGCCACTGATTAAGTTTTTCACTAACAAGATGCTGAAAGAAGGCATGATTAAGAAAGAGGACCTGAAGATTTTCAAGGTCACGGATGACGTGCGCGAAGTGGTGGTAGCTGCAAATAAAATTGGTCATCTGAAAATTGATCAAAATATCTATAATACTTTCAAATCAGTCTAGATAGCTTAAAATCAATTTCAAATTCAATAAAAAATAGAGCCGTCGAAGCTCTATTTTTTACTAAAGTCTTTGGATTGGCATTGGATGAAGATCTTCATCACCATAAAGGGTGCCGGCTTGAGCGCCAATATAGGAAATTACTGAGGTGGCATTAGCGGCGGCAAAAATTAGGGCATCCTTAAACTTTTTACCATCCAGGGTGGCGGACAAAAATCCCGCACCAAAGGCATCACCTGCCCCGGTAGTGTCTTTCGGAGTTTTCATTTCATATTCCGCTAAGCGATAGGTTTCTTTACCATTAGTGGCAATCGATCCGCGCGCTCCGGCAGTAATAATCACGGTTTTGACATAACGAGCTAATTTGACCAAAAGCTCTTCGAGGATCTCCCCGCCGATCAAGGTTTTCGCTTCTTTTTCATTCAAAATTAAAACATCGACATCTTGAAGTAGGCCTAAAAGTTTCTTCTTTTCGGCAATTTCTTCCATGCCGGGGTTCCACATAATCTTAATACCTTTTTCTTTGGCTTTTTCGAAAAATTTCAGAGCGGTATTCATATCGCCGTTCAGACTGGTAACATAGAGCCAATCCGGGTTAGACAGATCGAGATCAGAAGCTTCGAGTTTAGTAAAGCTTTCCGAAGCGCCACGACAAGTCAAAATCGTACGCTTGCCGGTTTCAGAATCGAGCAAAATCACCGAGATGCCGGTCTTCTTGCGCGTAAAATTTAAGTAGCTAGTGTCGACGTTTTCGTTTTGGAGAAAATTCAAAATGGCATTGGCGGCACTATCACGGCCAAAATTAGAAATCACAATAGTTTCGTGACCATGTCTAGCAAAATTCGTGGCAGCATTGACCGCACCACCGCCAACCTCGAAACTGTTTTTATCGATCGTCAGCTTCTCGCCGGTCTTAATCTCGCCAAGATCGTTGTGGTCGATCATATAGATGTCTTGCAAGACACTACCGAGGCAAACTACGCGACTCATAGGAAGACTCCACGCTTTTTAGCTTCTGCCACTAGGGCCTCGTAGGCGGCCTTTTTATCTTCAGGCTGAGACAAGGCAGATCCCACATTGATCACGTTCACTTCATAATTAGCCAGAGCGCGAACATTAGTCAGATTAGCACCGCCATCCCAACCAATTTCAATATCAGGCTTAATACTGCGAATAATTTTGACCTTTTCAGCCTGCAAAATATCGGCCTTGGCGCCCTGTTGACCGAGATTGCCAGCAAAAATCAGAGCGTGATCAGCGACTTCAAGATATTTTTTAACTAGACCAGGATAGGTGGTAGGTAGAATTGCCGCCCCAGTCTTTATCCCAGCTTTTTTCAATTGCTCAAAAATAGGAAGTAAGTCCTCGGAAGCCTCGGCATGAAAAATCGCTAGGTGTGGATGAAGGCGTAAAACCTCTGACAAGTGGTCGCTCGGACGAATAGCCATAATATGGAGGTCAAATTGAATACCGTTCGGTAGCTGAGAAATTGAACTTTCTGGCACGCTACGATTCGGCGTAAAAGTGCCATCCATCAGATCAATCTGAATACGTTTAGCAAACGAAATATAGGCCTTCATCTGCTCAACAAAAACATTCGTGTCATCGGTTAAAATCGTTGGTACGATAATTGTGTCCTCACCCATATTTTTCCTTTTTAGTAAATATTTTCCTCATCCAGGCGCTGATTACGACGGATATAACGCTCTTCTGGAATAAATGGCTCCTCTAAAAATCCCACCACGGCCGCACTGACTTCTTCATCCGTCATATAATCTGATGAAAGACAGAGGACATTGGCGTCATTATGTTTACGGCCGATACGAGACAAAGATTCGGTATAGCCACAAATCGCGCGAATGCCACGGAAGCGGTTGGCTTGAATCGAAATGCCATGAGCGGAACCGCAAATAAGGAATCCACGCGCGGTAGGATTTTCGCGCACCGCACGAGAGACGGCAATTGCGGAATCATTAAAATCGTCGCCAGGCTGAATCGTGAGTGGACCGAGATCCTTTACCTCAATATTCATTTCAGGATGTTGATTTTGATATTCGGCCAAAAAAGTCAGAAGACGTTGCTTAACGGTAAATCCACGGTGATCAGAGGCGACGTAAAGTTGCATTCTATTCCTTTCCAAAATCAGCAGTTAATTCGACAAGACGGTTGGAATAGCCCCATTCATTGTCATACCAAGCTACAATCTTGATCAAATCGCCGTCCACTACGTCAATGAGCGGAAGATCAACGATACAAGAGTGTGAATCACCACGATAATCGGATGAAACTAATTCTTCATGAGAAATACCAAGAATGCCCTCATAGAATGGCTCGCTGGCAACTTTTTCGAAAAGCTGAGTGAGTTCTTCCTTGGTAGTGGTGCGAGAAAGTACGGCAGTAATATCCGCAAGCGAAACTACAGGGGTCGGAACACGTACGGAGAGACCATTGAACTTACCCTTGAGACTTGGGATAGTTAAGGCTGCAGCCTTTGAAGCACCAGTGGTAGTTGGCACGATATTTTCAGCAGCAGAACGGGCTTCACGAAGATCCTTAGCTGGAGCATCAAGCAGACGCTGAGAACCAGTATAAGAATGTACGGTAGTCATCATGGCTTTTTTGACACCAAAATTATCCTCAAGCACCTTCATAATTGGCGCAATGCAGTTCGTGGTACAGGAAGCGTTGGAAAGAATCTTATCTTCTTTTGTCACTTCACCTTCGTTCACGCCGAGCACGATAGTTTTAGCACCTTCACCCTTGGCTGGGGCGGAAATCACTACTTTACGAGCGCCAGCAGTGAGATGAGCTTTAGCTTTTTCTGGGTCAGTGAAGAAACCAGTGGATTCAATTACTACATCTACGCCTAATTCACCCCAAGCGAGATTAGCTGGATCTTTTTCAGAAAAGACGCGGATTTTTTTACCATCCACGATAATATTTTGATCATCAAAAGTCACTTCACGACTGTAAGTACCATAGCTAGAATCATGCTTGAGAAGAAAAGCGAGCGTTTTGGTGTCGGTCAAATCATTGATAGCTACAACTTCGAGATCACGTCGCATCAAAGCAATTTTTAAAGCATTTCGACCAATGCGGCCAAAACCATTGATTGCAATTTTAATCATTTTCCTCCTTTTTTCTTTTATTATAGCATAAGAGAGTTCAGAGAAACAAAAAAATACCACCTCGAAGAGGTGGTATTTTCGTACTCGTAATTTAAGCGCGAGCAAAGTGGGCAAAAGCACGGTTGGCTTCGGCCATGCGGTGAGTGTCTTCCTTTTTCTTGAAAGCGGCACCAGCACCGTTGAAAGCGTCGACGATTTCAGCTTCGAGACGGCGTGAGTATGGCATACCCTTGCGAGAACGAGCTGATTGCACGAGCCAAGAAAAGGCAAAGTGCATTTGACGGTGACCAGAAATTGGGAATGGAATTTGGTAGTTAGCACCACCGACGCGGCGGGATTTAACTTCGAAATCTGGAGAAACGTTAGCGACAGCCTTTTCGAGGACTTCGACTGGATTCTCAGAGTTCAATTTCTTGGCAGCACCTTCGATAGCAGCGTAAACTGCGCGTTCAGAAGCTTGCTTTTTACCATCAAGCATTGATTTGTTAATCAAGCGTTGAACGAGGACTGACTGATATTTACGATCAGGCATCACCTTACGTTCGAGAGATTTGGTAGTTTTACGTGGCATAATTACTTACCCTCCTTCTTAGCACCGTACTTAGAGCGGCCTTGCTTACGACCATTAACACCTTGAAGGTCGAGAGTACCACGAACGATGTGATAGCGGACACCTGGAAGGTCAGGCACACGTCCACCACGAACGAGCACTACAGCGTGTTCCTGAAGGTTGTGACCTTCACCACCGATGTAAGCCCAAACTTCTTGACCGTTGGTAAGACGCACACGAGCGACCTTACGAAGAGCAGAGTTAGGTTTCTTTGGGGTTTTGGTAGTAACCTTGATACAAACACCACGCTTGAAAGGTGAAGCTTGGTTGTAGTAACGAGTTTTAAGAGTGTTGACGATAGAACCAAGGGCTGGTGACTTAGACTTTCTAGCAGCAACCTTACGAGGTTTACGGATCAACTGATTAATTGTTGGCATTAGTTTCCTCTTGTGTTATTGATAAAAATCTGATTCTTCATCAGTGGTGAAGCTCTAGATAAAACTTCACAGCTTGAATAGCTATAATACGATATTTTACAACCTCAAGCGAGCCTTTTCTTTACAGCAGTAGAATTGGCTTGAAACTCGTTAGTTATTATACCTGTTATTAGGAATTTTGTCAAAAAAATACGGCCATTTTCGGACCGTATTTATAAATCAAATTAGCTAGATTTCTTGGATTTGGTTTTTGCGGTGGTTTTTCGGGTGCGAGCCACTGGTTTTTCGACAAGAATTCGCTGATTCGCATCGTCAGTGACTGACTTGCGATAGGCTCGAGGTTGGTTATCTGTAATTTCTAAATCGCCTAGATCGTCATTCTCGAGATTTTGGCTGATTTTCGATTCAAGAAAAAGCTTTAGAAGTGCCCAAACCACGACGTTAGTAGCAAGGGCAATAAAACTGATGAGCGGAATAATTAAAAGTGCGACACCGAGAGCGCGATCTAACAGAGAGACAACGGCGGCGAGTAAGAAGAAAACGAGAGCGACTAAACCATAAGTCACCTCAATAAGCTTCAGCTCTTCTTTATTTTGATAAAGTTTTTTGAGATATTTAACAATTCCAAGTTGCATAATGCTTATATTATATCACATTTTAGCATAATTACAATAGTAATCCTGAATTAATATCTCAAGTGCAAGACTAATACCTCGGTGCGATCTCGCGAGAGTAGACCATGTAGGCTTGGCCGCCACTGAGGGATTGGCGGTAGGCCCAGAAGTAGGCATCGGCACGGAGGGTGAAGACTTCAGCTGGGTGGATAGAG
>JABCPJ020000025.1 GCA_013333135.2 Candidatus Saccharimonadota bacterium
CCTTAGTTATATTGACTTTTATAACCATAAACGTATACATTTAGGTATAGGTTATAGAACTCCTACTGAAATGTTGCATAGGTTGTGAATGTTGTATGAAAATGCTTATGATTGTTCTGAGGATTTTCTTATAATTAGTGGCGCAGAAAAAATCCCTGACTAGAGCCAGAGATTTTTCAGTAAAGCTTACTCCTTGTAATACCCCTCCTGATCGCCTGGGTTTGGACCAGGCATAGTATATACCTTGGATGGATCAATACCATACTCTGCCCAATTAATCATGTGGTCGCGAAGAAGTTGAATTGGTATGTTTTTACCTAGTTCAGATTTTAACCAATCACCAATCTGAGGCTTGGTCGCGCCATGACGCAGAAACCAGTTCATAATAGTTTCCACACGACTCACGGTTAGATCAAAATAGTCATTCACATAGAGCAGCATACGTTTCTTATTTAGCAGATCTGTAACCGGTACACCCGCTTGAATTAATTTCTCGATATTCTTCCAACCATCATTAATCAGAAATTGACCAAACAACAGATCGAGTGAAGCGCCGCGCTGAATAAACAGGGCGGCATTTTCGGTAACAAATTCTGAACCATGATAAATATCCGAGTAATCTTCCTGACCAAAAACCGTCATCAGCTTATTAATGTCAATGGAAATTCCCTGTTTCGTCAGTTCATCGTAATTCTCCCAAAGAAGCTCTTTCGATAAGATTTTGGCGATATCACGCCCATAAAGGTCGCCATTCAGAAAAGATTTAAGAATCACAGTTAATGCGATCAAAGTATTTTTCTGATGCTTTCTGTTCGAAATTCGACCGTACACTTCAGATAGCTCCAACGTTAACGTCTCCTCAACGGAGCGTTTTTTGCCATCGGTTGTAGTTTTCTTATTCAAGTTTTTCATGCCCCCTCCTTATGAAGTCAAACTTTACCTTTTAAGGTACCCAATATTTTGCACTTAAGTAAAAACTTAATGGGGTTATTATACTCTATCCAGGGATTTTTGTCATCAGGGGTGGAACAGATAGAGAATGTTGGTCGTAATCAAAGCCTAAAAATCCGATAGTTTTTGGGGTAGTTTTCAGGGTAGTTTTAAAATGCTAATGCTATAATAAAGCTATGGAAAATATCACAATCAAAGAAATTCACGCAAGGCAAATTCTCGATAGCCGCGGCAATCCGACGGTAGAAGCTGACGTCTTCTTATCTGACGGGAGTGCCGGTCGTGCCATGGTGCCATCTGGCGCATCGACCGGTAGTGGCGAAGCCTTGGAGCTACGTGACGGAGATAAAAACTTTTACGACGGCAAGGGTGTCATGCAGGCCGTGCGTAATGTTAATACCAAAATAAGTAGCCTACTTGTAGGTAAACATGTCGACCAGCGAGAGATCGATCAATTAATGATTCAGCTTGACGGCACGGAAAATAAATCGAATCTTGGCGCCAATGCGATTCTAGCGGTTTCCTTAGCCCTAGCGAAAGCTTCGGCACGCGCGATGAAGATGCCATTTTATGAATATGTGGCAAAAATTGCCGGCACCTCTGACCGGATGTCTTTACCAATGCCAATGATGAACGTGATGAACGGGGGTGCACACGCGGATTGGTGTACGGATTTTCAGGAATATATGCTGATGCCAATCGCAGCGACCAATATCAACGAAGCGATTCGCATGGGGGCAGAAACTTTTCACGCCCTAAAGAAGGTTCTAAAAGAAAAAAATTATGTGACTACCGTAGGTGACGAGGGTGGTTATGCGCCAAAAGTTTTCGGCGGCAATAACGAACCTTTGGAACTAATTTGTGAAGCGATTGAGCGGGCAAATTATGTAGTGGGCAAAGATATAGCCATTGCCATGGATATTGCTTCCTCGGAATTTTATGAAGATGGTGGCTATAAGCTAAAGACCTCTGGTGAAACCAAGACCAGTGCCGAGATGATTGACTGGTACGAAGAGTTGTTAGAAAAATATCCAATCGTTTCGATCGAAGATGGTCTGGCGGAAAATGACTGGGAAGGTTGGAAGATTCTCACCGAGCGACTCGGCAATAAATTACAGTTAGTCGGCGACGACCTCTTCGTGACCAATGTAAAATTACTGCAAAAAGGTATCGAGGAAAAAGTGGGGAATGCGATTTTGATTAAGCCAAACCAGATTGGTTCACTTTCTGAAACCATCGACGCGGTGGTTTTGGCGCAAAAAGCCGGCTACCGAACCGTAATGTCGCACCGTTCGGGTGAAACCGAAGATAGTGCCATTGCACATCTCGCGGTGGGGCTCGGGACGGGTCAAATTAAGACCGGTTCCCTCTCACGCTCGGAGCGCATCGCGAAATATAATGAGCTAATGCGTATTGCAGAAGCTAATCCAGAACTAGTTCTGAAAAATCCCTTCGCGGAAAACTAAAAAACAGTGCGGTTCTAGGAGAACTTAATCCCGACTTAGACCAGAAGAGTGAGGTTCTAGGATAACCCAAAATCCGGAATTAAGCGACAAATCAAAAAATAGGTGCAAGATAGCACCTATTTTAGGTTTTTATTCTCATGGATTATTTAATTAATTCACGGAATTCTGCTTCGGAGATGATTTTAATACCAAGCTTTTCGGCTTTGGTGACTTTCGAAGCACCTGGCTTGGCGCCGGCGATCAAGGCGGTGGTATTTTTGGTCACAGAACTGGTAACGGTAGCACCTTTTTCGCGTAATAAATCTTCCGCTTCCTCACGCCCCATATCGGTGAGCGTACCAGTAACCACAAAACTTTGACCTTTAAGCGGGGCATTATCGTGATTAACGTAAACTGGATGTACACCGAGCGAAGCAAAATCATCGAGCTGCTTCAAATTATCTTCGTCGGCGAAGTAAGCCAAAATTGATTCAGAAACCGTCAAACCAATATCGGGAATTTTCAGCAGCTCTTCCTCGGTGGCATCGCGCAACGCTTCAAGCGACTGAAAAGCATCAGCGAGCGCGACAGCGGTCTGTGTGCCGACGTGTCGAATACCAAGTGCGGTGATAAATTTCGCGAGCGGCGCCTGTTTAGTCCCCTCGATGGCATTTATTAATTTAGTGGCTGACAATTCGCCAAAACGTTCGAGCTTAATTAAATCTGATTTTTGCAAACGGTAGAGATCAACTAGGCTTTTCAAGAGGCCAGCATCGACCAACAAATTGACATTTTTCTCACCTAGGCCCTCGATATTTAGCGCTTGCTTACTGGCAAAATATTCAAGATTACGACGCAAAATAAAATCCGAATCCTGCCCCTTCACGCGATAAACCACTTCTCCGTCTGGACGCTCGAACTCAAGTTCTGGATATTGATTTTTGAGAGCTTTTTCATAATCAAAAGGCTCAGTATTCTCTGGGCGAAGGGTAAATAATACTTCCTTAATTTTCGGAATAATATCACCCGCCTTATAAATAATCACGGTGTCACCGATCCGAATATCGAGCTTGGCGATTTCATCAGAATTATGCAAAGTAGCATGGCGCACGGTACTACCGGCAATTTCCACAGGATCTAGGATGGCCACCGGAGTAGCTGCACCGGTGCGACCAATTGAGATTACGATATCGCGCACCTTCGAGGTGGATTCTTCGGCAGGATACTTAAAGGCTACCGCACCGCGAGGAGTTTTGCCGACAATACCAAGCTCAGAATAGATTTTACGATCATTAATTTTAATCACCATACCGTCGGTATTAAAGAGAAAATCGCCGCGTACCTGACCGAGATGTTCGATTTCAGCAAAAACTTCGTTGAGATGCGTATAGACATGATCTTGACCGGAAGTTTGAAAACCAATTTGACGCAAAAACACATAAGCCTCTTGGTGGGTCGGAAGATCCGGCGTGACTAGATCGTAGGCCATGAAGCGTAGTGGGCGACTAGCGGCAATGCGAGGGTCGAGTTGGCGAATAGTGCCGGCAGCAAGATTACGCGGGTTGGCAAAAGGTTTTTCACCGAGCTTAGCCTGCATTTGATTAAGTTTTTCAAAATCTTGCTTAAAAATAATCACTTCGCCGCGCACTTCCAGATGCTCTGGGGGATTCTCAAGGTTTAATTTGAGGGGAATGTTTTGAATGGTTTTTACATTCATCGTAACATCTTCACCTACCAGACCATCGCCACGCGTAACGGCCTGCTGAAAAATACCATTTTCATAATGCAAGGACATGGCCAGGCCATCCATTTTAATATCGGTGAAAAAGGTAAATTCGGTGCCTCGATCAACTAACTTATAATTTCTGGCTACCCAATCACGAATTTCGGATTCAGAAAAAACATCGGCGAGAGAAATCATACGGGAAGCGTGCGTGACTTTTTGGAATTTATCGAGAGGTTTACCAGCGACGCGTTGAGTTGGTGAATCAGGAGTAATAAATTCTGGATACTGTTCTTCCAATTGGCTAAGCTCATGTTTCAAAGAGTCGGCGGCGGCTTCCGACATAATCGACTCGTCTAAGACGTGGTAATGATAGCGATAATCATTGATTAAGGTCTTTAGTTTTTCAATGCGAGCCTTGGCGGCAGTTTTTTCATTATTCATTTTTTAAAGCTCCAGTTTAGCATCATCATTATAATCGAGAAGGGCGCGATAAAAGAGGTAAAAATAGATCGAAAGATAAATAAAGATAAAGACTGTGATAGTGAGCTGAATGATAGCGACAAACGGGATTTTGCTCTCGGCAAGCCAGGCGAATTGAGCCTTCAGGACGCCATCGAGGATAATAGCCGGCATGAGCAATAATAGGTAAAGTAGAGCCACGATAATCACCAAGTAAAAAACCCGAATCAAGAAACGCAGGCGGCGCCCCATAATAAGATTTTTCGCCATCCGCACAGCAGTTAAAGGATATAGTCCTGGCGCCGAAACCACGATAATCGCAAAGAAGCTACTAGATAACAGATAGAGACTGAGCGTAATCATCAGTGCGGCAAACATAAAGAAAAGCAAGGCATAGAATGGCGTAGAGAGAAATTCGGTGGTGAGAGCAACTTGAAAAACAATAATAGTAAGCATGATTGGTATGGCCTCAAGAAAGATAATTAGCCCAACCACCAGAGTCGAAACTAGAGGTGATAAGGCACTATAGAAGCCGTCGCGCATCTTGATTTCCTGGTGACCGGCGAGGAGATGGCGCGCCAAATAAATAGTGACTAGCCAGATAATAGTAAATAGAAGCACCGCGATGACGACCTGCGCATCATTCATGGTGGTGAGACCACCAGTGGAAATAATGCCGAGCAAAGTAAGCCCCGCTTTACCGACGGTGCCGATTTTACCATCCGCTACATCCTTATTAGTCTGCTCGACGTTCGCCTTGACATCGGCAAGAGTATTTTCCGACATGGCGCCAATAAGAAAAATATAGAGGCCGACAAAAATTAAAAGCAGTGGTAGAAAGATTTTCCAAAATTTGAAAAACATTTTAAAGGCAGCACTAGCTTGACTGGTTAAACTCGGAAGCTCGGTTTTACGCTGATAATCTTCGTGATAGGAGCGCTTAAAAGAGCGGTGCAGGCGAACTTCATCTTGCTTTTTGATTAACTGCTTCTTTTCGCGCGCGAGTTGTCTTTTTTGTTTTTGCTCCTGTTTTTGGAGTTTTTTCTGCTGCCTTTCAGCTTGGTGCTGCACCTGCTTTGAAACCAGATTTTTTTCATCAGAGGCTGAATCGGATGCTACTGATTTAGTTTTAGATTTTTTCATTAAATATTATCCTTCGCGCGCTCGAGGCGTTCGATGCGTTTTTCAATTGATGGATGGGTACGAAAAAGCGAGTTGGTGCGGCGTTTTTTCAACGGATTATTAATAAACATCGCTTCAGTAGCGGTATTCTGACGACGCATCGGTTGGCCATGCTCATCTAATTTCTTTAAGGCACCAATCAGACCATCTGGATAATGGGTAATTTCAGCGGCCGACATATCCGCGAGATATTCACGTTCACGAGAAATCGCCATTTGAGCAATCGTGGCGACTAGGGGCGCCAAGATCGAAGTAAAAAGCAGCGCGATCACCCCGACTGGACTATCTTGCTCGTCCCGACGATTAGTGTAGGAAATCATGCGAAGACCAATATCGGCAATGTAGCCCACCACACTAACCAGAGCAAAAGCTACCAAAGAAACACGAATATCGTAATTTTTAATGTGAGAAATTTCGTGAGCTAGAACTCCAGTGAGTTCATCCTTATCCATAATATTTAGCAGGCCAGTGGTCACCGCAACCTTAGCGTGCGCCGGATCGAGCCCGGTAGCAAAGGCATTCGGCGCCGGATCATCAATTACATAAATTTCTGGCATCGGCAGACCTGTGGTAATAGTGAGATTTTCTACAATATTATAAAGAGAACGGTAATCTTTTTTAGCGATAGGACGAGCACCAGTCATCGCCATAGCCATACTAGAAGACAAAAAGACCATGATACTGGCATAAATAATGGCAGAAACTAAAGTAAAAATAAAAATACTATTATCGCCGTAAGCAGCCGCAAAAAGTGCCCCGATAAAACCAACAAAACCGACGAAGCCGGTAAGAATTAAAACGGTATTTCTTTTGTTAGCTGCAATCTGAGAATACATATTCCCTTTCTGACAAGATCCAGTGGGTTGCCCCACTGGATATTAATTTGTCGTATTAATTGATTAGAAAGAAACTTTTGGAGCTTCTTGAATCTTGGCGTTTTCCTCTTCGGAAACATTGTAGAATTCACGAGATTTGTAACCAAACATGCCAGCGAAGATATTAGCTGGGAAGCGCACGATAAATTCGTTGTATTGGCGAACTGCGCCATTGTAGTAACGGCGAGAAGCTTGAATTTTATCCTCAGTATCTTCGAGTTGATCCTGCAAACGGATAAAGTTTTCGTTAGCTTTTAATTCTGGATAACTTTCAGCAAGAGCGAAGATATGGCTGAGGGCTGATTTCATTTCTTTTTCGGCGCCAGCAACTTCAGCTGGGGTAGAAGCGGTGAGGACGCTAGAACGAGCTTTTACGACAGCTTCAAGAGTTTCACTTTCGTGCTTAGTATAACCTTTCACAGTTTCGATAAGGTTTGGGATAAGGTCAGCGCGGCGCTTCAATTGGACAAGAATGTCTGAAAAAGCATTATCAACGCGAACCTTGACGGTGACTACATGGTTATAAACAAAAATTGCATAGAGAGCAACTAGGATTACAACTGCGATTACACCGATTAAAATCATTTGTAGTGTGTTCATTTTACTCCTTGTTAATACTTTAATTATATCAGAAATTGAAAAAGTGGTAAGCTTTTTAGACACAAAATATCCCCACTAAAAGGGGGGTTTTAGTGGGGATAAATTGGTGCGAGCTAAGAGACTCTAACTCTCGACCTCTTCCTTGGCAAGGAAGCGCACCTAAATGATATTAAATTGCTTACACAGAGCATTTTCGTATCAC
>JABCPJ020000026.1 GCA_013333135.2 Candidatus Saccharimonadota bacterium
TCACTGATTCGGAAATTACCGGGTCACTTCGCGTAACTTTTGGTGAGCTAAATACTGAAGAGCAAATTCGTGAAGCCGCATCGGTGATTGCCGAAGTGGCTAATCAAGAGGCTAAGCGCATCGGACTGGTGTCGGGCGAGGTAGTTTTAAAAGAATCGCACGATACTGAATTAGGCCAAGAAATTTCTACCGAATTCAGCCAAGATCAAGGAGTCGCCCATGTCTAGTCTTCCAGAAAAACCGAAAACCGTCTTCGTCGGTATGTCTGGTGGTGGCGATTCTTCGGTTACCGCTGTTTTACTCAAAAATGCCGGCTACCACGTAGTTGGGGTTTATATGAAAAACTGGTCGAAGGACCTTCCGGGTATGAAATGCCCTTGGGCGGAGGATTTGGCAGATGCCAAGCGTGTCGCTACTAAATTAGATATTGATTTTCGCATTTTTGATTTTGAAACTGAGTATCACGCTAAGGTAGTTGATTACATGATTGAGGAATTCAGGAAGGGAAATACCCCGAATCCCGATGTGATGTGCAATCAAGAAATCAAGTTCAAGCTTTTTTATGATATCGCCATGAGCCAGGGTGCGGACTTTATTGCTACCGGTCATTATGCTGTCTCGGAAGATGGCAATTTGAAGCTCGCTACCGATACGAATAAGGATCAAACTTATTTTCTCTATCGAATTTCTGATGAAGCGATTTCGCGGACACTTTTTCCACTTGGCAAAATGCTAAAACCAGAAGTGAAACAATTAGCTGCCGAATTTGGTCTCGATAATGCCTATAAAAAGGAGTCCATGGGGGTCTGCTTCGTGGGGGAAGTTGGGATTAAAGATTTTTTGCAGGAATATATCGAAGTAACTCCGGGCCAAATCATCGATCGTGATACCAATGAGGTGCTTGGCACGCATGAGGGCGCAGTGTTTTATACGATTGGTCAGCGCCACGGCTTAAATCTCGGGGGTGGACTACCTTACTATGTAGTAGGGAAAGATATGGAGAAAAACCAGGTTTTCGTTTCAAAAAATCTTAATCACTTAAATTTATGGACGAAAACCTTGAAATTAAAAGACGTAATCATTCGCCAAATTCATCAGGAATCTGGCAATATTCAGCCAAATCTTTCTGAGCTCACCTGTCGGGTACGTCATCGTGCGCCACTTATCGCTTGTAGTTTTAATCCAGAAACTAACGAAGTAACACTAAATGAAGAAATTAAACATCCAGCAGCCGGTCAATCCGTGGTCTTCTATGCTGGTGACGTCTGTATTGGTGGCGGCATTATTGCCGAATAATTTCTGCATCGGCGGTGATATCATTGCGGAATAATTTTTAACAGAAAATTTATCACAAGATTAGACAATCGAAAGATCGCCGCGCATAAAAAATAACCGCTCTTTGCGGCTATTTTTTTATTTCTTATCGAAGCAGGCGTAACCCTTGGTCAGTTCTAGTTTACTCTTTAGATCGTCGACGGCTTTCTTTAGGCCATCTTTTTGAATTTTTTCATCCAGATTACCCAAGTCGAAATCCTCCCCGTCATCCGTAGTAGCTGAGATGAAATTCTCTGCCTTTGGGTCGAGTTTAATCGTGAGCGTATTTTTGGCTGAACGGCAGGTAACAGTTAGCAGTCCATCGCCATTAGCCAGATTTTTTACAATCATGAAGAGGATGATACCCGCAACCCCGATCAGGAACAGGGTAATTAATTTTTTCATTTGTGGCGTCCTTTTGTTTTTATCTCTACCCATTATATATGGCATAAGCATTTTGTAAAGTTGTGTAAAACTCCAAGTCCACAGATTATGGTATAATTATCTCTATGAATGCAAGTGAAATCCGTCAAAAATTTCTTGAATATCAAACTGCTCGTGGCCACCAGGTAATTGCTCCTGCGCGTCTGGTTTTGGAAAACGATCCAACCACCCTCTTTACCGGTTCAGGTATGCAGCCTCTTTTGCCATATCTTCTCGGTGAGCCTCATCCTGCCGGTCAGCGTCTGGCAGATTCACAGCCATGCTTGCGTCTGCAAGATATTGAAGATGTGGGTGATCCACGCCACACTACGGTTTTTGAAATGCTCGGTAACTGGTCTCTTGGCGATTATTTCAAGCAAGAGCAAATTCCGGCTTTCTTCAAATTTCTCACCGAAATTGTCGGTCTCGATCCACACAAAATTTACGTCACTTGCTTTATTGGTAACGAAAAATACGGCATCCCAAAAGATACCGAATCGGCCGAAATCTGGCAACGTGTCTTTGCCGAAGCGGGTGTACAAGCAGAAATTGCTGAAATTGGCTCCAGTGAAGACGGTGCCAAGCGTGGTATCAAGGAAAATGAGCATATCTTTTTCTACGATGACCACGAAAACTGGTGGAGTCGTGGTGGTGGCGTCGAAACTACCCCGATTGGTGATCCATGTGGTCCAGATTCCGAAGTCTTCTATGATTTTGGCGAAGATAAGCAAAATGTCGCGAAATATGGCAAATCTCATCCGGCCTCGGATGGCGCACGCTTCATGGAAATCGGCAACCAGGTTTTCATGCAGTATAAGCGTAATCAAGACGGTACCTTCTCGGAATTAACCAAGAAAAATATCGA
>JABCPJ020000027.1 GCA_013333135.2 Candidatus Saccharimonadota bacterium
CTAAGAAAATATAACTGGCAGCTCCAGTTATATTTTTTATTTCATCGAACTTATGCTAAAATAGTTACCAGAAAGGTTTATATGAATACAGCAGAATGGATTTTAGTAGCTATTTTATCTATGACTTTATTAGTCTTTTTGGTGGTTGGTATTATTTTCTTGGTTAAATTCATTCACCTACTCTCTGAGATTGAAATCATGGTGCAAACTGGTCAATCCATTGCCGAAAAAGCCGATGACGTGGCAGATAATATTAAGGACATGACCTCGGTCGGACCCCTTGCAAGAAGTTTGGTGAAGGATATTCTGGCTAAAAAGCTGATGAGTTTTATTAATCCATCTAAACCTCGTACTTCTACTAAAAAGACTACTGCAAAAAAGTCGACAAAGTAATATAATATAAATATATTAACAAAAAGGAGGAATATGAAAAAATCTACTGGTCATTTTGTTCTCGGTACTATATTTGGTATGGCTCTTGGTGCGATTGCTGGGGTTCTTTCTGCTCCAAAGTCTGGCAAAGAAACTCGTGCTGAAATTAAGGCCAAAGGTGGCAAAATCTACCACGATCAAAAAGAGAATCTAGGCAAGATTTATCACGAACAGAAATCTAATTTTGGAAAATTTAAGCAAAAATTTGCAAAGAAAGCTGCTGAGATCGAAGACGAGATTGTAGAACCTGTCGAAGATACAGTTTCTGATTTAACCGACGACACTGAGGAGTAAATGTCGGCGCCCGCAGAGGCCTCTCCATCTACCGAGGCAAATAACGACGATTTTTTGAAGTTTTGCGAAGAAATTGATTCACCGGGACACATTTTGTCTCCGGCGGATTTTGTGCATTTACACAACCATACGCATTACTCACTTCTTGATGGTCTGACGAAAGTGCCGGATCTCATTAAGTATGTCAAAGAAACCGGCATGCAAGCCGTGGCGGTCACCGACCACGGTACCATGTCGAGCTTGATCGAACTTTATAAGGAAGGCCAATCTGCGGGTATTAAGCCAATTCTCGGACTCGAGGCCTATGTGGCGGCTAGAAATCGCACCGATAAGGATCCCGCACATGATAAGGTGCGTTATCACATCACATTGCTCGCTATGAATGATCAGGGGTTTGAAAACCTCTGTCGTTTAGCTACCGAAGCGGAAATTAATGGTAAATATTATAAACCTCGTATTGACCATGAAATTATGGAAAAATATAACGAGGGAATTATTTGTCTCTCGGGCTGTGCTAGCTCGGAAATTTCGGTGCGACTAAAAAATGGCGACATGGATGGCGCCAGAAAATTAGTTGATTGGTATAAAGAAGTCTATAAAGACCGCTTCTATCTCGAGATGCAAGACCATGGTCACCCCGAGTCACCAACCCACTGGGAGGTGCAAGATCGCATCAATCAAGGTTTACAGCAAATCGCCAAGGAAACTGGTTTGCCGCTCGTGGTTACCTGTGATGGTCATTACCTCAAACACGAAGACCAGGATGCTCATGAAATTCTCCTCTGTATCGGTACGGCCGCCAATCTTTCCGACCAAAATCGTATGACCTTGAAGGATTTTCAACTTCACGTCATTCCACCACAGGAAATTATTGACCGTTGGGGTAAAGATTATCCTGACGCCATTAAAAACTCTCGCAAGATTGCCGAACGTTGTGACGTCGACATGAAACTCGGGCGTATCCTGATTCCGAAGTTTCCCGTGCCGGAAGGTGAGACCGATAAAACTTATCTCGATAAGTTGGTTTTTCGTGGCCTGGCTTTTCGCTATGGCGGTAAAACTCAGGAAGAGGTACAAGATTGGTCGGTTGAAGAATGTCGCAAACTATTATCTCCAGAAATTCTTGAACGTATCGATTATGAATTAAGCGTTGTCGACCGTATGGGCTACAATGGTTACTTCTTGATCGTGCAAGACTTCATTATGTGGGGTAATACTAAGCGTATTATTTACGGCCCAGGTCGTGGCTCGGCTGCCGGCTCTATTCTAGCTTACGCTTTGCGTATCACCGAGCTTGATCCGATGAAATATGGTCTTCTCTTCGAGCGTTTCTTGAATCCGGACCGTATCTCGATGCCGGATATTGATACCGACATTCAGGATACTCGTCGTGATGAAGTAATTGAGTATTGTACGGAAAAATACGGTAAGGATCGCGTGGCCAACATCGTCACCTTCGGTAAAATGATGGCTAAAAACGCCGTGCGTGACGTGGCGCGTGTACTCGAAGTGCCCTATGCCGAGGCTGACCGTATCGCCAAACTCGTGCCAGACCCGGTGATGGGGCACCATGTCAAATTAACTGACGCCATTAAGACCGCGCCCGATCTCAAGCATGAATATGAACATAATCCGGTCGCTAAGCGCGTAATTGATTACGCTTCCAAACTCGAAGGTACCATTCGTTCTCACGGCGTACATGCCTGTGGTGTGGTGATTGCCCCGGATGAATTGGTCAAATTCTTGCCACTTGAAGTTTCCGCCAAGGGTCCACTGGCGACACAGTATCCATCGACCCAGGTCGAGGAATTAGGCCTACTTAAGATGGACTTTTTGGGTCTTTCTAACCTTTCGGTAATTAATAATGCCTTGCGTATGATCCGTAAGGTGTATCATGATGATGTCGATCTCTATAGTATTCCGCTCGATGATCAAAAATCTTATGAATTACTACAACGCGCTGAAACTACAGGTGTCTTCCAGCTTGAATCGGCCGGTATGAAACGCTATTTAAAAGACCTTCGCGCTAGTAGCTTCGAAGATATTATCGCTATGGTGGCTCTTTATCGTCCGGGCCCGATGCAGTTTATCGATTCTTTCATTCGTCGCAAGCACGGGGAAGAACCGATTACTTATCTTCACCCTGGTCTCGAGAATGCCCTAAAATCCACCTACGGTATTTTGATTTATCAAGAGCAGTTCATGCAGATTTCTAAGGAATGGTGTGGATTTACCGGTGGTCAGGCAGATACCTTGCGTAAGGCGGTGGGTAAAAAGAAAGTCGACCTCATGAATAAGGTGAAGCCTGAATTTATTAAAGGTGCCCAAGAAGTTGGTGGTGCTACTGAGGAGCAGGCTGAAACTTTCTGGTCGCAGCTGCTCGACTTCGCGAACTACTGTTTTAACAAGTCTCACGCCGCGTGTTATGGTTTGGTGGCTTATTGGACGGCCTATCTTAAGGCACACTATCCAGATGCCTTCATGGCTGCACTGATGACCTCTGATATGCGCTGGACCGATCGTCTAGCTATCGAGATTGCTGAATGTAAGCGCATGGGTATCAAGGTACTTGGTCCAGATATTAACCAATCTTATTCTGACTTCGGTATTGTCGGCGGAGAAAACACCATTCGTTTTGGTCTGGCCGCGATTAAAAGTATGGGTAAGGCCTTGGTCGAAGAAATCGTTATTCCAGAACGTGATAAAAACGGTCCGTTCAAGTCGGTCTGTGATTTTGCGGCTCGTGTCGACGGTTCCAAATTCAATAAAAAATCCTGGGAATCCGCTATTAAGACTGGCGCCTTTGATCGCTTCCATAATCGTACCGATCTTCTTTTTAATCTTGAAGACATTCAGGCTTATGGCGCCAAAGTCCAAAAAGATAAGGCTTCTGGCCAAACTGACCTCTTCGGGATGATGGGTGACGCCGGATCGATCCCGGAACCAGTTATTCAGCCATCACCTACCCAAGTCTCCGAAAAAGACCAACTTCTCTGGGAGCGTGATTTGATGGGGCTCTATCTTTCGGCGCACCCACTAGATAAATATGATACATATTTCGAAGAGCAAACTCATCCTTTCACTCTAGTTACTCCGGAAAATGACGGCAAGCAAGTGATTGTGGGTGGTATTATTACCAATATTCGTACCATTCTCACGAAATCCAATACTAAGATGGCTTTTGTGAAGATTGAAAGTAAGACGTCTGAACTCGAATTCTTAGTCTTCCCGAAAACCTACGAAGAATATAATGACCGTCTCGCGGTCGATAATGTAATTAAGGTCACTGGCCGTATTAATGCCAAAGATAAGGATGGAAATATTACCTCTGATGTGAAGATTATTGCCGAATCCATCTCCGTTCTTTCTGATGATAAGCTTTCTTCCTATGAGTCCACCGGTACGCGTCTGGCCGACCCAGCGGAAGCCCCGAAAAAGGAGTTCCGCCGTCGTAAGCCAGCTGGCGAAGATACTGCCAAACCAAAGTCTACCGATGTTCCAACTGTCACGATTTCTAAGCCGGGCGCCAAGAAAAGCGATTCTGATAAATCCACATCTGATGCCAAGTCAATCCCTACTGCCCCTAAAACCACCAAGTCTACAGCCGCAAAAACCGCCTCAGTTAAACCTGAAGCAACTAAGACGGAAGCCGCCGAAGAACCAGAAGCTCCGAAGCGTATCATCGCACCAGAAGCCGACCCTCGTAGCCTCAAGCTTTTCGTTCTGGTGGAAAATCCCCAAAATACCGCTACACTCACTTCAATTCGTGAACTTTGTGATGAATCGCCAGGTTTTTCGGAAATTATTCTCGTACTCAAAGACGGTGAAATCAAAAAACCACTCCGCATGCCGTTCCGCATTGAGGCTAGTCCAGAGCTGATTTCTGGTTTGAAAGAATTAGTTGGTGAAAATTCTGTGGTCTTAAAATAGTAGTTATCAAACCAGATTTATCGAATAATTCAACTACAAAAATTAAAAAGCCTATGCTAAAATAATACTAATGAAAAAGGGTGGTCATGAATAAACTTGCGAAGTTTTTGAATGCGCATATTTCTGGTCTTGTCACTGATAAACCGGAGATTCTTGCAGCATATTCGCGTGATATGAGCGTCTTGGAAATGATGCCGCGCTTTCTTTGCATTCCGAAAACTGCAGAAGACATTCAGTTTATCTTGCGTTTTAGTGCTAAATTAGCCAAAAAGGGATACAAACTGCCAATTGGTGTACGCGGCGCCGGTCTCGACACTACGGGTGCCGACCTGACTGACGGTCTCTTAATTTCCATGGAAAAATTTAACACCATCGAAGAAATTGACACTCGTGAAAGTCTAGTACGGGTAAAAGCTGGCATCACCCTCGGTGAATTAAACGATGCACTGGCACTCTTCGGTCTAGAACTTCCTGTAGTGGCCTCTAGAAAACAGACCATCGGTGGCCTAATTTCCACCGCTCTCATCGATGAGGCCGCCAAAAAATACGGCAGCATCTATTATTTCACTGATCGTATCGAAGTAGTTTTACCAAATGGTGAAATTTTCCAGACTACTAGCCTGACTAAGCGTGGTATTAAATTGGCTCAGTTGAAAGCAGATGATCAAAACGCCAAAACCAATACCACCATCTATGACTTGACTGAGAAAAATCAGGCAGTAATCGCCAAAATTCGTGAATCCGTCCATAATCGCTCCGGTTATCGTATGGTGACCGAGGTAAACCGCGAAAATAAGCCGTTCGATGTGCTGCCAATTTTCTTTGGCGCCCAAGGTACTCTCGGGGTTATTACAGAGGTAATTTTAAAGGTTCAGCCAATTCAATATCACACTCGCCAGTATGTTTTTGAATTTACTTCGATTAATCAAGCCCTCGCCTTTTCTGAAAAAGCCAAAGAGCTTGAACCGCGTACCATGAATCTTTATGACGGTCGCATATTTAAAACTCTCGAAAGTCTTGGTCGCAAGGCTAAATTACTCGAGTCAAATACTGCCACCGCTCAATCTACCGCCAAATTTTATATCTATCTAGATTTTGCCGAAAACTTCTTCCGTATTAGAAAGATTGACCGCGAGATTGAAAAATTACGTCCCTTGGCCGATAAGTCCTACGTCGATCAGGAAAAATACAAAGCCGATTTTAATAATTTTAATTTTGGCCTTAAATTATACCTCAATAGTCACGATACAGCGGAAAAACTCGCCATCGTCGATAAGACTTCGATTCCAGCCGAAAAATTGCCAGATTTTCTGCGTAATCTGCAGTCTCTTGAACAAAAATTCCATCAAAACCTACCTGTTTTTGGCTCACTTCTCACCGATCTTTATTCGATTCGACCAGAATTTGACCTTACCGACATTTTGAATCGCAAAAATCTCATTTTCTTCTTGCAGTCTTACGCTAAGATTGTCTACGAAGTCGGCGGATCGCTTGCGGGTGGCTTCGCCGAAGGTCGTACACTAAGTGTAATCACTAGCTCACGTACTGATTTAGAGATTAAAGAATTTTATCATCAAATTCGCCAAACCTTTGACGCCGACAATATTATGTCTCCTGGGGTCAAACAGGGTGCTACACTGACCAATTTTGTACGTCATCTACGTGAAGCTCCACTGATTGGCTTTATTGAATATTAAGCTAATGGTTTTCCACAGCAAATGTTGTAAATATAACTATTTCTCGATATGTTATAATTAAATCATGAAAGTTACTACAAAGAATATATCTGAGACCAAGGTGGAAATTACCGTTACTCTAGATAAGAACGATTTGCAGACTGCTAAGGAACAGGCTGTCGCTCGTCTTGCTAAGGAAGTTAATGTCCAGGGCTTCCGCAAGGGTAAAGTTCCTACCGAAATCGCTGAAAAACACATCAACCCTAATGATCTTGCTTCGACCACTGCCGATATCGCTGTTCGTCGCACTGTGCCGATGGTCTTTTCAGAGGCTAAAAAAGCTCCATTGATGATCCCTAATGTAGAAATCACTAAGTTTGTACCAGATGAAACCCTCGAATACAAAGCTGAAGCCGATATTCTTCCAGACATTAAACTCGGTGACTTCAAGAAATTGAAAGTCAAACGTGAAGACATTACGGTCAAAGAAGACGATATTATGGACGTCATCTCTCGCGTGCGTGAAGCTTATGCTGAAAAAGCTCCAGTCAAGCGCGCTGCCAAGATGGGCGACGAAGTAGTGATTGATTTTGAAGGCTCTCTCGATGGCGTTAAATTCGAAGGTGGCGCCGCTAAAGATTTTAAGTTAAAACTCGGTTCTCATGCCTTTATTCCAGGCTTTGAAGAGGGAATCGTTGGCCACGAAACCGGTGATCGCTTCGATCTCGAACTTACCTTCCCTAAAGATTATCACGCCGAAAATCTTGCCGGCAAGAAGACCGTCTTTAATGTCCTAGTTAAGCAAATCAATGAATTTAAGCTTCCAGAACTCGATGATGAATTTGCCAAAAAATGTGGTCCATTCGAAACTTTTGATGCTTTGAAGGCCGATATTGAGAAAAATCTCACCGAACAGAACCGCGTCAAGGCTGACGAAAAATTCAAAGATGATCTTGTTGAAGCTCTTGTTAAATCCAGCAAGGTTGAGGCACCAGCTATTTTAATCGAAGATCAAATCC
>JABCPJ020000028.1 GCA_013333135.2 Candidatus Saccharimonadota bacterium
AAATAACAAATTAAATTATAGTGGAGTATAGTTTAATGAGCAAAATAAACAACAATTTTAAGATTCGAAGAAGCACAAGAAATTATCGTAAAGTCAAAACCATGAAAAAAGGCCGTACTCTTATTTTTACCCTAATTTTTGCGCTCATTTTAGGCTCTATTCCATTCATTCAAAAGAACGATTCTAACGTTTCAGCAGTAGAGAATGAGGCCTATTGTACTAGCGCCGCCTGTCGTACCGCTAAAAAAGCTGAAGTCGAAGCCGCTGAAAAAGCCAATCAAGCCGCTAAAGCCGCTGTCACTCTCGAAGGCGAAGTCGAACGTATGCAACAGGAAATCATCGTCTACGAAGCACGTATTAAGGCGAACGAAGCTGAGGCAAGTGACCTCAAAATCAAGATTGAAGACACTACTAAAAAACTCAAACTTCAACGTGCAGCTCTTGCAAATATGCTAGTTAATATTCACCTTGAAGGTGAAACCGACGCTATCATGGTGTTAGCTAGCAGTAACTCACTTTCAGATTTTGCCGAAAAGAAATCTCGCATCGACACCGCTAAAGACCAGGTGAATTCCTCAGCTCAAAATGTAAAGACTATGAAAGACGATCTCGAAAAGCAAAAGACTGAAATCGATCGCATTATTTTAGACCAACAAATCCAGCGCAAGGCTATCGAAGATAAAAAAGCTGAGCAACAGGAATTAATTTTAAAGTATAAAGATAATGCCGCTTCCTTCGCTGCAGAAGCTGCCGCTTCCAGGGAAGAAAAGATTAAGTTAATTAATAAAGAGTATCAGGAATATCTCTCCCGCGCTTCCACTAGTGCTGGATTCGGTACCAAAGCTGACGGTTTTAACAGTTACGGGGCATTTGTCGGCAATTACGGATATTCTTGCCCTCGTGACAATATCGCTGGTGTTCTAGATTCTTATTACATTTGTCAATGTACGAGTTATGCTGCTTATAAAGCTGTTGAATACTACGGTCGAAACATCCGCATCACCGGTTGGGGTAACGCTTATAGCTGGGCCGCTGCCGCTCGCGCCCGTGGCTACCGTGTTGACCGCGTACCGGCTGCCCACACTATCGCTCAAACCACTAGTGGTCAATTCGGTCACGTAGCCTGGGTTGAATCTGTTAATGCTGATGGCACTATTACGGTCTCTGAATATAACAACCCATACTCATCTAAATCTGGTCAATGGGGCGACTTCGGCGTCCGTACTCGCGTCAGCCCAAATCAATTCACCAGCTATATCCATTTCGACTAAACTCTTTCTAATCAACCAGGAACTACTAAAATACCACCCTCCATTCGGTGGTATTTTTCTAAGAATTAAAAGAATACCCTTTTCCCGATTATGCTATAATTAAGTAATGAAAACAGAGTGGAAACCACGAAAAATCAATCTTAGCACTTCAATTATCACCTCATTTATTTTCCTCGTCGTAGGATTTTTTGTTGGCTCTAATTGGCAATTTATAATTACTAATTTTTCTCCCTATATTGGCTTTCGTAAAAGCGAACAGGCCAATTGGGATTCTCTTAACGAAATCTACACCGAGTTAAAATCCTTCTATGATGGTGAAGTCACCGAAGAAAATGCTCTCACTGGGGCTAAGCGTGGTATCGCCGCTGCGCTTGATGATCCCTACACTACTTATCTTACCGCCAAGGAAGGGAACGAATTCTTATCTGACCTCAATGGCGAAATTAATGAAGCCGGCGTTGGTATGGAACTTACTTTTCGCAATAATCACACTGTGGTGGTCCGCACCCTCCCAGATAATCCAGCGCGTAAAGCCGGTATTAAACCTGGTGATCGTATCGTAAAAATTGGCGACGAAAATGTCGACGGTAAAACCACCGAAGATGTCGCTAAAAAGCTCCGCGGCAAAGCCGGCGATAAGGTTAAAGTCGAAATACTTCGTGGTGCAGACACTCTAACTTTCGAAATGACTCGCGAAAAAATTAACAACGTCTCCGCCGACATTTCCTATAGTGATAAAACCGCCATTATCTCTGTTTACCGCTTCGCCGAAGACACCGGCTCTCTTGTGCGTAAGCTCGCTGAGCAAGCTAAAGCCAAGCAAGTTGATAAAGTTATCCTTGACCTTCGCAATAACGGTGGTGGCTATGTCTCAGCGGCGGGTGAAATGCTCTCTCTTTGGCTTAACGGCGGTGATAAATATATGATTGAAAAATCTATCCATAACGACGACAAAACCGACTACGTCCCTCGTGGCAAAAATCCTATTTTTAAGGACACCAAAACCATCGTTCTGATTAATCGCTCTACTGCTTCTGCCTCTGAAATCGTTGCTGGCGCCCTCAAAGATTATCAAAAAGCCACTATTGTCGGTATGACTTCTTTTGGAAAAGGTGTCATGCAGACTATGCTCAATCTCAGCGATGGCGGTAAACTCAAGGTTACTACTGCTCACTGGTATACACCGAATGGCTCCTCAATCAATAAGACCGGCATCAAGCCAGATGTCGAAATTGATCGCACTGTCCAAGACATTACTGAAGACAAAGATCCTCAACTCGAAAAAGCTAAGTCGCTCTAGCGGTTCACTTAAAAACAGCTTGCTCCGAATCGTTTAACAAAACCGAGTTTAAATGGGGTTAATACTACTATTTGGGAGGTAGTCGGTCGGTTTCCTTTAATTTTTTTGTTTTCCGTCCGGTATACAAATAGAGCAGCACTTAAGAGGCGCTTCTTGGCTAGGCGCCTCTCTTTTATGTATCGCTACCAAAAGCTATAATTGTATAGCTATTTGCGAGAGAGCTGAATTTTTAGTTTTCAAGTAGCGATTTTTGACTTTCTCTGAGTAAGCAGAATCTAAGCTGACACCTCTAGCGAGCTCATTATAATATGATATAAAATAAATCTGTTCTTGATGTTCTATCTTATCGCCAACTTCTGGATATCTATCTCGCAATACTTCTGCTATGTAAGTGGCATTAAATAGTTGATGTAGGTATTGTTTTAGATAAGATTCCCTTAGATCACCAATGCTTGTATTTTTTCCTCTAGTTTTAGTGTCGGCATAATTATCAAAATTTGTATTTTTAAGTGGTCTAGTTTTTAGTGCATCTTGGTGTAGGACATTCCATAAATTAGATACACAACGCATTGCTTGGTCATTGCTTAGATTATTATTTGGATTCTGAATGTATGATAGGATGTTTTTAACATTTGAACTATCCATTAGTGCATAGGTGGCAATCTCTACACCAAAATCATCGGTTACTGTATCTATAGCATCCATGTCAACGCTCGCAATTCTTTTGTTGAAGAAAATTTCTGGCTTGATTTGACCAGCATCGTCAAAGAACTCTGCTAGTTGCGGGAATTGTTTGACGATATTTGGATCCTTTCCAATACTTTTTCCAAGTTGCTCAATGTCGTATTGAATATATGGCATTTCTTGATCATTTTCATCGACCTTTAAGGCAAACGCACGCCTAACCCTTACTTCTTGTTCATTTTCGCTGCATTTGGACCAATGTTCTGATGCACGTCTATCACCATCCTTATCTTTTTTACCCCAGTAATATTGCCTTTCGTGTTCGTTTATAAATTTACGGCATTGTCGCCATGCTTCTTCGTCAGCCTGAATTTCTATCTCATCGCTATCGTGATTTGCTTGGTAATAGCCGGTTTTGACTTCGTTCCCATTTTCGTCAAGCACTTTATTTAAGTCTTTGTCTATTTTCTGGAAACACTTACTTTGATTCTTTCTCAGAACTTGATTTAATATGTAAGCCATGGCGCTGCTGTTTTCTTTGCCGTCCGTCATCATAAACTTTTGATAATCATGCGTAAGTTCGTGGAACGAAACTAACATGAGGGAATAAAGATCCGTAATAGTTTCTGGTCTTGATTTACTGAGTCCTTCCTCTGACGATAGGGACATATCGTTAATCTTATTTTGCTCAAGTACACAATAATTTGTTATTGAAACACCAGTGCTTACGGATTTTAATTTATTATTCTTATTATCCCAGCCTGCATTATTCGCGATAATGATTTGTCTTTCTTTTAACCTGTCATCAAGCGTATCTTTATAGGCAAAATAGTTTGCCAATGCTCCGCCTATTTGTGTAGATGAACTAAGATCTTGTCTTTGTCTTGCATCGTTAAACATATAGCACGCAAATTTCTTTGCTAATCCGCTATCAAATCCTTACCAGAATATAAATAGTCGCCCACCATATTAAGTTCGCCTTGCGAAACAGATGCACGATTTTCTAAACGGTTTTCGATTGTCTTTAGAAAACCCTTATACTCAGCTTCGTTTTTATTAAGATTATTTACTATTCTATTAACCTGATCTGCGGGTTGTAATTCAGATATTACAAGTCTGCGATATTCCGGATTACTGAGAACTGGATTCGTAGCAAGTTCCGGGTAATATTTCTTTCCATTAATAATTTGAACTTTCTGTCGGGCCGTGTTTACAATGTATGAAGAATAGTTTTTAAACTGGTCCGATTTTATGAAATCCTTTGCATTAGCGCTAGATAATTGACCAACGACATAATGGTCTAGGAGATCCTTAGTTGAGAGAATATCCGCCCTAGATTTGGATTCTGGCTGATATTGCTCCAAATAATTTTGACTTGCCGTTTTTAATAGGTCTAGGTTCGAAAGAATTTTTTCGTATTTCGGTATTCGTGCCTCTGATTTTTCTAGACTACTCGCGGAGTCGGGTTCGCGATATTCGTCATATTCATTGCCCGGACTTCCCCAAACATCATCAATATTTTCATTGCTTTCTTCAGTCTTATTGAAAAGATTATTCTTAGCTTCTTCAATTCGTCTAGCAGCAGCTTCTGGATCAAAAGGTGGCACATCTTTTAGTGGACGTTTTTCTATGCTTGTTTGTGGATTTTCGCCGGTTGGATCAGCTCTCTCTACATCGCTAATCATGAATAATCTCCGTAGTTATTTGATATATCCCCATAAACCAAGTGGAACGCCCGCTATGGGTGTTCTAATACTCATTTTCTACAGCAAACGATTGAGCCGACTGGAGCGGGTGCTCCACACGGGGCTCAATTCTTTTACCTACCTCGTCAGGGGTAGACTTGTTATAGAATTGAGCATTAGAACAATTTATTTATACTACTCTAGCCCACTCAGCTTAAATCTTGTGATTTTTCCTAAAATGTTTTAGAATAATATAATAATTAACTATGAAAGGATGTTATGATTAAAGTTATCACAAGTCCTACTTGCGGCTACTGCCACGCTCTTATTGATTGGTTAGAGCAAAAAAATCTTGAATATGTCGAACTTGATGCCAGTAATTTTCCGGGTATTTCTGCGGTTCCTATCACTATTATCACTGATGAATCCGACAAAAATCCTATTCAAGTTCTTGGTTTTGACCGCGAAGGCATCTTGAACGCACTCGAAAAAATTAAAGCTGTTTAATTTATGAAAAAATCCGACCAAAAACCACCTATTCTTCTTGTTCACGGATTTCGTGGCAATCATTTAGGTTTGGCCGAATTTCAAAAATTACTTGAAGCTGAAGGATATCAAGTTTTTAACCCCGATATTCCACCAGCTTTTAATACCCAAGACGAGACTTTACCAATTTTTACCGTTTTTACCAAAGATGGCTATGCTGATTTTATCGCTAATTATATTCTCGACAAACATCTCGATCACCCAATTCTGATTGGCCATTCTATGGGGTCTATCCTCGCCGCCGCCGCTGCCGAAAAATATAGTCATCTTATTCATGATAAAATTTTTTTCCTTAGTCCCATTGCTACACACCCACCAAAATTTATCTTACCCCTCATTCCACTGATGGCACTTGTGCCAAATAAATTTATCGGCTATGTCTGCACGGAATTTCTCATCGCTAGCGCCCATCGTCCTAAAAAACGTCAAATTCTTGATCTTACCTATAAATGCTCGCGTAAAATTACTTCTGTTAGAGACGAAATAAGTGCCGCATTTTTTTCCATGTCTCATTCAATTTCCGATTTCAATTTCAAAAAACAGGCCTACTTTATCGCTGGCAGTAAAGATCGCATGAATCCGTCCCGTAAAGTAAGGGAAATTGCCGAAAAATTTCATGCCGAAGTAAACTTCATTCCTCAGACCGGCCATCTCATTAATTACGAGGTTCCAGAAAAAATCGCTGAACTAGTCTTACCAAAACTCAAAAATTAGTTTTAAATAAAATATTTTTATCCCAGAGCTGTAGTGGTTCTTTTTTTGATTATTTTTCATTCCTCATAACTTGCTTATGCTTAACTAATTTTTTCTTAAAATAACAGAGAAGAAAGTTCGTTTTTCCATCATTTTTACTCATTTTCACTTGTTTTATTTTTCATTTCAGCCAATAATCAAATTAGAACTTTTACCGAAAATACAAAATAGAAAGGAAATTATGTCCTCATCCAGACAGTCTCATTTTGTTGTTTGTAAAAAACCCAAAATTAAGCCTAAGATACCCCAAAAAACTCCGCGCTTTCTCTATTTTTCCAGTGCTTTGGCCATATGTATTACTAGCCTGACACCACTAGCCTCTGTCAATTCGAAAGCCGTTGAGTGCAAAGACATTCAAGCCGTCTTCGCTCGAGGTTCAGGAGAGAAAGCTAAGACTAATATTAATTATCAAAAATTTAAAGATAATCTCGTCGGGGTTTTGCAATCAGCAAATAAATCCTACGATTTTTATGACCTCGGGGAATCAAATCAATACAAATATCAATACCCAGCCGTGAGTGTGGAGAATCTCGGAGCTATTGCCGATACCTATATACATGCTGGCAAAAATGACTATTTTAATAATAGTGTTACCACTGGCATCAAAGAAATGCAGACATTATATCAAGAGATCACCCATCGTTGCCCGAATACTAAATTTATTCTCGGTGGCTACTCTCAAGGCGCAATTGTAATGACTCGTGCCATTCGTACACTTGATCCCGAAAAAATTATCTACCTCTCAACTTTCGGCGATCCTAAATTACATCTCCCAGAAGGAGAAGGCAAAGACAAACCATGTTATCATGGCATACATTCCGATTATCGCATTAATGTCCCCGATTGCGACGTAGAACATGGTATTCTGGGAGCACAAAAACCTTATCTGCCAAACACCAAGTTCTCCGGAAAAATTGGCACTTGGTGTAATTCTAGTGATTTTATGTGCGGCAGCTTCTTTGACCCACTAGGTCTTTCCGAAATCAATCTCGGAAAATTCCAGTTTATCCATCAAAACATTATTTCAGGGCATCTTGCCTATGCAGACCGCGATGCTTACGCCGAATCTGCACATATAGTTGGTCAAATTCTACATGGCGCCAAAAAACTCGCAAAACCTGGCACTCTAAATGTTGGTTATTCGCCATATTTTATTAAGCAGCTCCAGGATCGTTTGGCTCATCCAAAAATCAATAGTATCGATCATGAATATATTGTCGCCATTAATTTTAATAAAGCCAATCCAGCCGCCTTGTCTTTGCAATACAAAAAACTAATTAGCAATATCGAATCCAGAAAACATAGGCATGCACTTTTTCATATCTATAAAGTAGATTTCGCTACCGACCATCATGGTTTTGCCAAATATCAAAAAATTACAGATTTTAATACCAACACCGACAATCTACTTCAGTTAGAGCAGCAACTAAAACAATATTACGACGAGTCTAATACCTCCGTAAAAAACGCATCGATCATTGACCTCTACCAAGCAATCTATCAAATTTCGTCCGAACAAAAACTTCAACACGACACCACTAAAGGTTTCATTCTCTCTACTCCAGCCGAAATCTATTTCGATTACGCTAGTGGAGAATATATACAAAAACTTAAATATCTTTTAGAGGCTAAACATCTTACACCGTTT
Organism: Candidatus Saccharimonadota bacterium; assembly: GCA_013333135.2. GTDB lineage: Bacteria > Patescibacteriota > Saccharimonadia > Saccharimonadales > Saccharimonadaceae > Nanosyncoccus. Next base: position 7,888 of record JABCPJ020000028.1, read on the forward strand.
ATTATCAATGGCGATGGCGGCAGACCAGAATACACCAGTTCAGTTTATAATTTCGCCCTTGATATGCATGGTCACTATTTTAGTAACGCTGCCAGTGAAAAATTCATCGATGAAAAATTAGAACTAGTGGAGAATAAACCAAAGACTCGTGCTCAAAATGGCGATATTCCAACCTATACTGTAACCTTCGACGGAAATAATTTCAGTATCACCAACACCTACACCGATCGACCACTTCGCCTGCAACAAGATCCTGAGCATTATGCAACTAAATTTGTCGAATTCGAAGATTTAAGGCCAAAAATCGTCGAGCTTGAATTTAAAGGCCGTAAATGGCGTGCTGAAATCACCCCACTTCCGACTAAAATTTCTGACCCAAATTATCACCATGAAACCAAACAGAAGCTACTGGTTATTGACGGTGTGGCTCAAGGGTTCACTTCCAGCGACAACCTAAATTTTGACAAACTCAATCCAACCAAAGCTCATCATATTTTAATCCATCATATCGGCGATGACGCTAGGATTTATAAAACCGAAGAGCAAAACATCCCAATCAAGGATAGCGAACCAGATAAAGCCGACGATTCGGAAGGTTCAGATAATCCAAGCAATTCAGGCGACTCCAATAAAACAAACGATTCGAGCAATCCAAGTAATCCGAATAACTCCACCAATCCCGACCCTTCAGAGCCACCGAAACCACCAGAGGAGCCTGAAGACAATCATTTTGGCGACCTACTTCGAGAATTAGATGTTCTAAAACATAATGCCTTTTCAGAACAAACTGAAAATCTTACAGACCGACTCCGTGGCATTTTTAATAAAAAGTCCGAAGATAAAAAGGATCCAGAGAGCGGAAAGCCCGATAAGCAAAAAACCGATAATAAATCTAAACCAGATAAGCATTCTAATTCCGAGAAAAATAATGAAAACCATAACAATAACTCCGATGCCCCTAACACAAAAAATCACCAAGAAGATCATTCATCTCATTCGAGCATAGAATCAAAAGAAAAATCTAATCACCAGAAACAGCCAGATTCAATAACTACCCAAGATAAGGATACTAAAAAACTTATTCCAGCCGTACCTGACTCTGGCATGCCTAGATATCTTAAGAGAAGACTGTATTCTAAGTAGATGTGTTAAAATACAGCACCTTAAATTTCTGTCAAGAATTACCGAGAAGACAAGTGATAGTGGTCGCCATATTCACAACGATACACTGAAAGGGCCGGCGCGTGGTAATCATGCGCCGCCACCATAGCGGCCACCTCGGCTTCTTCACGAGTCCTGTAACAGATTTTCTGCGAATCACCCACCCAGCACTTTTCCGGCATAATAACTTTATTATTATTCAACTTTTTTCTCATCTCTGAATATTATACATCTATAACATAAAATGTCTAAATAATACAATGAATTTTATGTTGACACGCTACATATAGCGTTATAGAATAAGCATAGACACTATATATAGCGTAATTGCCAAAACATATATAGCGTAAAAAGCAAACAAAAATAACTAAAAGAGAAGATTGTTAGAATAAGGAGATTTATTTTTTATGCTCAAAAAAGTTGTCAAGCGAGATGGAAAAGTTGTCCCATTTGATATCGAAAAAATCACCAATGCCATCAAAAAAGCTGGTGCTGCCACTGAAGAATTCAAAGAAGAACGCGCCAAGCGCCTAGCTGAAAAAGTTGTTTCAGAATTTGAAAAACTTGACCAAAAGAAAACCCCATCCGTCGAACAAATTCAAGATATTGTTGAAAAAGTTCTCATGGAATCAAGTTATAAGAAAACCGCCAAAGCTTATATTTCTTACCGCAATGAGCGCACGGTTCGCCGCATGGCTCAAACCAGCCTCATGGATGCCTATCGCACCATTGCCGTACTTGATGCCAAACAAAATTCAGACATTAAGCGTAGCAATGCGAACGTCGACGGTAACTCCGCTATGGGTAAAATGCTTCAATTTGGTGCCGAAGGTGCTAAGTTTTTCGCCAAATCCGTTCTCATGGAACCACGTTTTGGTGCCGCTCATGACCGTGGCGATATCCATATTCATGACTTAGATTTCTATGCCACCGGTACATTAACTTGTTGCCAAACTGATCCATTAAAGCTCTTCGCTAATGGCGGTTTTAATACTGGTCATGGCCATCTTCGCACGCCTAACTCCATTGGCTCCTATGCTGCACTCGCTGCCATCATCCTTCAGGCTAATCAGAATGAGCAACACGGCGGCCAGGCTATTCCAAATTTCGATTACGCTATGGCTCCCGGTGTCGACAAAACTTTTAAGAAAACCCTCCGCGCTAATCTTAAAAAATATAACGAGTTCTCCGGTAAAAAAGTTGATATAACCATTCCAGAAGATATTAAATACGATGACGAAGAAACTCTAAAATCTCTCAAGATTCCAGCCATTGTCATTGATGAAGCGAAAAAGGATACTGAAAACCAGACCTTCCAAGCCATGGAGGGCTTCATTCACAATCTAAACACCATGCACTCCCGTGCTGGCGCCCAAGTTCCATTCACCTCTATTAATTTTGGCACCGATACCACCGAATCAGGTCGTCTCGTTTCTAAGATGCTTCTCGAAGCTACTGAACGAGGTCTTGGTCGCGGCGAGACACCAATCTTCCCAATCTCAGTTTTTAAGGTAAAAGAGGGCGTCAATTACAATCCAGAAGATCCAAACTACGACCTCTTCAAGCGCAGTATGGAAGTCTCCTCCAAGCGTCTCTTCCCGAATTTCACCTTCATCGATGCTCCATTCAATATCAAGTACTACAAGAAAGGCGACTATAATACTGAGATTGCTACCATGGGTTGTCGTACTCGCGTTTTCTCTTCTATCTTCCCAGAATCCGATGGAATCGCAACCAGTCGTGGTAATCTATCTTTTACCACTATTAACCTAGTCCGCCTTGGCATTAAACATGGCATCGCACTCAAAGAACGTAAAACAGCAGACTGGAAAGGCTTCTATAAAGAACTCGACGAATTAATGGATTTAGTTGCCGATCAACTACTCGAGCGCTTTGAATTTCAAGCTAATCAACACGTTCGCAACTTCCCATTCCTCATGGGAGAGGGGAACTGGTTTGGTAGCGAAAAGCTCGGCCCAGATGATACTCTACGTGATGTAATCAAGCACGGCTCACTTTCTATTGGCTTTATCGGCGTTGCCGAAACTCTCAAGGCTATGCTCGGCAAGCATCATGGTGAAGACGAAGAAGCTAGAAAGAAAGGTCTCGAAATTATCGAGCACATGACCAAGCGATGTGATGATTATAGCCAAAAATATCACCTTAACTTCAGCCTCTTTGGCACACCAGCCGAAGGCCTCGCTGGACGTTTTACTAAAATGGACCGCAAGGAATTTGGTCTCATTGAAGGCGTAAATGATCGTGACTACTACACCAATTCATTCCATGTTCCAGTTTACTTCCCAATCTCAGCCTTTGAAAAAATCGAGATCGAAGCGCCATATCACGCACTCTGTCCAGCCGGCCACATTTCCTATGTCGAACTTGATGGCGACCCATCGCAAAATATTGAGGCCTTCGAAGCCGTCATTCGTAAAATGCACGATTCTGGCATTGGCTACGGCTCAGTTAACCATCCAGTGGATCGTGACCCAGTCTGTGGTTTTTCTGGAATTATTCCAGGTGAACGTTGCCCATCTTGTGGCCGCCTTGAAGGAGAGATTCCTTTTGAACGTCTTCGCCGCATTACTGGCTACCTCGTTGGTTCACTTGATCGTTGGAATGATGCGAAACGCGCTGAAGAGCATGACCGTGTCAAACACAATGTTTCTGGCACCTACACCAAAGCCGAAAAGGCCGCCCGCGAACACGCCAAGCATACCGCTAAGTCATCTCTAGGAAAAGCCTAAATGTCGTCCCGCGTCCCTGGTTCTGATAAGTATCACATCCGTCTTTCCGGCCCGATTGAACACGATAGCATCGTCAATGGTTACGGGCTACGCGCCGTGATTTGGACCCAAGGTTGCTTTATTCACTGTGAAGGCTGCCAAAATCAAGAAACCTGGGACGAAGAGGGGGGAGTTCTCGTTGATATTGAAGATATCAAACAAGAACTCCGTTCCCTCAAGGGGCAAACTGGCCTCACTTTCTGTGGCGGGGAACCGTCACTCCAAGCCGAAGCTTGTATTGAAATTGCTAAATTCGTCAAAGAAGAGCTCGGTTGGAATGTTTGGTCATTTTCTGGCTATACTTATGAAGAAATTAAAGCAAAACAGAATGACCAATGGGAATTTTTCAAAACCCTCGACGCCTTAATTGATGGACCATTTATTCTTGCTCAGCGTGACCTCACCCTAAAATTTCGAGGCTCTAAAAATCAACGTCTCTTGCATCTCAAAGATGGTGAAATTACAAGTATCGAATAGCGCCAATTCATAAATCCTGAATCTTACCGCTAAGTCACTTTTTATTCCTACATTTTCTATAGTTGAACATTTTATTTCTAAGCCAGATTTACATAAAACTTCGGAGCATTTTTCGTCAAATATACCAAATTTCGCGCATGCTTCACGATAAAATTTTTGTGATATTTTTCGCGACGCCAACGATATAATTCCGCCACTAAATCCGCCAGAAAATGGTCGTAGATTGCCTCCATCAACTCCGGATCATAGCGATTCCAGAAGCGATAAATTAACATCTTAAATTCCACTCGAAACAGCGCCAAATTCATCATTTTATGAAAATCCATCTGCATCAACTCCAAACGATTTTCTTTGTATAAAAAAATGAACAATTTTTCATAAAATTGTTCCATACTCATCTCTAATTGAAAATTTGTTTTTACTTCATCCTCCAAATGTTTCAAGAAAACAGCACGATTTTTATTCATTAAATCTGCCAAATTACGATAATGGTCGTAAAATGTCGACTCGGCAATCTTAGCTACTCTGACAAGTTCACATATTTGAATTTCGGCCAAGCTTTTATCTTTTGATATATTTGCCAAAGCATTAAAAATTTTTCGTTC
>JABCPJ020000029.1 GCA_013333135.2 Candidatus Saccharimonadota bacterium
ATAAGAGAATACCTTATTTATTACAATTATGCTAGAATACATACAACCTTAAGAATGACTCCTATACAAATGTTGCAAAGCTGCTGACCCCTCTAAGTGGTCTTGGAGTCAGAATTTATCGGATGCAATAAATATTTTATGGTTTTCGAGTGAAATAACCTGGACGGCCATTGACTGGGTCATCGATGCGGAGCCAGGTTTTGTCGGCGGTCGATGGATCTGGAAGGAAGGAACCTTCGCCACCACGGAGAGTGGTGCGCCCATTAAATAATTTTTGGAAAGTTGCACCAGAAGATAAATCAAAATCATGTTTTATATAAATATGTTCGAGTTTTTCCGTAGCCGCACTACTGTCCTCATTACTAAACATCTCATTAAAATTAGTCACCTTAGAGGTGTCAAAATTAGAAATGTCTAGACTTCTAAGTTTCTTGGTTTTATTAAACATGCCGGACATATTTGTAACGTTACTAGTATTAAAGCTTGAAAGATTTAACTCTTCAATGTTGGACATACGACTAAACATACTACTCATATCTTTAACCTTTGAGGTGTCAAAATTGGATAAATCTAAACTCTCAATCGCAGAATAATAGAACATATTCTGCATATGAGTAACTTTCTGCGTATTAAAATGACGAATATCTAAGCTTTTTAGAGAATGAGTATTTTGGAACATATTACCCATAAACCAAACATTGCTAGTATTGAAGCTCGAGATATTAAGTTCATTCAATGAGTAAGCCTCCATAAACATGGCATTCATATAGATAACATTTCGAGTATCAAAGGAAGAAAGATCGAGTTTTTTAATCCATGTCTTAAAGAAAAGCCTACCCATATCGGTAACATTGCTGGTATTAAACCGTGAAAAATCAATCGACTTAACCTCATACATATTTGCAAACATAAAATTCATATTAGTAACTTTACTTGAATCGAATGGTTTAAGATCGAGATTCTCAACACCAAAATAACTAAACATATTTTTACAGTCTGGGTTCAAATAGAGCTTTTCAGCTTCGGAATAGTAATATACGGTTTGCGTGTCCTTATCGAGCCAAGCTAACACCGCACGATCGGAAGTTTCATCGATTTCTAAATGTACTACCGTAGCTCCTTCCGGTGGGGCAACCGTGCTATGCTCAAATTTTTTAATATCATTCACGACCGTAAGAGGTGCGGAGAGGAGTGAAAATATTTTAGTTTTAAATTCCGTACCTGTAATTAGATTAGCTTCCGTCGGATACTCATTAGTAACCGTAGAAAAAATCACCTTATTTTGATAAGTTCCGGTAGGGAGATTATGACCTAACTTTATGCCGATAGCAAAACATATATTATTGCCCAGCGTTTCATTTCCGCTACTAATACCATAATGAGTATCATGCACTGAGCCACTAGCTAAATCAAGTGGATCCCATTCTTCTGGCTCTTTTTCGGGATGCTCCATTTCGCAATCAAAACTACCAGCAAAAGTATTTTCCGCAAAATCGGCTAAATGTTCAACCCCTACCCCGCTAGAAATCATATTAATAGAAGAAGTATTAGAAGAATCATGGATGTCGGTAAAGGCGGTTTTCTCCACATCAACATAAGTACCTGTACCGGTAGGGTTATTAGTTTTTACGTTAAGATACATTGGCAAAGTTACGGCATGATTTGGTTTACTTAAAATATCGCTACTATGTAGCTCGATATTCGAGGCAGATAACAAAGAAACCGACAGCGAAGGTGTCGGTTTCAGGGCATAAGATGATTGTACTTCAAAGAATAAATTGGATAATACCAGTGAAAAAATAAGTATCGTGATTTTGAAGAAAGTATCTTGGGAGAGAAAAAGTTTTTCAAAACTGTTAACGAGGAACGAAAGGACTCGAACCCCGGTGATACTTAATTTTTTCACACATGCAATCATAACATAAGTTTAATAGTTTATGCAATTGTTTTATTTACAACAACTACGTCTTCTACTTTTTCTCTCCTTCTTTAACCTTAGTATAGCATAAACATTTTAAAAATACAGGTTAAATTCAGATTATGTGCGGTGGGCTTTTGTAATCCTGACGATGTATTTTAGAACACAGCGCGACTCTTGAGGCTAGCCGATTTTGCTTTTTACCTAGTTAGTGATAGAATAAAAATAACTTGGCGCCATAGCTCAGCTGGATAGAGCAGGAGACTTCTAAGCTCAAGGTCATAGGTTCGAACCCTATTGGCGCTACCAATTTTTATAAGTATGTTTGACGTACGGCTTGCGAGCGTACGTTTTTTTATCGGAAATTTCGAGATAGGTGAGATAAGTAGGATAAAAAACATTGAGCTTTTCGAGCAAACCAAGGTGAGCATGAAAAGTCGTGACGGGGCCAACCACGATTAATTTATCATCATAAGTTTTCAAGGTGTGACGACATGCACCCGAAAAAAGTTTCTTGGTAGGGGAAATAATTCCCTTTTGATTATGCCAAAATTCATCGAGAACGGGCGGAACGATACCGTTATGCATGTGCCCAGACAGAATATAATCAAAAGGCTGCAGGAGAAACTCAATATCGGGAGTTTGAAGGTGAGTCGGAGCATGAATCAGAGCGAATTTCAATTTATCAGCAGGTGGCTCGGGAAGATTCGCCAGAGTTTTCGTAAGATCTTCGAGTTGCGCTTCGGCGTTTTCTGCAAAATTTACCCCATCTTCGGTGTAGTAAGACTTTTTCTGAGTGTAGCCAAAACAGAAAATATCATCATCTTGATAGATTTCATCATCGAGCAAAACTAGATTTGACACCTCGCGAAGAGATTTAAGGAATTCCTTATCGCGCACGATATGCCAGCCTTTTTTATTTTCCGGAATGCGATAAAAATCATGATTACCGAGACTGACAATCATTTTGCGAACAGAAGAAATAGCCGTGAGATTTTGCAAGAAGCCAAGAAAACGCTCGCGTTCACCGAGAGAATCTACACACTCTAATGTATCAATTAAATCCCCAGGAATAAAAATATAATCAGGACGAGCAAGCTCAAATTGTTTGATAATGGCGCGGAGTTTAAGATTTTTCACGAGGCGCGAAAAATGGATATCGGAAATCACCGCGATTTTCAGAGACTTGGATTGACCGGAAAAAAGCGGTGTTTTGCGATAAAGTTTGTAGGTAGTTTCTTGAAAAATTTTCACTCGAAAGAATTATTTAGTTTTAATCAAACGATAGTAAATACTTGGCGCAAAACGGACGGAAGCGAGTGGACCTTGAACAGCTTTTTCAAGCTTAATCAGAGCCTTGGTGCTGAAAATTTTCTTCATAGTGCGGCTGCGGAAATTCGAAACCGAAAGTACATCCATGATTTCAAAACCAGTTTTCTTAAAGAGATCTTCGACATAGGCTGGGTGATAATTATAAAAACCGTCCTTATCAATTTCCTTTAAGTTCGATGGCTGTTTATCAAATGGATTGACAGAAGAGCGCTTGAACCAATAGCGGAACATCTTTGGCAGAGTACGCTTATTGGCGACTTCAATCACTGCTACGCCACCCGGTTCGAGGATGCGATTAAGTTCACGAAGAACTTGCTCAAGATTTTCGAAGTGATGAGTGGCGCGCACCATGAGCAGAGCGGAAAATTCACCATCAGAAAATGGAGTCTTATAGATATCACCTTGAACAGTATGAAGTTTGTCACCAAATTCTTCTCTGGCCTGCTCGAGGTTAAGTTTGGAATAATCAAACAAAGTAGCACGCTTGGCACGTGGCAAATATTCATTAGCTAGACGACCGTATCCACCACAAATATCGACAAAATTATCCATATTTTTCGGTAGCAAACGACGAATCGCAGTGCGGTCGGCAAGATCCTCATACTCACGCCCAGAATCTTCCCAGAAAACTTTCTTATAATTATAGCCATTATAATCAGAGATGACCTTGTGATCAGACTTGGTATTCTTGGTGTTTGCAGAAGCATCCTTGGTGGTAGCAGATTTTTTCATAGAATTAGTATCCTTGGTAGATTTTGCAGTCTTTGCAGTCTTGTTTGATGTCTTATTCATAGTTCCTATTTTACCATTTATTATTTATCTTGTTTCTGATTTTGAGCTGAATTTTCTGATTCACCTTCCAGCTCGCTTGGCTTCTCAGGTTTTGGCAACATTTTAACATTCTTAAAAATCAGACTACTCACTTTTTCGAAAATTGGTACCACTTCCGAAAGATTAAATAGGAAACTCGATATTAAATAAACCAGACCAGCAAAAACAGAAATTAAAATGAACTTCGGAATGGTGCTAATAATCGAATTATCAGTGGCGCGCAATGGGAAAAGTTTAGTTATAAAATAGGCAGCAATAGCAGTGAAAAAACTAGCAATCATCATGCGGAAAATAGCCAACCAAAAAGTCTTATCGAGCAGTTGGAATTTGGCACGAGCATTAAGGATGGTGAGAAGAATAATGATTTCAGCTAAAGCGCCGATAGATTGCGCCCAGCCCAGGCCGTCCGGACCAAAACCGGTAATGGCAAAAATAACCGAAAGCGCCATAGTAAAACCAACGGCAAAAATACTAACGACGAACGGAGTTTTGGTATCCTGTCTGGCATAAAAACCACGCGAAGCGATATGAAAAATCGACTGAGCAAAAATCGCGACAACGAGCGAACCGAGCACACTAGCGATTACTGGATTACCACTATTTTTAATGAAACTAACGATGTAGCCACGAGCAAAAAAGGCAATCACGGAGACTGGTAACGAAATCCAGATAATCATCCGGAGCGCATGGCGGAAGGTGCCGTTAAATTCGGAAGAATCTTCATTAACTTGCTCGGTGAGTTTCGGGAAGAAAGCGGTAGAAATGGCGACGCCAATGAGATTAACTGGCATTTGATGTAAACTATTAGCCTGCTGGAAAGCACGTAAAGTGCCGGTACCCATACGAGAGGAAAGGTTGGTAGCAAGAATAGAATAAACATAATCAATTCCCTGGTCGAGTGAACGAGCTGGGAGTAATTTCAGAACAGAGCGGAAGCCGTGATTTTTCCAATAAATTTTGAATTGATAATCAAAACCGAGACCAAAAAGACCGACGAGGCTGACAAAAATTTGCAGAAGCGCACCAAAGACTACACCGAGCGCTACACCCATGATACCACCCTCGAAAATTTGTACGCCGAAGAGATTAATCCCATTAGTGAAAACGGTAATACCGATGAGAATACCGATATTATAGAGCGCCGGAGCGAGCGAATAAAAGACAAAGCGACCAACTGCTTGCTGAACGGAATTCAAAACCGTGGCAATACTAAAAAGAAATGGATTAATGGCGATCACGCGGGTCATATTAATCGCAAGAATCGTACCAGACTCATCAAGGCCCGGACCGACGATATAGCGAATCAGAGGATCCGCGAAAATCATAATAAAAATACTGGCGATGAAAGTCACTAGTGCCATGAGATTGAGAGTGGAAGTGGAAAGCTCCCAGGCAGATTTTTTATTACCAGAAGAAAGACGCTGATTAAAGACTGGAACAAAGCTGACGGCTAGAGCACCAGAAGTGAGAATAAAAAACATAAAATCCGGGATCGTGAAAGCAGCGGTATAGGCATCCACGCCAGTCGGGTAAGTGTCAAGATAATAAGAGTTGAGCAAGCGGTCGCGGAAGATGCCGAGCAGTGCAGAAATCAAAGTGGAAACGCTCAATAAAATGGCGGCATATTTGATGCTGAGTTTACTGTTCGCCATGGCGACGACGGAGCGAAATTGAATTTTTTTCATCTATAAATAATTATATCGTATTTATGCTAAAAATGACGATATGATTCGGTAGTTTCGCGTTCAGCCATTTTATTGATACGGCGATAACGTTTGGAGAGACGTAAACTGA
>JABCPJ020000030.1 GCA_013333135.2 Candidatus Saccharimonadota bacterium
TCTCCTATTTACGTTTGTTGTTATTCTTAAGTATGGATCTACCTATTTTTATTGGCAATACTTATTGCCTTTTTGTTGCAAAGGTCCTGGACCTTAACGAGACCATAAAATTTTCATTGCGTTTATGGTAAAATAATACATATGCAAAGCCAAAAATCACATAATACAAACCCCCACGGGGGGGGGGTGGTTTAGATGGGAATTAAAAGTTCTCGGATTATTTTTAGCCTTAGTCTCTTTTTCTAATTTGGTCATCTTCCAAAATACTTCGGCTCTATTTGTGCCGACTTTGTCGGCTACGGTAGATGATTCTGCTGTTTCCGTAAACGGTAATGAAATTCTCAATTCTGCGAATCAAACCAGGGAAGTCTCATTATTACTAATAGTGAATACTAATAACCGGACAGGGTATACTGTGACTCTTAATTCAGAAACCGACGAGAATGCTTTGACTAATGCGGATTCAAGCACTAATGCCAAGATTGATTCGATCTCAGCTCCTAGCGCCCTAAATAGCTTTTCGAGTAATACTTGGGGCTATAAGTTCGGTACTTCAACAGATTATTCACCAATCCCAGCATTATCTAGACCAGCGCAAATTTTGCAAACAGCAGAGAAGACTAATGGCAGTGAATCGAACCATCTGAGTATTGGCGTGAAACTAGGAAACAACTTAGAGAGTGGTAATTATAAAAACAAACTAATCTTTTCTATCCTAACTAATCGATATGACCCAATCGCTAAAATGATGAATGGATATAGCTTTAACAATAGATTAAAATCGCTAGAAACCGCTACAGATAAGATTGAATATTTTAAGAAAAACTCTACTGCCCCAATTGCAACTATAAACACTGTAAATGTTGAAAATGATGATTCAGACTATGAAATTAAAATGTGGTTAGATCCGACTGATAAAACTGCCTATTATTATGCTGATCCGGAAAAAGTGTATCTAAATGAGAACAGCGTGTCTATGTTCTCTGATATGCGTAGTCTCACTTCCCTTGATCTTTCTAATTTCGATACTTCTAGAGTAATGGATATGGGTAGTATGTTCGCTTCTTCGTCCAACCTTACCTCTCTTGATCTTTCTAATTTCGATACCTCCAAAGTAACAAATATGAGTAATATGTTCTCTACCATGTTTAGTCTCAGCTCTCTCAATGTCTCTAATTTCGATACTTCTAAAGTAACGAATATGGATTATATGTTCGCTTATTTATATAGCCTCACCTCTCTTAATCTCTCGAATTTCGATACTTCTAAAGTAGCGAATATGAGTAGTATGTTCTATAATTCATTCGGATTCACTTCCTTAAATCTTTCTAATTTCGATACCTCCAATGTAACAAATATGAATAATATGTTCTCTAATATGCGTAGTCTCACCTCCCTTGATCTCTCAAGTTTTAATACCACTAACGTAACTGATATGTCTAGCATGTTTTCAGGTATGGCCGCATTGACTAGTCTTAATATTAGTTCATTTAACACGGAAAATGTTACTGATATGAATGGCATGTTTGCGAATATGAGTAGTATTGAAAGTTTGGATTTAAGTAGTTTTAATACAAAAAATGTGATTAAATTTCGTGGCATGTTTTACAATGATAACCCGAATTATACGCTTAAAAAGATTTATGCTTCAGCTGATTTTGAAACTCAAAAGGCTGTCGAAAATGAAGCAAATGACAATAGTGCAAATATTGATATTTTCTATAATCTGAAGGCTATCGAAGGTGGAAATGGTAGTCGAGGATTATCATTTTCATGGTCTCATCTTGGCGGTCTTAAAATTGATCGACCAGGTTCTCCTGGCTATTTCACTTATCGCGCTAAACCAAATTAATGTATAATTATATTAATGACTCAGCAGACAATTATTAAAATCGAAAATCTTGAGAAAAGCTTTGGTAAAGTCAAGGCTGTCCGTAAGATTAACTTAGAAGTCTATGAAGGCAGTCTCTTTGCCTTCCTCGGCATCAATGGTGCTGGAAAATCCACCACTATCTCCATGATGTACGGTGGTCTAAAAATTGATTCTGGTCGCATCACTATTTGTGGCCAAGATGTCGCCACTCATCTCGATAAGATTAAAAATCAAATCGGTGTAGTTTTTCAGGATTCCGTCCTCGATAAAACTCTCACTGTTTATGAGAACCTCAAATTCCGCGCCGGCTTCTATGGTATTTTCGGTCAAGATTTTAAGGCTCGTTATCAGGAATTAGAAAAACTCTTTAATCTCGCCGAAATTAAAAATCAGAAAATTCAAAAACTTTCTGGTGGCCAAAAACGCCGCGTTGATATTGCGCGTGCTATCATTCATCAGCCGAAAATTCTCATTCTTGATGAGCCGACCACTGGCCTAGATCCAGGTACTCGCAGTAAGGTTTGGCTGATTATTTCCAAACTTCGTGAGGATTTTAAAATGACGATTTTTCTTACCACTCACTACATGGAAGAGGCCGCCGATGCGGACTATGTCACGATTTTGGACAAGGGAAGAATCATTGCCGAAGGTACGCCGCTCGAATTAAAAACTCAATACGCTACCGATGTTTTGCATCTCTATGGTGTGGAAGAGGCGGATGTTAAAAAACTTAAATTACCTTATCAAAAAATCCACAAAGCCTTCCAAATTAAAGTTAAAGACTCACCAGTTGTCACCAAATTAATTACTAAATATCCGGAACTTTTTCAAGATTTTGAATTAATTAAAAGTACATTAGATGATGTTTTTCTCACGGTTACCAAAAATAAACCAGGTACTGATATTTCGGAATCAAAAAATAGCAAAACGAAAGCGGAGTAAAACATGAAAAAATTTCTCAATCTCACTGCACGTAATGTCAAAGTTTTCTTCAGCGACAAATCAATGTTTTTTGCTTCGCTGATCACGCCAATGATTTTATTGATTCTCTACGTTACTTTTCTTGGTCGCGTTTTTCATAACAGTCTTGATAAAGACGCCTTGGGTGTCGCACTTCCAGAAGGCGTAATTAACGCTGTGGTGAACGGGCAAATTCTCGCCTGTCTTCTCGCGGTCTGTAGTGTGACGGTGGCTTTTTCCTCGAATCTTTTAATGGTGAATGATAAGGTTACTGGAAGCACCAAAGATATCGATGTTTCTCCGATCAAAAACCACACAAAAAGTCTCGCCTACTTCACTGCGACATTTATTTCCACGATTATTATTAATCTCGTGGCGCTCGTACTTTGCTTAATTTATATTCGCATCCAAAATTGTTGGTACTACGAATTGAAGGATGTTTTGCTGCTGTTTGGCGATGTAGTATTGCTTTCTTTCTTCGGCACTGCACTCTCTTCTGTGGTAAATTTTGGCCTCAAAACTCAAGGCCAGCTTAGCGCTGTGGCGAATATTGTGAGCGCTGGTTATGGTTTTATTTGTGGCGCCTATATGCCAATTTCCAATTTCTCAGCTCTACTCCGCGATATTATTATGTTTCTGCCAAGTACTTACTTTATGTCGCTGATCAAAAATCATGCCCTCACCGCTCCATTCCAGGAAATGGCTAAGACTGAAATTCCGTCCCAAGCTATCGACGCGATCAAAACCGCCCTCGACTACAAAATCTCCTTTTTCAGTCACGAAGTCCCACTTAACATGATGTATCACATCGCCATAAGCTCAATCATTGGATTAGTCGCTATCTTCATTCTACAGAATAAATTTAGGAAACAGAATTAAGCAATTTTAGACTTTTAAAAAGAATGTCGTCTTGCCTTTTGAGGACATAAGCCCGGGCAAGCGCCCTTGAGCGGTCCGACAAAAGGCATGCGACTTCTTTCCATAGAGCGTCTCCGGAACGAGGTATGCGACATTCTTCAATTAATCTGATTTTTTTGTTATAATTATTTATTCAGAAGGAACAAACATGCTAAAATCTATCAAATATTTAAAACCTTATTTTTGGCAATGCCTTTTAATTGTCTTAGGTGTCGCGCTTCAAGTTTATACTGCACTTGAACTTCCAGCCCTAAGTTCAGATATTATGAATAAAGGTGTAGCCGAATCTAATATGAGCTTCATTTTTCAGACCGGCCTTTTAATGCTTGGTATTACCGCGCTTGGCTCACTTGGTAGTATCGTTTCATCTTATTTTTCCGCCAAGGTGAGTAGTCGTGTTTCCATGGATATGCGCAGGGATATCTTCGCCAAGGTGATGTCGCTTTCTTTTGCTGACGTCGAGAAATTTTCTACCGCCTCCCTTATTACTCGTACTACCGGTGATATTTGGACTGTTCAGCGTACGTTAATTATGAGTCTTACTATGATGGTGCGCGTACCGTTTATGGCTATTGGTGCGATTATTCAAGCTTTCCGCACTGCGCCGAACATGACTTGGATTATTGCTGTTTCGGTGGCTATCCTCTTTATCCAGGCGGCGATTTTAATCAGCCTTGCCATTCCGAAGTTTAAGGTTTACCAAAAAATCTTGGATAAAATCAACTCGATTACGCGTGAAAATCTCACTGGTATCAAGGTGATTCGTGCGCTTAATAAGCAGAAATACGAAGAAAATAAATTTGAGCGCAGCAATGAAAAATTAAAAAACACAGATATTTGTATTTCCAAAGTTATGGCCTTTCAGCAGCCAGTAGTGAATCTAGTTTTTAATCTTTCCGCCGTTCTCATTATCTTTATCGGTGTTTCTAATCTTCATACCGATATGAGTTATCTTGGTCGCATGATTGCCTTCTCGCAATACTCTGCGCAGGTTCTCATGTCCTTCCTCTTCTTAACTTTTCTCTTTGTCATGATTCCTCGTGGTAATGTTTCTAGTAAGCGTATCTCTGAAGTCCTTGAAACTAAGAGTCAAATTACTTTCAAGGACCAAATGACTGAAACGCCTAGCGAGGTTCCTTCTGTGGAATTTAAGCATGTAACTTTTTCCTATGGCAAAAAATCTGAAGCCATCATCGAGGATATTTCTTTTGTGGCTAGAGCCGGGCAAACTACCGCCTTTATTGGTTCCACTGGTTCTGGTAAGTCCACCTTAATTAACCTCGTATCACGTTTCTTCGATGCCACTGAGGGTGAGGTTTTAATTAATAATCTTAACATTAAGGAGTATACCGAAAATGCCCTTATGGACAAAATCGGTTACGTTCCACAGAAGGGTTATCTCTTCACTGGTA
Source organism: Candidatus Saccharimonadota bacterium (assembly GCA_013333135.2). Classification (GTDB taxonomy): domain Bacteria; phylum Patescibacteriota; class Saccharimonadia; order Saccharimonadales; family Saccharimonadaceae; genus Nanosyncoccus. The sequence goes on from JABCPJ020000030.1 coordinate 5,164, forward strand.
CCGTGCGTAGCAACATTCTTTACGGTGTCGAAAATCTTAAAAAATCGGAACTTGATGCGCGTATGCGCCATGCCGCTAAAATTGCTCAAGCTGAAGAATTTGTCACTAAGCTAAAAGACCAATACGATGCGCCAATTTCTCAAGGTGGTACCAATGTTTCCGGTGGCCAAAGGCAGCGTCTCGCCATCGCTCGTGCTCTGGCTAAGCAGCCTGAAATTTTAATTTTCGATGATGCTTTTTCGGCTCTTGACATGAAGACTGACAAGAAGCTCCGAGAAGATTTGAAGTCGGAAATTCAGGATACTGTCGTGCTGATTGTGGCGCAACGTATTAGTACGATTAAAGAAGCTGAGCAAATTATTGTTCTCGATCAGGGCAAGATGGTAGGGAAAGGCACGCATTTGGAACTCTTGAAAAAATGTAAAGTCTATCAAGAAATCGCCAAGTCTCAATTCTCGGAAGAAGAATTTGCGGATGAAATGCGCCAGGCTAAGGAGGGAAAATAATATGTCAAAAAATTCAAAAAGCACTCAAAAGAAAACTACTCGAGCCTCCAAACAGACTATTAAGCGCTTCCTCGCTTCTGTGAAAAAATATCATTTTGGTTTGCTCGGCTCGGCGCTGCTTGCTCTAATGTCGGCTGGGCTCGTAGTGGCCGGTCCATATCTTCTCGGTCTCATTACTACTGAAGCTTTTGACGCTTTGCGCGCTGGTCAGGAAATTAATTTCGCTCGTATTAGCTCACTGCTTTTAATCCTAGTTGGTCTCTACCTTATCTCTGCTATTGTGAGTTACATTGAAGGTTATGTGGCTGCAGTTATTTCGGCTAAATATGCCAAAGAAATGAAGCGTCAAATTCTGGCTAAGTTCTCGCGTTTACCGATGTCCTATTTTGATAAAACTCAGAATGGTGACACTATGTCGATTATGACTAACGATGTGGAAACTATCGCTTTTTCACTTGCACAAACCGTTTCTCAAGTTATTACCAACTTTACGCTTCTGGTTGGTTACCTTGGTATGATGATATATATTTCTATTCCCATGTCTGCCGTTTCTGTAATTGTGGTGCCAATCTCCATGCTTGCCGTTTCTAAAGTTGTAAAGAAGGGTTCAGAATATTATAAAAAGCAACGCAAAACTCTCGGTAAATTAAACTCTGAAATCGAAGAAAATTATGGTGGCCAGCTCATCATCAAGGCTAATAATCATGCGGAAAAATCCAAACAAGATTTTGCTACCGTCAATGAAAAACTCTATCAGGAAACTTTTAAGGGTGAATTTTATGGTTCACTCACCTACCCTATCACCCACCTCTTCCTCGATTTAGCTTTTGTTGGTATTTGTCTGCTCGGTGGCTACTATGCTCTGATCGGTGCTCTCACTGTTGGAAGTATCTTGGCTTTCTTGCAATATGTTAGTCGTTTCACTCAGCCAATCGCCGATACTGCGCAGCTTTCCTCTACTATTCAGCAAACCTTAGCTGCTGCTGATCGTGTTTTTAATTTCCTTGAAGAACCGGAAGAAGCTTCCGAAGATTTCACTAGTCAATTTAAATCTATCACTAAAGATGGTAAATTTCGTGGTGAAGTAGAATTCTCGCATGTCAACTTTAGCTACGACGGCGTGAAACCAATTATTAAGGATTTTTCTATTAAAATCGAACCTGGTATGCAGGTAGCCATCGTGGGCCCGACCGGTGCCGGTAAAACCACTATCGTTAGTCTTCTTATGCGTTTCTATGATATTCAGAGCGGCGAAATTAAAATTGACGGTGTCTCTACTAAACAAATGAAACGCAGTGAAGTGCGTAGTCTCTTCGGTATGGTACTTCAGGATACTTGGCTCTTCTCGGGTACTATCTTAGAAAACCTTAAATATGGCTCCTCTAATGTTACCTTCGAGCAGGTCGAAGCCGCTGCCAAGATGACTGGTATCGACCATTTTATCAAGTCACTTCCAGATGGCTACGAGACTAAAATCTCTGAAGATTCTGATAATATTTCCGCCGGTGAAAAACAGCTTCTCACCATTACCCGCGCCATTATTACTAATCCGAAAATGATGATTCTCGATGAGGCCACTTCCAATGTTGATACACGTACCGAGCAAATTATCCAGCGTGCTTTCGACAAGCTCACCGAAGGTCGCACTTCTTTCGTGATTGCGCACCGTCTCTCGACTATTCGTAATGCCGACATTATCCTCGTGATGAAAGAAGGGAATATTGTCGAGCATGGCAACCATGATGAATTGATGAAGCTTGATGGTTTTTATGCTGAACTCTATAATTCTCAATTCTCCGAAGAAGCGGAATAACATGACTAGAATTAATTTCACGGAACTTCTCGCCTCAGCTGATTTATCGCCAGAGTTTCGTGAGTTTTTTCAAGCTGAACTTGTGGCTGGTAGATTTAATTCGTTGATTGAATTTTTTAATTCCTCTACATTGAATCATCAAGAAATTTATCCTGCTCCTGCACAGATTTTTAGAGTTTTTGGGTTACCTCTCGAAAAAATCAAGGTTGTGATTCTTGGCCAAGATCCCTATCACACTCCGGGCGTGGCAGATGGTTTAGCTTTTTCGGTCCAAACCGCTAAACTTGCGCCGAGTCTCCGAAACATTTTAAAAGAGGTAGAATCTGACCTTGGTCAAACTATTATTCAAAGTGGCGACCTTACTCCATGGCTTGAACAAGGTGTCTTTCTCCTCAATAATGTGCTAACGGTTGAAAAAGGTCATGCCGGCTCGCACCGTCAAATCGGTTGGGAACAAATTACTAAAGATTGTATTAAGTTGTTGAATATTAAACTTCCGCACGCCGTATTTATTCTCTGGGGTTCTGATGCTCAGACTAAAACCAAGTTTATCGATCAATCTAGGCACCTAGTTTTGCAATCGGCTCACCCCTCGCCGCTTTCAGCTTATCGCGGCTTCTTCGGTTCCAAACCATTCTCTCAGGCTAATCAATTTCTCAAATCTCATCACCTTCAAGAAATTGAATGGTAAAATCACGTAAAAAATCTCCCATCGCTGGGAGATTTTCTAATTCAAGCTAAATTAGATTGAGCGGCAAATTACACCACCACCTTCACGCTTGTAAAGGACGGAAACTTTGTTACCACCAGTAGAGTGAACGGCAGTTTCACCATCGCAGGAAGAGTTTACCACGATACTTATAGTGTGACCAGGAGTACCCTTGGATGCATAACGGTCGTTTGAAGTGTTATCTTCGGTACCTTCTGATTGTTGAGTGAAGGTATAGTGGGTGCGTTGACCATTTTTACATTCCTTGGATTCTGGATCGTAGCTATCAGCTGCCTTGCAGGAGCTAATCTCGAGACTGTATGGTTCTTGGTCTGGGTCAGCAAATTTTTGCTTAGTATCAGTTCCGATTAGATATGCATCGTAGAAGTAGGCCCAAGAAGTACGTTCTGCAGATTTGAAGACATCTTTATCGACATCTGCGTGACCACTCACGTAAGCATCTTTGTCCATGCTAGGAATTTTTTGGTTGTTGTTAGATTGGTATGAGTTTAATTGGGTGGTGATACGGTTTACGTCATTGGCACGTGCAGTATCTCTTTGCATGATTTGCATTGCAGGGAGTGCAATAAAGACCATGAGGAAGATCATTGCTGCGACCGCCAAAACGAGCACCACTTCGATAATGGTAAACCCATGTTTAAAATTTTTATTTTGCTTAAACATATGTCTGTTCCTTTCTGAGACTTTGTTTATCTATAACCCAATCATAAGCTTTACCTACCAAAAATTCAAGAGGTTTATGCTAAAATAAAGCTAAACCATTATCGGGAAATTTATAAAATGTTTGAACTTCAGTAGATTTTTCTAATTTTCGGCGCGATTTTCGGCGCCATTCTCGGCTCTTTTGCTTGTTGTCAGGCTTGGCGCATTCGCCTGCACTCAGAAGGTAGGAAACTAGGGAATCGCTCGGTTTGTCTACATTGCGGTCATCGTCTAGGGCGTCTTGAACTTATTCCGATTTTTTCATGGCTCTTTCTCGGCGGCAAATGTAAAAAATGTAAAACCAAAATTGGCCTGATTGAAATTTTTTCCGAAATTATGATGGCCATAATCTTTGCCAGTTTTGCTTTTCGCACTGGCTCATTAATCCAACAAATTCTGCAACACACTGGTCCACTTAATTCGGCACCTCTAGTTATTTTTGAAGTTATCAAGCTTCTGCTTCTCTTTGCGATTTTTACTATTATGTGGATATTACTGATTTATGATAAAAAATGGTTGCAACTACCAGTTAATCTACTCCACCTTCTGATTATTTTGTCTGGAATTTATTTTCTCTTTAACCTATATACTAAATACGGACTTAATTTATTAGTTGAGGTTCGTGGTAATGAAATTTTGCTAGTAAAAAATTCTCTACACTTGCAAGATATTTGGCAATATTTACTGCGTGATCTTTCGCGTTTTCTAGGCGCTATGTTGGTTCTGCCAGGTATCTACTTTGTACTTTATAAATTCTCCCGCGAAACCTTGGTCGGTGGTGGTGATTTTATCCTCTTAATTTCTGTCGCTCTACTCCTTGGTCGCTGGGAGCTCGGCGTTATTGAGCTTGGTCTTTCCAATCTACTGGCCGCTATCTTTAATTATCGCATGCTAAAAAATCCCAAAAATCGCCAACCGTTTGGCTTCGCCCCCTACATTATTTTAGCTTGTATATTCACGCTGCTTTTTCAGACTGAAATCTTGCGTCTAATTTTTCTGGTTTACTAATCTTCCGATCCTGCCGTAGAATCTCTCTTGTCTTGACTATCCGAGTTTATCGTAGAATTTCTTTTATCTTAGTCTTCCGATTCGCTGCAGGATATTTTCCCAACTATTAATCTTCCGATTCACTATGAAATTTTTCGTGCACTTCTTTTAGGTGTGGATCGGTGATGTGGGTATAAATTTGTGTAGTCGAAATATTTGCATGGCCCAGCAAACTTTGTACTGAACGAATGTCCGCTCCATTCATCAAAAGATCAGTGGCAAAACTATGGCGCATGGTGTGTGGCGTCACGTGCTTTGTAATCCCGGCCAGCCTCGTATATTTTTGTACAATTCGCTCGATGGAGCGTGGTGTTAGTCTGCGAAAGTCGCCACTCGTAGATGGAATTTGTTGATTCGCAGAATTATTTAGGAACAGGGCCGGCAAAGTATCGGTTCGCATATTCAAGTAATCTTCGATACACTCCGCCGTGGACTTGTCGATAAAAATTGGACGGTCCTTTTTACCTTTACCACGTACCATGAATTCTCGACGTTCCAAATTAATCGAATCGCGATTCAAACTACAAAGTTCCGATACGCGTAGTCCGCCAGAAAATAACAACTCAATAATCGCGCGGTCTCTTAGCCCCGATTCGGTGTCTAGCGGAATTTCTGCTAGCAATCTTTCAATTTCATCGAAGTGTAAAAAAGTTACTTGCTTTTTGGCGGCTCGTGGCAAATCAATTAGGGAAGGGTCTAAGCTTTTAATTCCACGCTTGGCTAAATATTTGAAAAATCCTCTTAGCGCAATTAAGTGGTAGCTCTGAGTCAGCGCCGATAAACGCTCTTTATTTTGATTATCCGAAAACCGATTCAACTTCAAACGAAAACGACGTAAAACCTCCGGTGTAATATCGGAAGGTTTAATCATCTCTTGGCCTTCAAAATCTTCTGTAATCAAGTCAATAAAACGTGACAAATAGAGCCCATAGTTTTCTACGGTTTTCGTCGAACGGCCTTTTTCAATTTCCAGTGATTCCAGAAAATCTGCCACTAATTCAGAAATATCCATAAGAGTAATTATAACACCTTATGCTATAATGTGATTATGGATAAAACTGATTCTGTAAGCGAACTCTTTAGCGACCAAAATAACCAAAATGCCAAGCAAATCCAATATGATGAAGCCGTTGTTAAAAGTCAAATTGATATGGTAGGGAAGCGTATTGAATATGAACCAACTTCTGGTAGTTCTGTAGTGATTGAAGAAAAAGCTCCAACTTCTGGTGAGGTGCTTCCGAACGGTTTTCCAGCCGGCGTCGGTCCTAATGCCGCTCCAGAAACTCCAGCCAAAAAAGAGCGTACCAAACTCAATCTGATTCAGCGCGCCAAAGATTTTTTCACTCACGCCACCAAGCGTCAAAAAATTATCATGATTGCCACCCCTGTCAGCTTGATTGTTTTAGTTATTCTCGTCACCATCATTGGCCAGGCCACCGGTGCCTTTAAGACCGATTATTCTGTGACTTATTCCACAGCGAAGGAAATCAAGAATCAGATTACCAAAATTCGCGGCGATGTCAGTTGTAATAAAATTTCTGAATATGCCTCGAATTCTGCTACCTCGAATGAAATTTATCAAAAATATATCGAAGATTGTAAACAAAATATGGCCGGTATCGATAGCAATTTAGTTACCAAGCTCGGCGATTCTGCCGGCGTCTTGAAAGATCCGGAAATTGGTCGTAAATTTGATGCCTTCCGTACAGTTTTTAATGCTACGAATGGTGGTGATGAAGATATTAATAAAGCTCTCGATCTCTACGCTGTTTGGCATAAATGGAGTGTAATTGAAGGAAATAAAACTTCCGATTGGACCGAGGCTGATATTCTTAATGCTACCAAAATCCTGCGCGAATCCGGCAATCAGCGCTTGAAAGATTATGGTGAAAAATGGGCCACCCTCAAGGCACAGGCTAATGAAGCGACCTATCGCTGGCTACATTCCTCGAGTAAGGATGATGGCTCAGTCGATTTCGTGGAAATGCGTCGCGCCGCAGATGATGCCAAAAATGCTTTTAATGATTTTGAACGCAATGAGCGTCCGAACTTGCTCACCGAATTTCCTCTAAAATTTGTCGACCTCGCCAAGGTCTACGCCAAGTTCGAAGAATTATATGAAGTGATTCGTAAAACCTACGAAGAAAATTATAATTTCCGTGCCGGTGGGTGTCGCGAATTGATTAACTCAGTTCGTTGCGAATAACCTCTGAAATTGTGATATACTGGGGGAAATATCAAGATTTTATAAGGGAGAAAAACATGGACGAAAGCGCAAGAACAGATTTTATTGAACGCACTTTGGTAATTTTGAAACCTGACGCCGTTCAACGTGGTATCGTCGGTGAAATTTTACAAAGATTTGAACGTGTCGGCCTCAAGATTGTCGGCATGAAAATGGTTAGCCCAGATCAAGAATTATTCAAGCAACATTATGAAGGTATCGGCAAGTTAATTTCGCGTCGTGGTGAAGAAACTTATCGTTATAATCTCGACTACATGATGAGTGGTCCGATTATCGCGATGTGTCTCGAAGGTATCGAAGCTGTCGCCTTAGTTCGTAAAATCGTCGGTTCCACCGAACCAAAATCTGCCGAAATGGGTACCATTCGTGGCGATTTCTCGCACATGAGTTTTGGTCATGCCAATTCTCACGGTCGTCCAGTGCCTAACCTAGTTCACGCTTCTAGCAACCTCGAAGAAGCCAAGCAAGAGGTCGCCCTCTGGTTTACCGAAGCTGAGACTTACGACTACGAAGATTTGAACGAAAAATACACTCGCTAATCTCTAAATAAAAGTACCCTCACTGGGGTACTTTTTTTGTTGGCTCACCCGAAATAGACATAAGTGTGTTTAGTTTACAGTTGACTCACCCCGAAATAGTCATAAGCTTCTATCAAGATTTTGGTTTTTATGGCATAATAAACATATGTGGTTTTGGATTTCATTTATCCTACTCGGACTGGTGCTTTATATTCCGCTCGGTATTCTGATTATTCTTTTTATTTTCTTTCCGATTGCTGGATTTTTGAATAAGAAAAACAACCCTGCTATCTTTAATTTTGCCATGAATGGCGGCATGGTGGTGCTCTTCATCGCGGCAATTTTAGTCCACGGCGGCTTTTTCGGTTGGTATAATCAGGCCGAATCGCCCTTTGGTATCAATATTTGGGTTGATCGCTCCGTGGAAAATGACTTCTATCGCAGGGAAGAGAAGAACGGCCAGATTCACCTCACTGTCACTGATAAAAATTATTCGCCCCACTCGCCGAATTTTCTTGAGAGTAATGGCAAAATTCATTTTGATGTCACCAATCATGCGGCCGAAAATAAGCATCTCGACCTCACTTGGACCGTCGAACTGGATGGACAAAAATACCAAAGAAATAATCTCCCGACTGATTCCGATTCGACGCTTTTTGGCCCAGGTTTTTCTCTGAAATACGGTGAAAATATCGTGAAAGTCACGGCCTCCAATAGTCTCGGCTATTACACCACTTCGTTGGTAATTAATCGCTTGCGCACGGAGGATCTCTGTCGTGAGGAAAGCAACCAAAAAGTTTCCATGTGTGAGAGTATTCTTTCCGCCAAGGAATCTGCCGCTAAAAAGAAGCAGGCCGACAATGGTTCAGGTAGCTCTCTAAATCTTTCGGAGAATAGTTTCTGGTCTAGATAATTATCCTTGATATTATTTCTGCGGGAGTAATGCTTCGCATTTTCTTTCTGCGTCGATTATTAAAAAGCAGAATAAATTCTACTTTTTAACTCTCTCTTTGAAAGACCGAACCTAAAGGATCAGCAACAAAAAAGGAACAATCCTGTAAAATAGTAGTTAGCAAATAACAACTAAATAAAGAAAGGATTGTTCCTATGAAAAGTTTAACAGAATTGCCGTCAGAGCACAAATATCATAGAGACTTTGGTAAAATGGAACGAGTTAGACCTATAAAATCAAGCGAAAAAATGGAATAATGTTAAACAAGTATTTGATTTTGGAGGTGCTTAAATTCATGGATGAAAGAGAGAAAATCATTCGTTTATGGTTTGATATGTGGCTTACACAACAAGACTTAGGAA
>JABCPJ020000031.1 GCA_013333135.2 Candidatus Saccharimonadota bacterium
AAAGAAAATCACTAGACTTAGACATTTCGTGCATCGCCATATATCCGGTTCTTTTTCTGGGCAAGAATCATAAATATCAACCAATAGGGAATAGTCGTTATCTTTATCGCCAAATTTCTTATCAGGGTTTTCTTCTGATATTTTTTTAATAAGTTCAACAGAATAAGCATCGACGCAAACTTTTCCATCGCCGTTCCACATACTATGTTTATTAGCACACAAAGTATGAGCCATATTTTTATTATATCATAAGCCTCTACTCCGCTTTACGTCGAGTATAACACTATAAAAATGCAACTAGAACTCGGATTGAGTTTTTCTTCAATATATGCTAGAATAAAGACATCGGAGTAAGAAACTCCAACGTCGGAGATACCACTTCGGTGCTATCTTCATGAGAACCCGCCAGAAATGGCGGGTTGCTCGATTCTAAAAATATCCTTAATTATTTTTTCAATTTATTCTTACCGCCCTCAAAAGACTGAGCAACATAATCTCTAATATTATTTATATTTGACAACTTATAATTACTTCGATCAAGCTCACGACTAAGTTGTTTTAATCTAACTGATAGGCAATTATTTATTTCTGTTACTGGTGTGGCTAAAACCGTTACACAAGAATCGGGGCTCAATCGAAGAGTTGCCTTAATTGCTTCGGCATAATCTCCATCACAAGAAAGGATTATGATATTAATTGGGTCCTTTGATCTTGCAACACACTCCAGCAGATCCGATGTCAAATAAACATCAATATTCGATTTTAATTTCACATTTTTCGAAAGTACTTTTATATTATTTAGAGACCCGCAATTCGCGCATCTATATTTTTCGTACTTTGGTGGTTCAATATAGCTTTTTCTAGAAAGTGAGCAAATCTTATATCCAACTTTTTCACTCAAAAATCGAAAATGTTCCATTTTCTTACTATCACTAGAAGATATCCCTTCATAATAACGAATTTCCTGAACATTCGGATATTTCTCTTTAAGATAGTTATATAATTTAATAAAATCAAGAACAAAACCGCAGCTCCAAAGGCAGGCGTGACGGATGTTACTAACATCAATATAGATATAGGTTTTAGCTTCCCTTAAATTCATATTAATTACAATATACCATATTTACGAATCTTTAAACTTTAATCGAAATATTTATATACTGTGTTAACTCAGGGGTCAAAAATTGACACGCCCCACTCTTCATTGTATAATATATATATTGGGTATTTTCCCATACAGCATGAAGAGGAGGGGAATCATGAGCACATTTAATAAGATCAAAGTAGCAAATTTTTTCGCAAGACAATCTTGCGCCGCCTGGCAGCCTATTCGGATTATTCGCGTAATCTGTCGCCACATCTATCGTTACATCATGGAGCATGGCGCCAAAGAATATCCCTATGCTAATCCAAAATTCGCCAAATGGCAGGAATCCGACAGTAATTTTTACACCCTAATTACCGATTCTAGTAATTTTGTCATTCGGCGTAGTACTAGTTATGTAGCCTGGATGATGAAAAAATACTGCGGAAGTTCACCAAAATTACCTAAACCAGGGCCGCGCAAACCCGGAGAGCATCGCTTCGATGCCAAACACTGGGGTGAAATCCTCGAATACAATGGTTGGCAAAAAGTTTCAAAAGCCGACTGGCCGTCATACCAAGATATATTAGATGAGAGACACTTTATCGGTGTAATGCCCGACGCAGATGAGTTTGGTCTTCTAGTATGGTTTAATAACGCTAGGTTTACCGTTACTGGATTTCCCGCTATATGGTTAGTTTCAACCTATAAGGATTTTAAAGAGCAATGCCTAAAAATCCCTGTCTCTGAAAAATCTGGCATCATCTGGTATCGCGAACCCTAAGTAAAAGATCTTTAAATCAACGAAAAATTTGCCACACAACTTTCACCTCTCGAGAGAGAGGTGAATTTATTGCACCTTAAAATTTGAGGAATTTTAACCAAAACTATCACCCACACATATTACGAAAGGTTAGGTGAATCTATGTTTACTGACAAAATTAATCTCGCACTTAAAATTGCCGCCAAGGCCCATCAAGGTCAAAATCGCAAGGGAACCGATATTCCATATATTTCCCACCCTGTCGCCGTCGGCATGATTATTAGTCAATATACCAATGACGAGGCAACGATTGTCGCTGGGATCCTACACGACATACTTGAAGATGTCAATCCAGCTGTCTATTCTGAGGCTGACATGCGTCGCGATTTTGGTGATGAAATTACCGACATCGTCAAAGATGTTTCGGAACCTAAAACTGCCGGTCAGCCCAAACTTCCCTGGAAAGAACGTAAAGAAAGTTACCTGAAGCGCCTCGGCAATTCCTACTACATTGAGGCCTACATTGTCGCAACCGCCGATAAAATACATAACCTGACTGACATTCTAAAAGATTACGATAAGTTTGGCGATGAAATTTGGCAGCGTTTCAATGCTTCTGAGCAAGATATTCTCTGGTATTATCGCGAAGTTTTTTATCTCATCAAAAACGAACCGGTACCAATAGAACTTAAGCGTCACTTTGAGAATCTTGTAGAGGATCTGACTATTATCACATTAAACCTCTAAAATTAAATTCCTCACATCAAAAATCCCCGGAGTCAATCTTCGGGGATTTTTTCAGTTTCTATATCTAAAAGTATCATTACTATGATAATTAATCGCTTGACGAACTACATCTCTGTCAGCATATTTCATAGCAGCCATTTCAACCGAATTAGATTGAGCTTTCTCAGTTGCTAATTGGATGGCTCTATCGAAATAGGAACTCATCGCCACAATCTGTTTCTTAGCCTTTTCTAGTTCGTCTTCCTGCATCCATTTGACCTCTTCAGGACCCATATTTTCTAGCATATAGCGAATCCCTGAAGCTTGTTCAGAGCATTCAAATAGCGTACACCATTTTGCACACATTTCAGCGTATATATATGTTGACTCTTTTTTCCGATATGAAACTTCACCATATTTCTTCTTATATTCTTCAGTTGGCATACCACAAGCAAGTACATCGGCAATATCCGTTGAATAGCCCACGACAAATCTGGGCATCATATCAATTCGTCCTTTTTTACACATAGGGTCCCAAGGGCTATTTTTATCTTCAAAATATTTAGCAGAAGCAAATCCAGGAATCTTCAAGCCATACCGAAACTTCAATGGCAGAACTTTAGTCATAATTATGTCATTACCAAAATAATCTTTACTAACGAAACTTTCCCCAAATTCCGATGCTTCATCTGGTGCCGTATTTTTCTTTCCGTAGACATGTTTCCATTTGAATTTCTGGCTCATTTTATCATTGTCAGTATTGTAGGTTAAATCAATTGCAAATGGAAGCGTTTCATGGTTGGTGGTTTCATTGCTAATCATACCAATTACATCGATATGATTAAAAACATCATCTACTTCGGTGGTAGGAAATGTAACTAATGCCAAATGATCTGGGTCATCACCAAAAGAATCATACTCACCAAACCAGTCACCACGCTCTACCATATCTGTAAAAGTTTTTTCTAACAGTTTTGCATCAGAACGTTCTCCAGTTCTTTTGTATTCCGGCGTATGCTTAAAGTCATCAAGCAGTTTTAGATCTTTTCTGACATCATCAGACGGATAAGTCAACCCTTCAAAATGGCGTGGGTTCGGCATCATATCAGCCAAGGTGTTTTCTACACGCCCATATTCTGTTTTTGTTTTCGACACATTCGGACTAAACATACAATACCTCCAAACAAACACTTATTGCCCTTAATTATATTATAAAAAAAGAAAAATGGCTCGCCTTTAACAGCGAGCCCTTAGGCATCTTTATTCACTCTTGTCCTGTTTAGAGAAAAACTCTTCTCCAATCCATCTAAGGACACCAATGACATGCCGTTCCTGATAATTATGGTTTGACGACGCGACTTTAATATCGATGATTCCTCTCTTGTAGAGGTATTCGTCGGTCACTACATACATCGTGCCGTGAGATCTTGCATCAACGATATCTCTCAATCTATTCCATTCATCGACAGAATAGAAATCCCGATACTTAACCGCCGTATAACGAACCCCTACTTCAGCAGGGCGACCCGTTCCAGGGATTTCCTGAAACCAAAAGGAAAAGCGATTGTGTGACTTATTCCAGTCGAGAATAAAATCTTTGAGTGTCAGCTTCATAAAACCACCCCCTTTCTAAAATGTGCATTCTTATAGAATGGAAATTATTCTAACACAAACTATATTATTTGTCAATACACAGATTTTCATAGTTTAGGGAATTATACTATAATATACTTATGAATAATCCTGAAATTGAATCTCGACTAGAAACTATCGCGAAATTTTACGATTTAGACGCCCTGCTTCAGCATGACACCGCAAATCAAGATGTTGCCAAGTACTACCAAAAATCAGATTTCTTCTACAATCTCGTTCATTCTGGTGGCGGTAAAAATATTTACATGGCACTCTCAGATGACGGAGTTTTTCATCGAGAAGATTTCAGAAAGCAGGCCGAATACGTCGCCAGTTTCATTAAACCAGGTAGTAAAGTTTTAGAAGTTGGTGCTGGCATGCTTAGTAATTCACGCTATCTCGCTGAACGTTTTTCTGATGTAGAATTCGTCGCACTCGATATTCCGAATCGCAATTTCCTCAAAAACAAAGTTCCAAAAAATCTTCACTTAGTTGAAGGCGATTATCATGACCTAAGTCAATTTGAAGACGAAAGTTTTGATATTATTTTCGGAGTGGAAACCATCTGTTATAGCTCAAACAAACAACTTGTAGTAGACCAGGCATTTAAAAAACTCAAACCGGGTGGCGTATTTATTGATTTTGACGTTTTCGAACCTCTTAGAAAAAATCTTATGACCGATTTCGAAAAGCGAGTTTCCGATATTACTCTGGCTGGCATGCGAGTAACGGGCGAAGATCAATCTATTCAAGATTTTAATGATTATCTAAAAAAATCTGGATTTCAAAAAATTGAGATTGAAAATTTCACTCAAAAAATCATGCCAAATCTAAAACGCCTCGCCAAAATCTCCAAACTCTATTTTACCCACCCACTGCTACTAAAAATCTTAAATTTTACCATTGCTGAAGATGCCAGAATTAATGGTATTTCGGGTTATCTTATGGATCTAACTTTTGACGGTGAACGGATTCACGGCTATTACCGCGTCACCGTGAAAAAACCAAATAACTAGTCTCAATTTTAATAAAAAAGGAAGCCCCTGCGGTAGGAGCATTACACCCCGTGCAGAGACTTCGATATTAAAATTATACACCAAAAAATATTAAAACGATTATCCATATCAAAATATATAAATCGGAGCTATTCATCAAAGATCCCCGGAGCCTATCTTCGGGGATTTTTTCACATTGACAAAACACTCTAAAATTGTTATAATATACGAATCTCG
>JABCPJ020000032.1 GCA_013333135.2 Candidatus Saccharimonadota bacterium
TCCAAGCCTTGGATTTACCTTCACTGTGACGATTATCTCGGCATAAAGCCTGAAAAAACTCTAGCAAATCTGCCGAAAGCCATCTCTATACGTGATTTCATTCACTTTACTGGACTTCCGTATATTATAAGCAAAGTTAATTACCATGGTCTAACCCTCAAAGATTTTATCGATCTCAATTATCTGCCAGCTGGGGGTGACATTGAAGAATTAACCAAAGAAGCCAACTACGCGAGATTGCAGTATGAAGACCCAATCGATTGGCTTACCCTAGCTTACCTCAGCGACTCGGGTAGTAAATTAGTTAATCGAAAAATGCTACTTGAGTACGGTGACCCATCACGCTACAATGCGATAGACTATGATTTTGCCAAAAAATTCATGGAGAATAACTCGGCTCACTAGCTCCCCAAAAAAATAAGCCTCGACCCTGGTCGGGGCTTTTTTATGTTAATTTTACCCCCGGAAAATACAGCTGTCCATCTATTATGTAATTTTTACCCCCGACAGATACAGATACCCCTCCATTTTATAGGCCAAATTTTTCTCAATATAACCCTTTGCAATTTTGCAAGCTTTCGACATCCGCTCGCCCTGCCACAATGGATCAATATAACGCACTTTCGTCTGGCAATTCACTACATATACCCCCTCTGGACATTCTTCAAAACTTTTTGCCTTCTTTATTTTCTTTGCCTTCCGCCAAGCCCAAAAAGCGTCACTAAAATCAAAAGCTAAAATCATTTCAATCACTTCCGATTCTTTCATTTGGTACAAATCTGCCACCGAAATCCTTCCAGATTCACTCATTTTCTTCAAAATATCCGCAATCAGCTGCATTGAATAACGTGTTCGGTCCTCACGGTAAAATATAGATAACTGCGAAGTTAGTTTAACAAATTTTCGTGCGATTTTTTTCGTCTGAAACCCCAATTCCTTTACCCCATTTTCGTCTAATTGCACTACAATATCCGCATATATTTCACGGATTTCTACCAAATCCGCCACCCCATACGCGAAGAACATGTTCGCCAGTGAATATTCCAAACGATCTGCTGACAACTTTGGCGTATTGTTATCCGCAATCGGATACAAATGGTAGTTGTCCACCTCAGAAATTAAAATACCGTCTCGTTTTAATAATCGCCTAATTTCCGGCGACCCTGCAATCATCTCTGTCGTCAAATCCTCTGTCGATTCCTGCGCTAGGTGGTCACCATTCATAAAATCCACACAATGCTTAAAAACTGGTGTCGCAATATCATGAAAAAGCCCCGCCAAAGTCTGCTTTTTGTCGTGAGTAAAATGCCAAACTATCAACGCCACCCCTATTGCATGATCTAAACTTGAATAAAATCTCTGACTCTCAAATAAATCCGAATAAATCGTTCCGCAAGTGATGCTGATGTGCTTCTGCCTCTGTAAGACTGGTGTTTCAATATATTCCTGCAGCCACTCCGGAAAATCTGACTCCAAAATGGCATGGAATTTTTGAATCAACTCTTCTACCTCACGCTCTGTCATATTCTATATTATACTTTATTCTCTTAGAGGGTTCAGCACCTTAACTATATTGACAAAATATAATCTTAATGCCATAATATAGTCGTTAAACTTAAGTTTAGCTCGCGCAAATTTTTGCGAGCTCTTTAAAAAGGGGGTATCATGAATATTTTTAGAAAAGAAAAGATCGAATCAGACAAGGTAGATTTACAATATCTGCATTCACAAGATGCCGATATGGACCAAATTGCTCGTCATTACAATCTCGAGACTTGTTCGCTCGACGAGATTAATGACTTGATCATTAATGGCGTTTCTGTACAGACCGCCTTTGAATTATCCGAAGATTATATCTTGAGTAATGCAGCTTATCCAGATAACCTATTTAAGATACTCAGCTTCTTTTATACTCTCGGTATTACCTCAGAACAAATTCGCAGTATAATCAGTAGGATTATTCCCACCATGTTCATCGATAGAATAAAACTTTTTTCGATTAAAAGCACTGTCGACGATATCGTCAGTTCTTCGCCTGACAAATGGTCAAGTATTGGTATCGAGCCTAGTGAGTACGCTAAACCCTGGATACGTCTTAACTACTGTCGTTACCTTAGTCTAGATTCTGGCAAAACTCTAGCTGATCTACCAAAAGCTGTATCGCTACACGATTTCATCCATAACGTCAAACTCAGTGAAATTGAACGTGAATTCCATTATCAAGACTACACCTTCGATCAGTTTATTCGAAGAAGCTTTTTACCAGCTGGCGGTGACATTGAGCAATTAGTTCAGAAATCTTTTTGCGAGAACATAGAATACGAAAACCCAGTAGGATGGCTAATTCTTGCTGCTATCTATGTTAATGGCGGTAAATTAATCAACAGGTACAAGTTATCTAAATATGCCAATCCAACCAATTATTTCATCGTTGATCTAAAGTTTATCCTAGAGTATTTCCCTAACATTTTCACGAATAGAGAAAAAGATTTCACTTAACCTAAAGTTGAGTAATTATCTCTATCTATGAAGCCTCGACTCCCGTCGGGGCTTTTTCTTTGACATAAATTATAAAATATATTATAATATAATTATTGTATTATTTCATACACATTGCACATTTCATACATAGGAGGGGAACTATGACCGAACACATTACGAAACGCGACAACAAACGATTCATTCATCAAGATAAGAACGATATTCTAAAATTTCGTGACCTCGTCGAGGCATATCAAGCGATCTCCGCTTCCGCCGCCTGTCGTCAAGAAGCTGCGCTTAAACTAGCACTGAAAAAGCTTCAGCAGACAGATGAGATTAAGACCCGTGACCATATCTTGATCGAACTTCGAAAACTTAGTCAAGGCACCAGCGAGCCAGCCACTATGGCTTCTAAGTACCTGATTAAGAACGATCCCGGCCACGCCAGTATCGATATCTTGAATCTCAAGCCTAGGCCTTATCACTGCCTAAGAAATCGTAATATCAATACCATTCAAGATGTTTTATCGCTTGACTCAATCGATTGGGGTAAGATTCGTAATCTCGGCAAAGTTTCCATTCAGGAAATCATCCAGGCCATGCATGACCTCGGTTATGCCGATTTCTATATCCCACATTAATTCAGAAAGCTCCCAAAGTCGGGGGCTTTTCTCTTTTAAAAAACACTGATTAGAGCCCAAAATATTTTTCTTTTGACATAACCATTTTCTAAGATGTTATCTTCATTGACTTTTTAAACCTTTTATGTTAAAATACATAGATTAAGTCATTCCGACTTAATTGGCGATTCTTCGTATGAAGAACGTTTTATCACGCTGAAAAGTGAGTACCTTAAAAGAAGATTTAAAGTTTAAGGTCTTTCATTTTTCTATTTTTAGGAGGGTAAAGATATGAAACATGAAGCTAACATCGTAGAGAAGACAACAGTTAAATCTGCTAGCCTGCTTGACCACATCTGTAACTTAGGTCTCAGTAAGCACACTGAGAGCTACCTCAGTCACAAGTTTGGCACCACGAATGAACTACTCTGGAAGATTCGCCACGAAGCCTATCTCAGAGAACATCACCCAGAAAACAGTAGTTATCTCGAGAAGCCACTTTGGGATGCCTATGTCGCTTTTGATCGTGCCGGCTATATTCGACACGACATTAAGCCCGAGGATTTTATCCTCAATCGGCTTCGCAGACTGGCTAAGCCCGAGCAATATCAAGCTTGGAATTGCGCCGCTGATCTCGAAGATTTTTGCGAGATTAATCCAGAACAGGAAAGTTCTGATCAATCTGATTACGCTTATGGCAATCAAAGGTATGAAAATTTCACTCCACTCACCGAAAAACAGCGTGAGGAAATTCGGCAGATTCTAAAAGATGTTATTCCAGACGAGTTGACTTATCAGATTATTTGTTTTCGATATTCGCTCGAGGATGGCAAATGTCATACTACCGCTGAGACCGCGTTGAGACTTAATCGCAAGGTTAGCAAAGTCCGTGGACTGATGAAGAAAGCCTATTTTTATATTAAAGATTGCGACCTCTTCGATGTCATCTAGATCTTCAGAAACCCCGCCACGTCGCGGGGTTTTCTGTTATTAAAAATTCCCATTATAGAACATATTACTTATTTTTATAAAAACCCTCCGTGTAAGAAACCTTTATTATTCATAAAAAAGACTGCTTAAATAGTTAAGCAGTCGAAAGATTGAAAAGGTATTCGAACAAAGTTATTCATTTTTGATACTCACGATTAATTTCGGTTTTGCTGCGGCCGCATTAAGCCGTATTTTATAAAACTAATACTCCCCGTGCGTTTTTTGACGTCATAATTAGCTTCAAATTTATGTTTCGCATAAACCGCTTTTTCCTCACAAGCACCAGATAAGTCAGCCAGACATCTTCCAATTACTTTCACATAATCGTAAGAAAAATCCGAATATTTCAATTCTAGAATCTGAAAATCCTTCACCAGAAGAAGCTCTTCTCCCTGCGCATAACACTTATTCGCTTGAAATTTTCCAGTTTCCACCTGGAATTCGATGCGCATTAGCTCATTATCATGAGCTAACTTAAATCCCTCTAAAAGCTCCGACAGATATGGTCCATCTTTAATCCGATAGACCCTCGCGTCGCAATTTTCGTCGATCGACAAGCCTTTGTTTTCATTGCCATTTTCATTGATACCCATACCGATATCTCCTTTCAAAGAACTATCCCCCTCGGGACAACCAGCATGATTCACTATTGAATCAATATTCATATTTTAACATAAGAATAAAAGAAAGTCAAGGGAAGAAAACCGAACAGTAAACCTAGTTAGTTTCACCCAATTTCAACACCTCCACCCCTGTTATTCATTGACATAAAAGCTACCACATTGTATAATATAAAGGTAGTTTTTACTCGCACCTTAAAATTTTGGAACCCTGCCTACCATGTTTTAAGGTGCATTTCTTGTGAGGAGGATATTATGAAACTACCCCTGATTCATCACGATACGCATGCCAAAAATATCGCTATTTTGAAAGATTGGCAACTCTTTTTCGAAGAAAAGGACGGTTATGCCAACCGCCAAGAAGTCATGCTAGATTTTAGTCGATTCTATCATCATCTTAAAGATCATGAAATAACTATTTCCGGCAAATGTCTCCTGGGTGGTCTGATTTATGGCGACCCTAGATTCAAGGATGGTGAAGAAATTTTCACTAGCCCCATCACGCATTTTGCGCGCGTATCCAAAGAGTATTGTCGCGGTGTCGAGCATGAATTAATCTGTGCCACCACGACAAACCAGCATAAATATTATTTTTATGCCGATCACTACAGTGATGATATGTCCAATATGTTACTGGATATGGCTAAATTTAATAAACTCAGTCTCATCCGAGGTTATTATTTACCCGCTAGACTTCAGTATCCGAACATCGATCGTCACTTCATCTAATCTCATCTGAGATTCACTTCTATGGAGGCAATGCCTATGAAAAAATTAAAATGTAAACCTGCATCTACACTGAAATCCGTTTCCGGACTCGGGCTTAGCAAGCGCGCCGAACGTTACGTGGAGAAGAATTACTATTCCATGGATCAATTAGTTTGGCACGTACGTTTTCTGCACTATATGATGCAGTATCACCCAGAAACTTTAAAAGCCTATCGCCCAAAAGTTTTCAAGGA
>JABCPJ020000033.1 GCA_013333135.2 Candidatus Saccharimonadota bacterium
TCCGAATTAACTTGGATTTGTGGTTCCATTAGATTCTCCGTTTAAAATTTCTATAAGCTGATTATAGCATAAGCAATTAAAATAAATCAGTCTTGATAACAAAACGGCTTTGATAATAGATCGGGATTAATGGACTAAAAAATCAGACCTCGGAGCGAGATCTGATTTTGAATTAAAGAAATTTTTATGGAATTAGTCAATTTTTTTAACTTGAAGGGCATCAAGTTCGACTGGCGTTTCACGACCGAACATCGAAACCATGACACGGAGCTTGCCTTTGCTGGAGTCGATTTCAGCAATGGTACCTTCGAAGCCCTTGAATGGACCATCAGTGATGGCGATAACTTCGTTGAGTGCGTAGTTGACGGAGTATTTTGGATCTTCCACACCCATACGCTTCTTGATTTTGTTAATTTCCTTTTCGGAAACTGGGGTTGGCTGAGTGCCGGTACCGACGAAGCCGGTGACACCAGGGGTGTTGCGGATGATGTACCAAGTTTCATCAGATAGGCGCATCTGGACAAGGACGTAACCCTGGAAGATTTTGCGATCGACGATTTTGCGTTTGCCATTCTTAATTTCAATTTGTTTTTCTTTTGGTACGATAGCATCGAGGATTTTACCTTCGAATTCAGCACTATCGAGACGTTGTTTGATGGATTCGGCGACCTTGTCTTCGTAGCCACTGTAAGTGCTTACGGTGTACCATTGGAGGGTGTCGTCATAACGGTTTACTGCCATGTGATTTCCTTTTTCTCTTTCCTATTTCAATAAGTTATTAAACAATAATGTGAATAATGCGTCAAGTACCATAATGATAGCGGCGAAGATGACGGTGTATAAAATAACAGCGAAGACGAGCTTCCAGGTTATTTTACGATTTGGCCAACGCACTTGCTTGAGTTCCTGCCAAGATTCGGCAAGGTAGCGGAAGAAAGCACGAATCGGAGTGGTGATGAAGAGTAAGAAACGAATAAGTGGATTCTTGGATTTTTCATTTGAGGCTTTTTTGGCCTTTTTGGCGGCCAGTTTTTCGGCTTTTTTCTCTAATTTGGCAAGTTTTTTGGTATTTTTAAGGGACTTTTTGTCGTTAGCTTTTGACTCAATGATTTCCGCGTGCACTTCGGCGGTGTCCTGAATCGGTTTTTTAGGTTCTGGGTTTTTGCCAGAAGCTTTGGTTTCTTCTGAATTTTTTGATCCAGATTGACCTGCTTTGATGCGGGTGATGTGCGCCATATACTCCTTCCATAAAAAATAGTCTGATAACCAGACTGTCAAGTTGATTGTAGCATGTAAAGAGGTTTTTGTAAATGTTTTAGAATAAAAAGACCCCCGAAATTCGGGGGTGAAAAATTATGTTGCGTTTTTCGGTGACATTAAGCCTTTTGGTTCGTGGTGCGATGAACCAGATTTAATTCTTCACCACCAGTGGTGGTAATTACGTAAACATCGCCTTTACTAATAGCATCCCAGAGCTCAGTAGGAAGAGTGTATTCATTATAGATTTTGCGAGCTTCCTCCTTAGATAGACGCCGAAGTGATTTGACACTAAACTGAAAAGTACGAAATTTAATGTGGTCATTACGATAGTGCCTGGCATGTTGCTTGGCGCATCTCGGCATCACGCTGGTGATGCGGTCGACAGAGATAGTGGCATGAATTTCTTTGGGGACATCGAGCGGTGCAGAATTTTTGTCCTGATACCAGAGACGTAATCTGCGATCGAAATCGGTGGTGTTTTGTAGTTCGTCGTAATCTTTTCTTCTAGTCTCAGCGTTGGTGGTTTCGATCATATCGGACCAACAAAATCGTAGGCTGAAAAGATTGTAGGCTTCGTCCAAAACGTGCAGTACTTCCTTGAAGCTGGTTTCGTTCTCTAATTTGCGTTTGTCTAAGAAACCTTCCATGGTTACCCCTCCTTTTACAACACAATTTTCCTATTAAGGTGCTAAATTGTTTATATTAAAGCATAAAAAGAGAGATTTGACAACTTCGTCTCTAGTTTTTAGGTGGAAAATAAAGTTTTTGGTCTTTGATTTCTTCGGGTAAGTAGCTTTTTTGGTGATGAAAATTGGCTTCCCATTTATAATCCTTGCCGTAGCCCAGGTTTTTCATGAGTTTAGTTTCGGGATTGCGAATTTCAAGCGGGATTGGTAGATGACTAGTGTTTTTAGCGAGAGCTTTGGCGCGAGCCCAGGCGTCATAGCTAGAACGATCTTTTTTAGATTTCGCGAGAGCTACGGCCACATGAGATAGGATAATTCCCCCTTCTGGCATACCAACTTTCTCGATGGCGGAAAAGGCGGATTCGGCGAGAGTGAGGGCGCCATTGCCAGCAAGTCCGATATCTTCGGAAGCAAAAATTACCATACGACGGGCGATAAACTTCGGATCCTCTCCACCTTCAAGCATACGGGCGAGGTAATAAAGTGTGGCGTCGACATCGCTACCTCGCATGGATTTAATGAAGGCGGAAATTGTATCGTAGTGACGATCGCCGGATTTGTCGAAATAGTTGACCTTATTATTGAGAGTTTTGGTGACAAAATCGAGAGTAAGTTTGTTCTTAAGTGAAAGACAGAGTTCGAGATCTCCAAGTGCCGAACGAGCGTCGCCGTGACTGAGGTGGGCGAGAAAATCGATGACCTCGGGGTCGATTTTAGCTTTAGGATATTCTTTTTCGATGGCGCGAAGTAGAATGTTTTTGATATCAGAATCTTTTAAGGTAGATAAAATCACTACGCGACTACGTGAAATAAGAGCGGGGATGACTTCGAAGCTCGGATTTTCCGTAGTGGCGCCGATGAGGGTGATGAGGCCAGATTCCACATGAGGTAAAAAGGCATCCTGTTGAGCTTTATTGAAACGATGAATCTCGTCAATAAAAAGCAGGGTGCGGACTTTAAGATTCCAATTTTGTTTGGCACGTTCGACTACCTGTTCAACATCGGATTTATGAGCGGTGACGGCGGAAAGTTCGACGAAATCAGCGTCGAGTTCTTTGGCAATAATGCGAGCCAGGGTGGTTTTGCCGGTGCCGGGAGGTCCCCAGAAGATTAGATTGGTGGGTTCTTTCGATTTGATTAATTCTGTAAGGATTTTACCTTTACCGATAATGGCCTTTTGACCAAAAACTTCGTCGAGACTTTGAGGTCGCATACGTTCGGCGAGAGGCTTTCTTAAATCGGTAAATTCCATAGTTCTAGTTTAACACAGAGAGAAAAAATGGTATAATAAGAAAAAATAAAGGAGAAATATGGCTGATTTTAACAAAATCTTGACCCCAGGTGACTACGAAAATGGTGAACTTAATGTCGTCATCGA
>JABCPJ020000034.1 GCA_013333135.2 Candidatus Saccharimonadota bacterium
ATTCCTGGATCAAAGCTTGCTCTCAGCTCCCCAAGACTTATCGCAGAGTTCTACGTCCTTCATCGGTATTGATTGTCAAGGCATCCACTATTAGTGCCCTTATTTACCTTTTTATGCATTGACTTAACTAGTAATCGAAGATTGATTACCAATTCACGTATATACTTCCGAAACCAAGAAGGGATTTCTTTCATATATACAAATGCAAGTCTTTATTTAATTTTCATCGTTGTCCAAATTGTTAATTCAACGTGCGATTTAAATAAATCCTATATATTAAGAATTCTCGCAGTTTCCCTTTTTCGCAGTGGTCATTTCTGACTTGCTGAACTTAGTATTTATCTTATATCAAATTTTTAATTAATGCAAGTCTTTTTTCGGACTTTTTTGAAGATTTTTGAGTTTTTCTGGTTTTTCGCTGATTTTTAGTGGTTTTCTAAGTATTTTTCGAGTTTTTGATGTAATTTTTCAGTATTTTTAGCTAGTAAAGCTAGGCGATTTTCAATTTCATATATACCAATCTTAATAATACGACTCATGGCAGGATCATTTTCGAAACGTTTGGCAAATTCCTGAAATAAGGCAAAGTCGGATTGATTGCGAATAAAACGCGCCATAATCTTCGGGTAGATATCAAGCGATTTACCATCAACGGCATTTTTAAGATAATCCCAGTTTTGATAAAGCCAATCGAAAGTAGCTTTTCTAGTCGAATGATTAGCTAGTAGGTCACGCACGTAGCCACTATGGTCCTGCAAGCGAATAACCTTAGTGTCCGAGAGCATATCTAATAAAGTCTGAAGATGCTCCTCGCGCTTGGCGTCCGTAATAATATCTAAGAGCAAAGATTTAATAGTCGGCGAGGATGTTTTAACGTAAAGATTTAGATATTCCTTAAAACGTGCCTCTTTGGTGTTTTTAAATTCAGCCTCTAAATACGGTAGCAGCAATTCTGGTGAAATGGCCGCAAAATTTAGAGCGTCGGTTATATATATATTATATTGTTCAGTTAGATGAAGAATGGTTGGCTGATCATCTGCATAAACCGCCAGGCTCAAGATAGACTCACGAAGCTTTTTATCGTCATCGGTATCTTCGGCTTTTTCAGAAACACCAAGACGCGCGATTTGGACAGAAATCAGTTCCCTAATATAACTCTTCAAATTAGCTTCAGCAGGGGTATCAGCCGGACAATAGACTTTAAACTCACCAAGAATCGACATAATAATAGACCAAATCGCAAAGCTGGTTTCATTGCGGAAATGCATCAGGAGATCCAGACTGGCCGGCAAATCACCGCGAGGAGTGCGCAAAAGAAGACTCTGGTCAATCAAAAGGCGAAGTTGCTGTTCCTGACTTAATTCAGAGAAATGTGCGAGCTTGGTCTGAAGTTCCTCGGAAGTGAGACCGATAATATAATGTCCAGTCATATCATCGGAGACCCGCACTAATGGCCAAGATTCTTGGTTCTTTCGACCATCCAGATAGAAACGCTCTTGTTTTTCTCCTTCAATAATTGGGAAGCCTGGACGCGTGATCCATTGATTCATAAAGTTTGAAACGTTAAATTCTGTATAAGGTTGCAAGGCGGCCCAGAGGTCATCGCCAGTAGTGTTTTGATATTGGTGCTTTTCAAAATAATCCCGTAAACCCTTCAAAAAATTCTGCTCCCCCATCAGGCGCATTAACATAAACATCAGATGCGAACCCTTGGCATACACAATAGCCGGGTCGAAGAGAGTTTCAATTTCGGAAGGATGATTAACCGCCTGCTTGACTGCTTGAATATCCGGCGAAACATCGCGGGTCAAAGCATAATAACAATCAGAAACGAAAAATTCTTGCCAAACTTTCCACTCTGGTCGAATCGCATCAAGACAATAATATTCCATCATATTGGCGAAGCTTTCATTGAGCCAGAGATCATCCCACCAAGCCATAGTCACGAGATTACCGAACCACTGATGCGATAATTCATGGGTAATCACCGTGGCGATTTGAATTTTATCGGTCAAAGTGGCGGTTTCGTCAATCAAAAGACAAGATTCACGATAAGTCACCAAGCCCCAGTTCTCCATAGCGCCGGCATCAAAATCCGGTACCGCTACCTGATCGAGTTTCGGTAATGGATACGGCACGCCAAAAGCCTGATCATAAAAATCTAAGGCTTCCCCGGCGATTTGATTCGGCTCGACAAGAGATTCTTTAGCTTGATTCAATGGCGCATAGGTAGTAATCGTGACGCCGTGCTGGTTTTTCGTGGTAACACTTTGAAAATGGCCGAGACAGAGCGCCAAAAGATAGGTCGACATGCGTGGAGTGGTTTCGAATTCGACAATTTTACGCGTCACCTCAGTATTAAGATTCATGGCGTTCGGATCGGTTTTCGGATTAAGGTCGGCATTAACTGAAGTATAGGTGAGGGTGCGCTCGCTCTTGATCGGCATATTACTGAGAATCGTGTCGGTCGGATCAGTATCGATGACCTTGAGAGAGAACTTAGCCTTAGCGGCAGGCTCATCGACGCACGGGAACATCATACGCGCATAATGCGATTCAAACTGGGTAGAAACAATCCGCTCGGTCTTTCCCTCATATTCATAAGTCGAAAGATAAAGCCCGGTCATACCGTGCGAAAGTTGCAAGGAATAACGGGCTTCGATACTAATTTCGGCATCTGAGGCCGGCGAAGTAAAACTAATAGTTTCAGCTTCAGTGTCCTCTGTAAAAGTCACTGGGCGCTGATTGACAGTTAGCTGATTAATTTTGAGATTTTTGGCATGGAGTTTGACGGTGGAACTTTTGGCAGTACCCTGAATCTTCACTCGACCTTGAACCTGTTCAGTGTCTTTATTGATTCTTAATTCAATTTCGTATAATTCTGGTGTAAAGTATTTGGCTAATTGTTCCACCCTGTTCTCCTTAATCTAAAATTGCTTTAATGCGACGAATGCCAGCGGCTGAGGATTCTTCTTTTTTAATCTTGAAATGACCGAGCACGCCAGTATGTTCGACGTGAGGTCCACCACAAAGTTCACGCGAGACGGGATTTTCTGCGGCGCCGATAGTATAAACTTTGACTACATCACCATATTTTTCCCAGAAGCTACCGTGAGCCTTCAGAACGTCACGAGCGTAAGCCTTGTCATATTCGGCGAAAGAAACCGGGTAGTCGTCCTCTATCCATTGATTGACCTGGTCCTCGATTTGCTTTTTCTCTTCATCAGTGAGTTTGCGATCGAGATTAAAGTCAAAACGTAAACGCTCAGAGGTAATATTGGAACCGGCTTGAGCGATATTCGGGTCGACAATTTTCTGAAGCGCAGCTAAAAGCAAGTGAGTCGCAGTGTGATATTTCACCGAGGCTTCACCGTGATCTTCGAGGCCACCCTTGAACATACCCTTACTGGCAGTTTGGGAACGTTGACGTTGCTCATCGAGGCTAGCCTGGAATTCAGCTTGCCAGTTCTTACTGAGACTGATTTGGTTTTGTTTAGCTTCTTCGAGAGATAATTCGAGTGGGAAGCCATAAGTATCCTGAAGCATGAAGAGTTCTTTACCAGTGAGACCCTGATCTTTAAGCTTATGAAGTTCCTTAAGACCACGGTGGATACTACGGCGGAAGGCCTGTTCTTCACGAATCAAGACATTCAAAGCGTCAGTACGGTTGGTAAGGATTTCATCCGAGAGATCTTGGTAATTTTCGGCAATAATTGGCACAATTTGAGCCAAGAAATCTTGGTCGATGCCGAGATTAGTGGCTTTCATCACCGCACGACGAATCAAACGGCGAAGGGCGTAGCCTTGTTGTTTATTACTTGGCACGAGACCCTGAGCCGAAAGTAGATAAGCACCGCGCAAATGATCCGCAATCACGCGCATTTCTTCGGTATGTTCAGCATAGCTGAGACCAGAGATAGCTTCGAGCTTAGTAATAATTGGTTTTAAAAGTGAAGTTTCGAAAACATCGAAAGAATCCATAGCGGCGGCAGCGATACGCTCAAGGCCAGCGCCGAAATCGATATTTTTCTTGGTTAATTCCGAGAAGGTACCGTCTTGATTACGCTTATACTGCATGAAAACCTGGTTGCCGATTTCCATGAAGCGTGCGCCATCC
>JABCPJ020000035.1 GCA_013333135.2 Candidatus Saccharimonadota bacterium
CTCGGCAATCTTAGCTACTCTGACAAGTTCACATATTTGAATTTCGGCCAAGCTTTTATCTTTTGATATATTTGCCAAAGCATTAAAAATTTTTCGTTCTGTTCTTTGATATACCCGATTTTTGATATGCTTTCTGCCCATCTTTTTCTCTCCGGATTTTATTTTTATTTTAACATAAGCTTTTTTAAAAAATGAGAACAAAATAAAACTATTTTATCAAAATTCAAAAAAATAGCACCCCATTTCTGGAGCGCCAGGAGATTTTGCGTTTTATGGCCTAGTAGCCTTAACTAAAATCCTATTATGAATATAGTGGAGCATCACGGCAACAATTATTACGTAAGTCAGTTTAAGTGATACGCCGAAAACTGAACCAAAAATTATAAACATTGGCACCAATGCCAAGTTAATAAATCTTCCATTTGCAAGTTCAACGGCGACATTGATTCCTCTACCATACAAATCCACGTATTTCATATTATGATCTAAATTTGTCCAAGCTACTGTTAAAATTGCAAGTAACGATAGAACCAACAATAGCCAAAAATTCAGCCAATAAGCAAAATATCCCCAAATAAAAGCGCTTAATAGCATTTCAGAAAAAATAGTTATCATTTTCTGTGGCTTATCGACATGTAGACAAACTAAGCAATTACGCTCAAAAATAATCGAGCCACCCACACTAAAATTTACAAACCACATCAATGACACTAGAATTATCGACACAGGCATAGGTATTACACCAAGCAATAATCCAAAAATCACAAAACAAGAAAGTATTCTTGCAATGATTAGTACACGAATTTCACCATTAGCAACATAAACTTCATTTTCGCAATCTTTTTCCATACGAAAACCTCCTCTTAAAGAACTACTGTCAAAAAGTCACACTAATTAATCTTAATCAGTTCTTATATTCTACAACCTTTTTCTAATCTTGTCAATTTTTTAACATTGACATATTTATATTTTTATGGTAGAATTAAACCGTCTAATCTAACTAGGATTTAGGTTAGTGTACGTGAAAATTGCTTTTTTGTGAAAGGGGGTATTTCACATGAGTGTTACTATTACCAACGATGTTTATGGCACAAGATACGATTCTTGGAGACCTGGAGATGTGCGCAGATTTGTTCAAGATTACAAGAACAATCCAGATTATTTCCAGAAAGCCCGGGATTCGGAAATTGAGGTCATGCTAGAATCTGCTAGAGACCAAGGCTTCTACAACGATTAATCATAGATTAATCATACATAGCACCTGTAACTCGGTTATTAAAATCCAAAAAAATTGCTGATATCGAATACTAGCTCCCTGAAAAACTACTACTCGCTAGTACTCTTCTCCCAAAATATCAGTAAATGTCACTATTGACCCGCAATTTTCACGCTTTTCGGGAGGCTTCCGCCTCCCATTTTTATGTCTAAATTTTGAGCAAATTTTCATCTACACAAAATCTTATCTTTTGCATTAAAACATACTTTTTGTGCTAAAATTAAAGTATCTTGCTATACTTCGGTCACTGGCAATGAGAAAATGTTTTAGCTTTAAGTATCGTCATTTATACTTTTAGCCAGGAGCCAATAAATCAGGCTCACATAAATGACTCTTATATTTAAATTTAGGAGTTACTTATGCAAAACCAAGCTAATCTTAACAATCTAGAACGTGTCGAAGTGATGGCCCTTTTCGGCTATCAAATGACTCCGTGCCAACCGCTGACTTTTAAGCGCCATGGCTACGATGAGTCTGAAGTGACGGAATTACTCCGCACCCACATCCGTTTCGTCGGCAATACCGCGATTCACGTCTTCGACGTCTTAGTCGGAAAGGAGCAATGTCGTCTGATGTTTAATGCTACAGATTTGACTTGGCATATTGCGGCTAACTAATCTAGAGAGAGGGGAATTAACCCCCTCTTTTTTGTTACAATTTTGCACAAAATTCATCTAATACCGCCCGAATTTCCGTCGTATTTTTGCAATCCATCAATTTTATGCGCAAGTCCGAAGCTCCATCAAAAGAATTCACATAAACTTTAAACATGCGCTTCAACGGCTCGAATGGATACCTCGAGCCACGTTCTTCTAACTCTCGACATCTTGCATCAAAAACATCTAGATGAAAACGGAATAATTCCATAACCTCCGGAATTTCAACTTCACCACCCAACCCCACTGGTTTACGATCAGTAAAACAATATGGATTGAAGAATACCCCACGACCAATCATAAAACCATCCACCTCTGGATAAGCCTCGCTGAGTTTTTTCACATCCGCCATGTCCGCAATATCACCATTAATTGTAATCAAAGTTCGTGGTGCGACTTCATCACGAATAGCTAAAATCTCTGGGATTAACTCATAATGTGCTGGCACTTTTGACATTTCCTTGCGTGTGCGTAAATGAATCGTCAAATTCGCCACATCCTCTGCTAAAATTTTTGGTAACCATTCACGAAATTCATCCGTATAAGTAAAGCCAAGACGCGTCTTCACCGAAACTGGTAGATTAGTATTTGCTTTCGCCGAACGAATACATTCAAGGGCCAATTCTGGCGTACGAATCATCGCCGCTCCGCCACCCGCCTTATTGACATGGCGATCCGGACAGCCCATATTAATATCTAATCCATCAAAACCAAGTTCCTCCAATTTGCTTGCCAGCAAACCAAATTGCTCCGGATTTTTTCCCCAAATTTGCGCAATAATCGGCGAATCCGTTTCCACTACATCGAGACGTTCAAGTGCATTATCGCGACCTTTCTCTGAAGCAAAAGAAGAAACATTAGTAAATTCCGTAAAAAACACATCTGGTCTACCTGCCCGGTTAATCACTTGACGAAAAACCACATCCGTCACCCCCTCCATCGGGGCTAAAATCGTAAAATGTTTAGGTAAATCCTGCCAAGACCATTTTTTCTGCATTATTTTCTCCAATCTCATTATTCCGCTTCTGCACGTTTTAAGCGAATCGCTTCCTCATAAATTTCTTCGAAACGCTTCAAGGTATGTCTCAAATCATGTTTCTTGGAAATCTCCAGGGAATTCTTACTATATTTCTCTCGCAACTTTTTGTCCAAAAGAATCTTTTTCATAGCTTCTTTGAACGCTTCGACATTGCCAGCCTCCACAAGTTCACCATTAAAGCCATTCACACAAATTTCCCCCACCGCTCCAGCATTCACGGCTACAAGGGGCAAACCGGTTGCCGCCGCCTCAATCAAAACAATTCCTTGAGTCTCGGTCTCAGAACCCGTAGCAAACATCGTACCCATGCGATAAACTTTTGCGAGTTCCGGCATCATAATTTTACCGAGGAATTTTACCTCCTCACTAATGCCCAGCTCCTCAGTAAGTTCTTTCAATCTCGCCACATCGATGCCATCACCCACAATCACCAGTTCAGTATTCGAAATCTCATCCGCCAAAAGCAAAGCAAAAGCCTTCACCACTACATCAATACTTTTTTCCGGATCCACCCGTCCGATGTACATAATTTTATTCTTACCATCATCCAGATGATATTTTTTCAAAATCTCCTGACTAGCTGGTGCCGGCTTGAACTGCGACAAATCCACCCCATTCGAGAGCGCCTCTACCGGTACTTTAAAATATTTACGATTTTTTGGCACCAAATCACCAATTGCAATCTCGGTTGGCATCGTCGCATATTCAGAATTTTTCAAAAAACTCATCATATGTGCCTTCAAAATCGCATTCGATAATTTCTTCAAAGGTTTAGGTTGCAAGAAAAACAATTGATCAGTGATATTGTCCGGATAAGCATGCCCGGTCGAAACCAAAGGAACGTCTCGTTTTTTCACATAACTCATTACCGCAAGCGCAATAAATTCCGCCGTCTGAAGATGTATCACGTCTGGCTGGAATTCGTCCAACACCTTCTTCACTTCCACCCAAGGGTTAACCGTCCACCAAATACCATTTTTATAAGTTAATCGCGGCAAAGGCATACCTAAAAATTCCGGATTCTCTGGCACTGGGTTAATTTGATCAGGATAAAAAGGGAAACGGATCGAAGATAGGTGTACGGTATTCACACCAGTTTTTTCATCGATTTCTTCGTAATATTCACCCGTAAAACTTGGCGCGATCACCAAAACTTCATGACCCGCCTGAGCCAAGCCATTAGCTAAATTA